>SECN01000260.1 GCA_004173515.1 Myxococcaceae bacterium | reverse complement strand
GCCCTCGGCCGTGGGGGCGGCCCGGGCCGCCCCCACGGCCGAGGGCACGCAGCCGTCCCCCAAGCGCGGGCGCTTCGCCAACATGTCGCTCGAGGAGGTGCAGGCGAAGTACCGCGAAGTCGTGGGACGCCCGACGGGCAGCAACGACATTCCCTACCTCAAGTGGAAGATTCGGGAGGCGGAGGCTGGACGCGTGCCGGTGGGCCCCCGACCAGAGCGCGAGGCGAAGGTGGGCAAAGACGGCAACCGCGTCCTCCCCTTCTCCTTCGCCTCGGAGGCCGTCAAAGCCCTGGACAAGACGTGGCGCGAAGCGGGCTTCCCGAACCGGAGGAGCTTCGTCATGCACGCGCTGCACAACAAACTCACGGCCATGGGTGCCACCGAAACCGCCGCGCACTTCGCCCCGAAAGAGGGGTGAGCCTGCCATGGCGACGACGCAGCAGGGAGCCGAGGCACTCGTACTGCCCGAGGCCCTGCCTTCAACGCAGCCCCGCGTCCCCACGGGAACAACATGAAGACACGCAGCGAATTGGAAGCGATGACCGTCAAGAAGCTGCGCCGCTATGTCATCGACACAGGGAACAGCTTCCCCTACCTGGGGGAAACCAGGAAGGCCGAGATCATCGACAAGCTGATGAAGATTCAAGCCGAGCGGGAGGGCACGAGGCCCGCCCCAACGTCCAAGGGGGCGCCCTAGCCGCAGCGCCTCGCCATTCGAGGGCCTTGCCGGGCTGCGACAGCCACGTCCGGCAAGCCACGCGGGCGGACCGAAACGGGGGCTGAGTGCGAACGCCATGCATCACCACCAGTCACGCGCTCAATCAAAAAAACAGCGCCCGACCCGAGCACCAGCCCCCCCGGACCGCACACACTCCCTCAAGGGTATCAAAGAGGGCTTGATACACCAGCCGACCAGAGCGTGTATGCCTTTCGCGACGGACACAAAAGCACCGCACAATCCCACAGGAATACCGACGATGAACGCGACGGCCATCCCTTTTCACGTCATCCCGATGAGGGTGATTGATTTCAGCAACGTCAGGCTGAGCCTGGACCTCGGCAAGAGCCGGTACGGCACGGCCCAGCCTCAACTGGACATCTTCCTTCCGCCCGGCGCCACCCACCGGCAGCTGAGCGCGTTGCTCCACGCCTTCGCCGCCAGCCTGGAGCTGAACACCCCTGCCAGCGAGCGGTGGATCGTGCAGAGCGAGCGCCACTCGGAGCCGAACCACGGCCGCATCTACCTGGAGCTGGCCGAAGGGGACCATGCCGAGGCAATGCGCGGGATGATGCTCCTCAACACTCTGCTGGGCTGAGCGGAGGGGACAGCGGGAACCCGCGCCGCCGCACCGCGCGGGTTTCCTCGCCCCTCCCCGCCGATGCAATCGCACACACTGGAATTCCGCCTGCCACCCCAGCCCTGGCAGACTGTCCGCCCACCCGCCGAGGGTGGGTGTGAAACCCCGCGTATTCTCGCGAATATTCCAGGCACCAAAATCCGCCCTTCCCGGCCGTCGAAGTGGACTTGCCTCATTCGCACACAAGAGCTTGTATGTGTTTCGCGACGGGCGCCACGGCCCCGCGCGAACGCGAGAGGCAAACTCCATGAAGACGCTCCGGTTTGGAATTGAGATTGAGACGGTTGGCGCCAGCCGCCAGAAGCTGGCCCACGCGATTCAGGGCGCGGTGGGCGGGCACGTTTCCGGCGACTACCAGGGCTGGCAGGTGACGGACACGCAGGGCCGCACCTGGAAGGTGGTGCCGGATGGCTCGCTGAGCGGGGGCGAGTACAGCGGTGAAATCGTCTCCCCCATCCTCACCTACCAGGACCTGGACGCCTTACAGCAGGTGGTGCGCGCCGCACGCGAGGCCGGCGCCCGCGCCGACGCATCCACCGGCATCCACATCCACGTCGATGGCAGCCGCTTCGACGCCAAGGGCGTCACCAACCTCGTGAAGATGGTCCACAAGCAGGAGCGCCTCCTGGAGACGGCTCTCGGGGTGAGCGCGACGCGGCTGGCCCGGTATTGCCGGCCCATCGACGGGGCCTTCCTCCAGCGGTTGGAGGCTCGGCGCCCGCGCACGCTGCAGGAGGTGAACGTCCAACTGGTGTTGGCCCTCGCGGCCCGAGCCCTGGCTTCCAAGGCAGCCTCCAGCAAGCGCCGCGACTTCAACCCCGCCACCGCCAAGTACGACTTCCGGGTGTTCCTCCTCCACCTCGGCCTCATCGGCGAGGAATTCAAGACGGCGCGCCTCCACCTCCTCAAACACCTGGAGGGCAGCGCCGCATGGAAGGGCCAGCGCCGCGACAGGCGCAGCCCGGGTGGGAACGGCACTCCTGGCAGCGAGGGCGCGCAGGGCGGCAACGGGAGCGACGTGGGTGGCGAACGCAACGAGGCGCTGGCCGCCTGAAGCGGTCTTCACGCCAGGGCCCTTCGGGCGCCCTGGCTGGCAATGACATCGGCGGGCCGCACGCCCGTCTCCAACACGAGAAACCCATGCTCTACTTCGCCTACGGCTCAAACCTCGACAGGGCACAAATGCGGACGCGCTGCCCCGGCGCCACCGTCGAAGCCCGCGCGACACTGCCCGGCCATACCCTGGTGTTTGGCGGCTTCAGCCGGCGCTGGGGTGGTGGCGTCGCCAGCCTCCAACGAGTGCGCGGCGCCCACGTCGAAGGGCTGCTGTACCGCCTCGACACAGAGGACTTGCAAGCCCTCGATGCGTATGAAGGACATCCCGTCACCTACCGACGCGCCACTCGACTGATGACAGACAGTACAGGCAAGCGTCACCGCGCACAGGTGTACCTTCAGCCCGAGGACGACTTCGCAAGCTGGCCGCCCACAGCCCACTACTTCCACATCCTCTGGCGCGCGTACGGGAAGCTGCGCTTCAACCGCACCACGCTGGAGGATGCACTCGGAGGTGCGGCATGAAGGCCGCCGCAAGCGCCCCGACGCGCATCTTTGTCTACGGAACGCTACTGTCCGGCGAGCCCAACCACCGCCTCCTGCGCGGCGCACGCCGCATCGGCCCAGCGCGGACGCAGCCCCGCTTCAGCCTCTACGACTACGGGCCCTTCCCCACCCTCGCCTCCGGAGGCAGGCACGCTGTCGCAGGGGAGCTGTACGAAGTCGACGCGCTCATGCTGGCGGCGCTCGACAGGCTCGAGGGCCACCCCCACTTCTACCAACGCAGTCCCATTGCCCTCGACGGTGCCGGCCGCGTCGAGGCATACCTGTTTCCCAAGGGGCGGTTGGCTGGCCGCCCCATCATCGAGTCCGGCTGCTGGCGCACACACCTGAAGGAGAAGAAGTCATGGTAATCGTCATGCGCGACGGACGTGTCTTCATGGGCACGGCCGTCCAAATCGTGAAGGGAATGCAGGACATCGCCTTCGGCGTGGAGCGCCTCTCCATTCCCGAGTACATCGACTGGGTGGTTGCCAATACCCAGCGCTTCGAGTCCGTGGCGCTGCGCGTGCAGGGCACAACCGCCGAGGAGAAGGCCGCGTCCCTCGTGGATGAAATGCTGCGCGAGGGCCTGGCGACGCGAGGGTGAGCCGGGCCGGCATGGCATGCCTCTCAGGGTATGCCCATGCGGCCCAGGCCCGTCCGCCGGCCGAAGCGTCCTGTTTCACCTGATGTTTCACGTCCGTCCAGGAGGCGCGCCCCTCATGCGTGGTGCTCGCCACTGCGGAGGGGCAACGCTCTCGCGCCGCGAGCAACCCACTCCCGCAGTGCTTCCTGCTCAGGGGCGTGAGCGCACGCCGAGTCATTCGCCTCCACCAGCCTCAACGCATCCTCGGCGCCCAGCGCGCGCAGCGCCGCGGCCTCTGCCGTTCGGTACTCCGCCTTCGCCCTGGCCATCCGCGTCCGCGATTCGGCACTCCCGTCCATCGTCGCGTATGCTCGCTGCAACGCCACCTCCACCCGCCGCAGTTCTTCTGCGAGGGCTCCCGCTCGCTCATCGTCATCCGCATTCCCCACAGCACGCGACGTGCCAGTTCGCCGGGCGACGCCTGCCAACAACCATTTCCGTGAGGTCACTTCGTATTGTCACCAGAGGCGGGCGCTCCCTCCCTCCACTCAAGCACTGCTCGACTACGACACATGCCCAGAGGATGGTAATCATCACCCGCCGTCCCAACGCGCATTCGCCCCGAATACACAGCAATGCGAGCAAAGCCACACATGCCCAAAATCCCACGCACTCCTGTTTTGAAGGCTCACGGCACATCCTCTTCCACGAGGGAGCCGCTCCGCTCGTCCGCTCCGAAGTCCACGGGCTCTCTTGAGTCAGCCTTCCGCGCCGCCCTTGATGAGGAGCTGGCGCGCCCACTCGCCAGCCTCGTCGCGAGACTGGCCGGGGTGGCGAGGCGCCTCGCCCCGGGGCCCCAGCAGGAAGTGTCGAGCCAGCGCCCAGGCCGCGACGCGAAGCCTCCGCAACCCGCTCCAGCGCAGCACCTGCCCCCGCGCCCACCTCCCGCGCCTACGGCCAGGGCGTGTGCCGTCATCGGCTGCCAGCGCCCACACGTCAGCCAGGGATACTGCGGAGCGCACTACCAGAAGCGACGCCTCATGGTGGCCTCGGGCCGCCTGCATGCCGCGTGGGTGGAGGGCGCCGCTCCCCACAGCGTCCCCGACGTCATTCTCCCGCGCGGGCGCAGGCCCAAGGCCGACACCGCGCCTGCTACGCCACCGCCCACCGTCAACCCCGCCCCTCGCATGTGGGTGCGAAAGAAGGGGCACACCGCAGGGGCAACCGGGGCGGACGGCACCTCCGGCCCTGGGAAGCCAACGCCTGCCGGGAAGCCGCCAGCGAGTCACCTTCCCTCGGATGGCGAGCGCGCCAAGGCCACCGCTCAGCGCTGGGCCAGCGAGTTCCGCTCGCGGACGCGGCGCGGCTGAAGCGCCCACGCACGCGCCAAGCCCCCTCCTGCCTCGGGAGGGGCACCCTTTCCCGTGCGGTGGCATCAGGGCCGTCCGTCCGGTTCGACGGGGGCCAGACGCCCGTCCCTCGTGACGCGCACCACGTGGGCGGGTGCGAAGTGTTGCCGAGCACGCTTGTTGATGGACGGGTGAGCCGGCTGGATGATGGACGCCGGAATCCCGAGTCGGTTCAAGGCCCTACGGCCGCCTGGCGGCGGTGCCCTCCGGGCAGCCTTGAGCCGCCTCGTGCTCCGGCTCAAGCTGCAACCGTCGATTCCCCAAGGGGAATCGCCTCAAGAAGAGGCCATCATCGGCGGTGACACCCGTCCGAGCACGTTCGTGATGGACTCCAGTGGTTTCGCGCGCTTGCTGGAAGTGCCCATCAACGAGCCGGTCCGTGGAACGCCGTGGAACCATCAAAAAGCGTGCGCGGCAACACGAAGGTGCCAGCCCGGCCACAGACGACTGCGTCGAGTCGCTGGTCCGACGTCCCCACCACGAGGTCTCCCGCCTCGTCCAGCGCGTATGCCATCGGCGCACCTGGGAGAGTCACCCAAGGGATGGCACGCCACCGCCCCTCGGACGCGTCGACACGCACCAGACTCCCCGCGCCGCCAAACAGGTGCGCGAGGCCCTCCACCACCACGAGGGCGCCGTGCATCCGCACGACATGCAGGGGATTGGCGTGGGGCTCCTCCAGCACCGTCACCCGCCCGGCCTCATGCACCTCCAGCGTGCCCCCAAACTCCCCGTCGTCCCACCCGACGAGGCAGGCCTCGCCCATGGCTTCGAGGACGGAGGCGGAATCCCCTCCAGGCACGGCTGCACACGGACTCCCTGGTGGGGGCGCCTTCGGCTTGTCCCAGTGCAACTGGAGAGAGGTGTGCCCCTCGCGCAGCGTCCACCCTCCGGCGCGTCTTGGACTGATGCGGGCGCAGTCGATGGACTCCGCAGGCTGCACCTCCTGCCCGGAGAGTCCCTCCAAGGCCAACCTCGCGTGGCTCCGCGCCACCGGAGAGGCGTGCTTCGCCACCACCTGCTGGAACAACGGCACCAGCTCCTCCGCATGCGTCCGGAAGGCGTAGCTGCCCAGCGCCCCGACAGCCGCGGCCTGGACTTCGCTGTGCGACGCGTACACCGCCTGGCGCAATGCCTCGAGGGCGGCTGCACCTCCCACGCCTCCAAGGGCCTCCGCGGCCCGCGCCCGCACCCAGCCCTCCTCCCCCGTGGCCAGCAGCCGCAGCAGCGGCTCCGTCGCGGCTGGCCGCGCGACGTCCCCCAGGGACACGAGGCTCGCAAGGGCCCGGGCACGGCATTCAGGCACGGCGAGTTGCTGGAGTACCTCGGGCACCGCAGCAGGACTCCCGAAGGCCACCAGCGCCTGCAGCGCCACGGGTGTGAGGCGCACGTCCGCCCGCTGGAGCGCCTGGAGCACCTCGGGCGCGGCCTTCGCGCCTCGGCGCTCGTAGGCCGCCAACGCCGACGCCACGTAGGCCGCTCGCGGGGTGCACGCGTCGAAAACCGCCTCGCAGCTTGGCGCAGGCGTCGACGGGCAGGACGTCCCTGGTGGGCGCCGGAGAGTGGGCTCCTCCAGCTCCCGCGCGAGGAGCGTCCGCAGGCGCGGAACGAACGTCTCCGTGTACATGGAGGGGCGCCGGGCGAGGACGCGGCGCACCAGCACCAGCGCCTCCCAGCTCGACTCCGGATTCTCCAGCACCTCTACGAGCACCGGGGCCAATGTCGGGCCGAGGTGCTCCAGGGCCGACGTGGGCGACTCCAGGAGGTGGCGCACAATGGCTGGCGCTGCTCTCTCGTCATCGAGTGAGGAGAGCGCGTGCAGGGCCAGCCCACCGGGCTCCCGCTCATACGCCTCGATGAGCGCAGGCATAGCGCCTGTGGCCTTCTCTTCCATCTTCGCCAGCGCCTGTGCTGCACCGCCGCGCACGCGACGGTCCGAATGCCGAAGCAGCGAAATCAGCCGAGGGACGACGTCCTCCCCCACGCGCCCCAACTTCCAGGAGGCACACGCCTGCTCCGGCGGCAGCCACTTCTCCCCCGTGTCGGGGCCGTGGAGTTCCTGCAGTAGCGCAAGGCACGCGTCAGCCCCCTCGCAGCAGCCCTCCCATGTCCTGATGTCTTCCCGCTTCCACGGCCGGGAACACCCCAGGGACATCACCACCACCACCACACACACGAGCCCAGCCAGCCAGCGGGGACTCCCGGACTTCACCTCTCCCTCCATGTCATCGCCTCTCATTCTCCCTTCGCTGTGAAGGGACTCCGAACCCAACGCTTCAGCCAGTCACGAACCGCGCAGCGAAGGAGCGCTACGCTCGAGGAGCCTTCACGACGCGGGTGCCGGCCACCCAGTCGTGAAGGCATCGCCGCTCCTCCCCAACGAGGAAGAGCGCGTCCACGAGTCCGAGCCAGCCGAAGTAGCCGCAAAGCGCCATCGGGAGCACGTTCCTCAGCAGGGCGATCCGCCACACCTCCGCCGGACGGCCATCTCTTCGGACGACGCGGATCCCCAGGAGCCTCTTGCCGAGGCTCGCCCCCGTGCCCCGAATCAGGCTCGCCTGCACGAACAGCACGAGGAGTGCCGGTGCGTAGACTACTGGGGCATTCATCGCCGCCTCGTCAGGAATGGCCAGACACCGAAGGACGCCCAGGAGTAGGCACGGGAGCAGGAGCGCGGCACCATCAACAAGGCTTGCCGCGAGCCGGGCCCTGCGCGTCGCGAGTTCAGGAGCGGCATGAACGCACTTGAAGCACCGGCCCGCCCAGGACAACGCGCAGAAGGAACAGACGAAGGTGCCGCAACGAGTACATGCACCGTCAGCGGAGAAACCTGGGTGCTCCGAGCACTGGGCTTCCGAAATCGATTCAACGGCCTCGCGGAAGTCGGACATGGGGGGCCGCAGCACAGCTACGCCCGCCCGAAGGCAGCAACTTACTTCGGCGAGAAAGCTCCCATTGGGAGCCAAACTTAACCCAGCAGATCAAGTCACCGAACCCACCACATCAAGCTCCGCACCTCTGAATTGCTTGACGCAAGTCACGGCGGCAAGCTCGATGGATTCGACGAGCCACACGAGCCACACGCCGACATGCAGAACGACTACTTCATGCTCATGGGCGATTCACTCAACCAATGGATGCAGCGCGAAGGACCGCCACCCCAGAAGCAGCTCGTGGGAGTCCCCTGGCAACAGCGCCCTGTCTTCGTGACAGAACCCATCAAGCTACGCATCCGCACAGGAGTGCTCCCGAAGGAACCCTTCCCTGCCTATGAAGGCTCTTGTGAGCCCCTGCTCTCCACCCAGGCCAAGTCCCTTCTTGAGCCTCTTGCCATCAGCCACCTTCAGTTTCTCCCGGCGGACGTCTCCGTCGAAAGCGGGGAAGTCCAGAGGTTCTGGTGGCTCCATGTCTGTCGCTCGATTTATTGCGTCGACAAGAAGCGCACGAAGGGCCTCTTCTACTCACCCCGGGAGATGTTGGCGATTGGCAAGCTCGTGCTCGATGAGCATGCGCTCGCAGCCATTCCCCTGGAGAGACGGCTCATCTTCCGACTGGGCGAACTCCTCTACACCATCCTCCTCCACTCGTCCCTGGTGGACCGACTGCGAGGATGGGAGGCAGAGGGGTTCAAGTTCATGCCCGTCGAGGAGTGGTACCACCCCGACTTCATCGAGGACTACCATGGGCCGTGACGCCCTGGCTGCACCCATCGCCACGTGAAGCGCTTCGAGACGTACTGCCACCGGGCGAGAGACAGCCAGGGCCCATCGCGCTAGCACTTGATGTACCCGCGAGCCTGGCGCCATGAGCACAATGAGCGGGCCGCCATCCCCTCTCTCTGACCAGCGTCGTCTTCGCGCCTTTCGCCACACGGCCTACCGCAAGCGCTGCCGGATCGAGTGTCTCTTCCGTCGCTTGAGGCAGAATCGGAGGGAGGCAACGTGCTACGAAAGGCGCGCCGCCAACTACTTGGCGATGGTCCTCATCGCCTCCATCCGCCTCTGGCTCTAATTTGCGAACACGCCCTAGTTGGACGCACTCACTTCCCGAGCGGACGGAGTGGATGGGCAAAGGCGGAAGCGGCCCTCATCTACGAGGACCTGGGCGTGGCCACGGTACTTCCCGAGACCACGCCCTCCCAGACGCGTGTCTGCTTTCGCCCGGAGTTACTCGGCCCTACCCCGTCCCTCAGTAGAAGGTGATGGTGAACTGCTCCCATGGACCCCGGGCAGTGCGGTCGGCGTACACCCTGCTGCCGCCGCCGCCGCCGTTCTCGACCCCCACGTAGCGGGGGTTGAGGAGATCGGGCGTCGTCAGGGCCACGGTGTCTCCGGTGCCGATGGTGAGCAAGCCCGTGCCGGCAATCTTCAAGATGCGGAAGGTTTCATAGCTGCCAGGCGCCGTGGGGGTGGCTGTCACCCACGAGCCGCCACCGTTCACGGCCATGACATAGTTGCCTTCGTGCGTCTGCAGGTGGACGAGGTCGCCGGATTGCAGCCCGAAGCCGTTGCGGTCCACCAGTCGGAACTTCGCCCAGGAATAATGGTCTTCGGTGAAGGTGGAATACAAATCGCCGCCGCCGCCGTCCTCGGCCCACAGGTAGTAGCCGCCCGAGGTGCGCAGGGAGATGGTTTTCGAGTAGAGACGCGCCACGGTTGCCGCGTCCCTGATGCTCAGCGCGTCGCGCTGCCCGATGGCCTGCCCTCCCAGGGTCTCGACGGTGGTCTGCCCGTTCCTCGTGAACGCCGTCCGGGGGTAGTGCATGATGGAGCCGTAGTCATAGGCGAAGAGGTCGTCGCCGTCGGCGATCTGCTGGTCGAAGTTGTGCTCCTGGCCCGCGAGGATGTTCTCGTACCGTATGCGCACGTAGGTATTGCGGTCCTCGCGCGCCTGCTCATGCCAGAGGCCCAGCGCATGTCCGATTTCATGGATGATGTTGCCCGTGCTGCAGGTGCCATCCATCCACACCCCTTGCTTGCCACCAATTCGCCCCGTGTTGGCACTGCACCCGGTGCCAGACTGGAAGTGGACGTAGTCCGGGTACAGCACCGCGTTGAGCACGGTGCGTTGTACGAAGCGGAGGTGTGTACGCTGTTGCCAGTGATTGATGGCGTCCGTGATCCTCCCCTGGTTTGGTGTGGCCGCGTCGATGCTGTAGGGCACCTCGAAGTTGGGCCAGCGATAGTTTGCTCCGGTGATGGCCACGCCCTGGGCGTGGACTCCCGGGGCGTCGAGACCTCCCCGGGCCTTCACCTCGCGTACGCGCGCCTCCATCTCCTCCACCGTGCCGAGAACCATGTCTCCATCGAGGATGGCCAGTCCATCCACCTCGGCGTACTTCACTGGCACCAGCTTCCCTCTCGCGGCGTTCCAGGCGTAGCCCTCGCGAACCGGGGCGCCAGCCGGCACTCGGGCCATCTCCGGGTCCAGGGCGGGACGCGACTCCAGTCCCTCACCACAGGCGGTGAGCAGCAGACTGGGGATGAACAGAGCAACCAGCGCGGACTTCCATGTGCGTCGAAGCATGGTGCCTCCTTTCCGGAAGGCATTCCGGGGAGCAGGAGACAACCATACCACTCTGACATTTGTCGTTTGAAATGGAGAACCCTCATCAATTCTTGACATGCCCCGGCGCAAGGACTCCAGCAGAAGGCGTGGAAGGCATTTCAGCGCCTTTGGGGCTCCAAGCACCCACGTTCCTGGGGCTCACCGGCGCAGTCGGAGGTGCGCTGTGACCCCCCATCATCTCCCTGATTCGCGGAGGCGCTCAAATGCATGTCATGGACTCTGCGTCCATGGTTCTCAAGTGCTTTCTGGCTGGTCGCCAGAGGACGCTGGCCATTTGCATGTTGCTGGCCGAACGGGAGGGTGAGAGGAATAGTGTCTTTCGTTCCATAGGGGGGCTGGTCCATTCCGGGTTCCATCCTGCTCCTTGGGGGAGAAACAAGATGCGAAGCCGTCAAGGTGTGCTGTGGTCGTGGGGGCTGGGCGTGACACTGGCCTTGTCACTGGGCGCTTGTGGTGTGGAGCCCCTCGACGAAGGGGCAGAGCCTGGAAGTGATGAGGCGTTGACGCAGGTGAGCCAGGAGCTCGCGCCGCCGTGGGACTTGTATGCGGACGCGGTGGCGCCGGGCACCACGCCGGCGGTTCTCCACCCGAACAGGGCGCTGGGCGCACCGGACGGGCAGCGGGCGACGATACCGACCCTGCTCTCGGCGCTGGTGCTGGACCTGGGGCAGGGCGAGGAGGGCACCGGCGACCTGCGCGTCTATTACCATGGCCTGTCGGTGTTCCTGGTGGCCCAGGTGGACTTCCTGAAGGCGGATGGGACCCAGGTCGGCTCCAGCCTGCTGCACATGGGCCTGGGGACCCATGTCGCGGTGGCGAGCTACCCCGGGAACTACCCCTATCGCTACGTGCGCCTGCGGGGCGCGTTGTTCGGGGCCTACCAGGTGGACGCGGTGGAGACGTCCATCCGAGCCTTCTGTGGTGACGGGGTGATTGGTGGAGCCGAAACCTGTGACGACGACAACCAGCTCTCCGGAGACGGCTGTAACAGTGTCTGCCAGGTGGAGCCGGGCTACACCTGCACGGGACAGCCGACAGTGTGTACCGACATCGACGAGTGCGCCGCCGGTACCGACAACTGCAACGAAAACGCCTCCTGCACCAACATCGCGGGCTCCTTCACCTGCGCCTGCAATGCCGGGTACGAGGGCGACGGCGTGACCTGCACCGACATCGACGAGTGCGCCGCCGGTACCGACAACTGCAACGAAAACGCCTCCTGCACCAACATCGCGGGCTCCTTCACCTGCGCCTGCACGGCGGGGTACGAGGGCGACGGCGTGACCTGCACCGACATCGACGAGTGCGCCGCCGGTACCGACAACTGCAACGAAAACGCCTCCTGCACCAACACCGGGGGCTCCTTCACCTGCGCCTGCGATGCGGGGTACGAGGGCGACGGCGTGACCTGCACCAACATCGACGAGTGCGCCGCAAACCCCTGCCTGAACGGTGGCACCTGCATCGACGGCGTGGGTAGCTACACCTGCAAGTG
>SECN01000259.1 GCA_004173515.1 Myxococcaceae bacterium | reverse complement strand
GTCGGTGCTGAATTCAAAGGCGCCGACGAAGCCGTCCGGGGTGCGAGTCAGGGACAGGCCAAGGTCGAACTTGGAGGTGGCGGAGTGCAACTCCAGCGGGTGGACGCGGAGGCCCGGCAGCGCGAGTTGAGGCAGGGCATCGGGCTGGAGGGTGAACATCACCTGGAAGAGAGGCGTGCGACCCAGGTCGCGCTCGGGCTGGAGGGCTTCGACGAGCTTCTCGAAGGGGACGTCCTGGTGGGCGAAGGCGCCAAGGGTGGAGTGTTTCACCCGGGCCAGGTGGGAGAGGAAGGAGGGGTTGCCGGAGAAGCGTGCGCGGTGGACGAGGGTGTTGACGAAGAAGCCGATGAGGCCTTCGAGGGAGGAGCGCCCCCGGCCCGCGATGGGGGCGCCGACGCAGAAGTCGTCCTGGGCGCAGTAGCGGTGAAGCAGCAACTGGAAGGACGCCAGCAGCGTCATGAAGGGCGTGACGCCCTCACGAAGGCTGAGGGCTTCGACCGCTTCGGCCAGGGCCCGGGGCACATGGACGCGAAGGCTCGAGCCACGGAAAGACTGGACGGAAGGGCGGGGGAAGTCGGTGGGAAGCGAGAGGGATTGAGGCACGCCCTCCAATTCCTGACGCCACCACGAGAGCTGGGCCTCCAGTGCCTCACCGCGCAACGCCTGTCGCTGCCAGGCGGCATAGTCCGCGTATTGAATCGGTAGGGCAGGCAGCGGGGACTTGAGGCCCTGCACGAACGCCGCGTACAGCGCTGACACCTCCCGGATCATCACGCCCATCGACGCGCCGTCGAAGACGATGTGATGTACGGTCACGACCAGCACCTCACCCCACGCCGCGTTCCGCAGCAGCACGGCCCGCAGCAGCGGCCCGCGTTCGAGGTTGAAGGGGGCGCGAGCCGCCTCCTCTGCCTGACGGATCAGCTCGGCTTCGGAGCCCCCCACCTCCACCACGGACAAGGTGAAGGCGCATTCGGGGGAGATGACCTGGGTCGGCCCGCCGTCGGAGACGACGAACGTGGTGCGCAGCGCTTCGTGGCGACGGAGGACTTCCTCGAAGGCGCGCTCCAGCGCCGCGACGTTGAGCCATCCTTCGAGCCGAAGCGCCACCGCCAGGTTGTAGAGCGAACTGCTCGGATCCAACTGGTCCAGGAACCACAGTCGCTGCTGCGCGAACGACAGCGCCAGGGGCTCCGTGCGAGCCACGGGGAGCAGCGGAGGAAGCCCGGCCTCACGCCGCGCTTTCACCAGGGCGCTCAGCTCAAGGAGGCTCGGGCCCCGCAGCAGGGCTTCCAGCGGAAGCACTGCGCCCCATCCCTGCTCGATGTCGTTCGCCAGCTCCGCGGCCCCCAGTGAATCCAATCCCAGTCGGGTAATGGGCTCCTGCGCATCCACCTGCTCCGGCCGCACGTGTGCGCGGGCCGCCAGCCGCGCCCGCAGCCAGGACTCCACGGCATCGCTCTCCGCGACCGGAGCCGCGTCGGGTTCGGATGCTTCGGGCACGAGGTCCGTCCCCGCGTCGTCGGCCTCGCGCCAGAGCCGCACCGACGGCAGCTCTCCTGCGAGGAACGCCGCGCGTGAGGCCCGCCGCTGCACCTTGCCACTGGAGGTCTTCGGCAGCGCGCCCGCTTCCAGCAGGACCAGCGCATGGGGACGCACCTCATGCCGCTCCGCCAGCCGCTGCCGCAACTGACCCAGGAGTGCGTCCAGATCTCCATGCTTGCGCGCATCCACCTCCTGCGCGACGACGAGCCGCTCCTCGCCGTCCACGTCGACGGCGAACGCGGCGCCACACCCCGGTCGGAGCGCCGGGTGGGTCTGCTCGACGGTGTGCTCCAGATCCTGCGGGTAGTGGTTGCGTCCCCGGAGGATGATCAGATCCTTGCGCCGGCCGGTGACGAACAGCTCGCCGTCCAGCAGCACGCCCAGGTCGCCGGTGCGCAGGAACGTCCGCGCATCATCCTCCGCGAGCCGCGCACCGAACGTCTGGGCCGTCTCTTCCGGACGCTCCCAGTACCCCTGCGCGATGCTCGGGCCCGCGACCCAGATTTCACCCACCGCGCCGGACTCGAGGCGCGACCGGGTCTCCGGATCGACAATGACGATCTCCTGGTCAGGCAGCGAGCCGCCGGACCCGACGAAGGTTCGCGCACCCGGAGTGCCCTCCGTGGCGGGGATCGCGCGATGCTGCTCCAGCGCCGCCGTCTCCAGCGAACGGAGCACGGGCACGGCGCCCTTTGCCCCACCGGAGACGATGAGCGTGCCTTCCGCCAGTCCGTAGCAGGGATAGAACGCCTCACGCCGGAACCCGCTGGGCGCGAACGCCTCCGCGAACCGGTCCAACGTCTCCGCGCGGATGGGCTCCGCGCCGCAGAACGCGACCTCCCAGCGGCTCAGGTCCAGCGTGCCGCGCAGCTCCGGGGCGATCTTCCGCACGCAGAGGTCGAACGCGAAATTCGGACCGCCGCTGATGGTGCCCCCAAACCGAGACACCGCCTCCAGCCACCGCAGCGGCTGACGCAGGAACGTGAGCGGCGACATCAGCGCCGTGTGGAAGCCCTGGTAGAGCGGCTCCAGGATGCCGCCGATGAGGCCCATGTCGTGATACGGCGGCAGCCAGATGACGCCCGTGCTGTCCGGACGCGTCTGGAACGCCCGGGAGATGGACTCCAGGTTGTGCAGCAGGTTGCCGTGGCTCAGCCGCACGCCCTTCGGAGCGCCCGTTGAGCCCGACGTGTACTGGAGGAACGCGAGGCTGCCTGTCTCCACGGCAGGCGGCCTCCAGGCCCCCGCGGCCTCCGCTGGCAGCGCGTCCGTCGCCATCCAGTGCAGGGCGCGCAACTCCGGCGCCTGCTCGAAGAGGAACTCCCCCATCGACGCGATGAAGTCGGTGGTGAGCACCACCTCCGCGCGCGCATCCTCGATGATGGCTCGCAACCGGGGAACGGTCCGCTCCAGCCGCGTGGGATCCGGGGGATAGGCAGGCACCGCGACGAGCCCCGCGTAGAGGCACCCGAAGAAGCCCGCGATGTACTCCGGGCCGGGCGGGTAGAGCAGCAAGGCGCGGGCGCCGGGCGCCACCCTTTGCTGCAATGCAGCACCAATCTGACGCGCCCGGACATCCAGCGCGGCGTACGTCAGCGTGGTTTCATCCTCGCCCGTTTCTCCCAGGAACGTGTACAGCCGCTGATCCGCCCTCGCTTCCGCGGCCTGTCTCAGGAGTTCAACGAGCGAAGAAGCAGCGGACCCAGAGGAGAAAAGCGCGTTCTTGGAGTGCATCAGCAACCCGGTTGCAAATTGAAAGGCTGGATCTGGCCATGCTCGGATTAGCCAGAGAGGGCGGCACTCTATGACTCAACTGAGATTCTGTAACAAGCGCGCATGATCAGGGGCATCACACCTGCCGCGTCTTGCATTTGTTGCAGGTTCTGGTGAGCATGCCGGCCGCCTCGGCGCCACGACCTTGACTGCCAGTGCGTGTGGAATTTTACACCGCGCCGCCCTCGCCGGGTGCGTGGATGACGGGGCTCCTGCCGGGGCGAGGCCCGGCAGCCGAGGAGGTTCGTGGTGAGTGTGGATCGACAGGTCTTCTTGAAGCGGAACGTGGTGCTCGATCCGCTGTTCAACCATTGGTACGCGTGGACGCACCTCATCTCGCCAGCGACGGCGGCGTTGAACGTGGCGAACCACGTGAAGATCATGAAGTCCTTCCTCGCGAATCCGGCGGTCCATGAGGACGCGGCGAAGGATCCGCAGATGATGGGCGGCCCGTTCCTGGACTGTCCCGTGGACCAGTCGGACCGGGTGGCCGCGCTCCTGGAGCGCACGCTCGTCACGCAGGCGAAGCCGCTGGAGCTGGTGGAGGCCCTGAAGGGGCTGGACGCCCTGCTGGCGAAGGAGGGGCAGGGGCTGTCGCTGGAGTCGCTCTATGCCCGCGTTCCCGCGCCGCTCAGGGGCTACGTGGAGCTCTTCTACGATCAGGAGAACCGCCCGACCTTCCGTCTCTTTGAATCGCTGCTGTATCGCAGTCCCTTCTACAACCGCGGGGCCCAGGCCCTGGAGCTGTTCGAGTCCGGCGCGGACGGCCGTCCCTTCATGCTGAGCACGCCCCGGCTGGAGGACCCCACGCGCCTGCACGTGTCGCTCACGTTGGACAGTCCGGCCATCGACGCGCTGGTGCGGGCGAAGTGGACGGCGACGTCACTGGGGGCGCTGCGCGATTCGCTCCAGCTCACCGGCGCGCAGGTGCCGCTGCTGGACGCGCTGGTGACGGACACGTGTGAGAGCCGCGTGTCGGAGCCCTACCGGGGCGACCAGGTGCGCGTGCGCTACTTCGGCCATGCGTGCGTGTTGATGGAGGCGGGCGGCGTCAGCGTCATCACCGATCCCATCCTCAGCTACGACGAAGCGGGCGGCATCGACCGGTATTCGTTCTCCGACCTGCCGGAGACGCTGGACTACGTACTCATCACGCACAACCACCAGGACCACGCGCAGATTGAAACCCTGCTCCACCTGCGCCACCGGGTGAAGACGGTGCTCGTGCCGCGCAACGACAGCGGCAGCCTGTTGGATCCGTCCCTGAAGCTGACGCTGGAGCACCTGGGGTTCCGCGACGTGGTGGCGGTGGACGACCTGCAGACGCTCGACATCCCGGGGGGCAGCATCATGGCCCTGCCGTTCCTGGGGGAGCACGGCGACCTGCTGATCCGCGCCAAGACGGGCTACATCGTCAGCATGGGAGGCCGCAGCGTGTTGTTCGCGGCGGACTCGCGCAACATGGAGCCGGAGATCTACGCGCACGTCCACCGCTGGGTGGGCGACGTGGACATGATGTTCGTGGGGATGGAGTGCGAAGGCGCGCCAGGAAGCTGGGTGTATGGGCCCCTGATGTTGCGCCCCCTCACGCGCAAGATGGACCAGGCGCGGCGGCTCAATGGCTCCGGCTTCGAACAGGCCGCGTCCCTGGTCAAGCAGTTCAACCCGCGTTCGGTCTGGGTCTACGCCATGGCCCAGGAGCCCTGGCTGCGGCACGTGCTCGGGCTGGCGTACACCCCGGAGTCGATTCAAATCATCGAGTCCGACCGCCTGGTCCAGCACTGCCGCGAGCGCGAGCTGCCCTGCGAGCGGCTCTATGGCAGGAGTGAGATGTTCCTGTAGCCGCGCGGGTGCGGTAGGGTTTCCCGCCATGTCGGCGCACGAGTGGCGGAACTGGCAGACGCAGCGGACTTAAAATCCGCTGACCCGCAAGGGTCGTCCGGGTTCGATCCCCGGCTCGTGCAAGCGTAACTAGTTGAAAACGTTGGGCTGTTTGGCGCTGTCGGCGCCATGTGCCCCCAGTGTGCCCCTGGGCTGCTGCGCTTCCAGCACCTTCACCGCATCCTTCTTCACGTCGGGACTCAGATGGGCGTAACGCATCGTCATCTCCATCGATGCGTGTCCCAGGAGTTCCTGCACAGCCTTCAAAGACACTCCGCGCATCACGAGGTGACTTGCGAAGGTGTGCCGCAAGACGTGCCAGCCGATAGGACGGAGCCCCGCGCGCTTGCTGGCACGAAGGATCGCATTACGGCATGCATCGTTCTTGAGGTACGCGCCTTCAGCGTCGCAGAAGACGAAAGGGCTTCGGAGTTGTCGCTGCTGCTTGAGCGCGTGGAGCGCGATGGCGTTGAGCGGAACTTCGCGTGAACGCCCTCCCTTGGGGGTTCCAAAATGCCCACGCCAGACGTTGCGCTTCACCATCAAGCGCCCCGTGGTGAGAGCAACCGCGTCCCATTGAAGCGCGATGAGTTCTCCGCGGCGAAGCCCCGTGTGGAGCGCCACCACCAGCATCGCACGCCATTCTGCATCTGCGGCATCGACAAGGCGTTCTGCTTCTTCAAATGAGAGGAAGTCGAAATCTGGTTTCGCCGCCTTCAGCATTTTGACGCGCGGTGGATGCGTGAGCACGTTCTGTTCAACAGCAACGGAGAAGATGGTCCGCAGCACGGTGAGCGCGTTGTTGATCGTCTTCGGGGCGAGTCCTTCTTTTCTCTTCGTGGCCTTGAACTTCTCGACAGCATCCGCTCCCACCTGATCCAGTCGGAAATGTCCGAACGCGGGGATCAAGTGCGTGTCCAGCAGCTGCTGCTTTGCCGCAAGGGTGCTGGCCTTGTTGTTGTTCTCGCTATAGGTGAGGAAGCGCGGCATGAACTCAGCAACCGTCGGTATGCCCTCTTCGGGCTCGTGCGCCTTTCCGAAGGTGCCAGCGAGCAGTGACTGACGCAGCTCTCGCTCGTACTGCTCAGCACCCCGGCGCGTGTTCACCGGAGATGCTTTGCGGATGCGCTCAACGCGACCATCCGGATGTTGGAGCTTCACGTCCACCGTCCATGCCTCCTGCAACTTCTCGTTCTTGTCTTTCCACTTCCGTAGTCTGACGCTCATGGGTTCACTCCGAGCGCAGGACCACTGTTACCCCGGGACCAATCTACCATCACGATCCGCTGGATGCGCAGGACTCTTCCGAGGCGGACAACACCCGGAACTTGCCCAAGACGGATGGCCTCATAGAGCGTCTTCCGGTTCACCCGAAGTAGGGCTGCGGCCTCGTCCACGGTGAGGAAGTCGGGCGCAGCATTCTGCGCGTGCGAAGTAGGCTCGGACATGATCACCTCGGGAAGACGCGACGGGGCGAGAGCCGACCGAGGGCGTGAAGCCCAATGCCGATGGCGTCCCAGACGTTGTGGTGAAGGTCCTGCGCGGAGGGCAGCTCGACGCGCAAGTGCTCGGCGGCGTCGAGGTGCTGCTTGATGCGCTCGATGAACGCGTCCGCGTCGAGGGTGCCCTTCCAGTCGCGCGGGTAGACGCTGCGTCGGTCTGCTACAGGCGCCAGGGCACCGCCCAGCATGCCGACGACGCCAGCCAATTGGATGAGGTCGTTCTGGTCGCCTCGTTGGTGCGCGGCGGCGTAGACGCGGGGCAACTCGATGACAAGCTGGAAAGGCTCTTCGCCTACGCGTGGACGTAGCCACTCATGGACCGCGCCAGCCATGGAGGCCCACGATGCGAGCGACAGCGCTCCGTGGGCAGGCTCGGGGTTCTTCGGCAGTCCGACGCAGAGGAGGGATGCGGAGGCGACGTCGAAGAGAGCCACGCCGCAGTGACGCAGTCCAGGATCGATGGCGACGAGCTTCGTGGCACCTTCATCGCGGGTAGGTGCTCGTTCGGAGTTCACCTCCCTGCAATGGGGGCAGCCGGCACGGGTGATTCACGCGGCGGCCCGCTCCGCTGGCTCCCACACCCGGAGGCGCCCAACAGCGTCTCGGACCGTGGCCGCGTCCTTCGACAGCATGCGCGAGAGGGCGGGCTCGGCCTCGATGACGTCGGCGAGGTCTGGTGTCGTCTCGCGCATGGCCTGCCGCATGAGTTCCGCCATGCGCTCGGCAGCGTCGTGCAGCCGGTTGGGGCAGTCCGCGCGCAGCTCCGCCACCAACTCGTCGTGCACCATGAGGACGAGCCGCGAGCCCCAGAGAGGGGAGCGCCGGGCCGTGTACATCTCCCGGGCAACGCGCCAGGTGGCCAGCTTCGCGCCCACGGCGCCCAGGCCCTGGAAGGGCGTGTTGAGCCACTGCGTGTAGCCGCATCCGCCCCGGAGGATGTTGGCTCCGGGAATCATCACGTCCACGAGCCGGTCGCCGTAGGTGAGGCGGCTTGCCTTGGAGAACAGTTCCCGCTGCTCAGGCCACGCGTCCAGCCACCTGTCGCCATAGCGCTGGGAGACTTCGACGCACGCAGCGCAGACCATCTTCACCTTGCCCTGGACGCGCACGGGCACGCGCTCGACGCCGCACGTCTCAGCCAGCTTCGCCAGCAGACAGAAGCGGACGTCGTCCTTCGCCCGCGCGTGGTAGGCCATGGCGCCCGCGCCCATGCTCCCGCCCTTGCCGAAGTTGAAGACCTTGGCCAGGGCGCGGAAGGACGTGGCCGTCGCTTCCTTCGCCTTCACGCGCGGCAGGAGGCCCTCATAGCTCTCCCCGAGGAACGTCGCCGCGGCGGATGTGTGGACGTCCTCCTTCGCCAGCAGCGCCTCGGCCATGCGCGACCAGCCCACGTCCCAGATGGCTCGCTGGGCCATGGTGCGCAGCTCCAGGCCGGCGTAGTCCACGGAGCAGAAGGCGAAGCCAGGGCGGGCCTCGTGGCACTCGCGGACTCCGCCTCGCTGGGGGAGTTGCTGGTAGTCGCTGGAGACGCGCGTCGTGGAGACCAGAATGTTGACGCGCGGGTTGATGGGCCGCGTGACGCCGGCCTCCAGCTTGCCCAGGTAGGTGGAGCGGTACTTGTCCACTTTGCCGGCCTTGCCCAGCTCCTCCAGTAGCGGATCGCCCGAGTCGATGAGCGTGTCCCTGTCGGTGGCCACCTGCCCATCCGGAAAGCGCTCCGTGGGCGAGGTGACGGGCGGCAGGCCGTTGTAGGCGGCGGAGACGAGCGTGGAGAGGCGCTTCGAGTCCTTGGTGCCGTCAGGCCGGAAGATGCCCGCGGCGAGGAAGCGGGCGCGGTTGGCACTCCACTCCAGCTCCACGCGCTCCCGCAGCTTAGCGACGCGTTCTCCGTGGGTGCGCAGGCCCCAGATGGACGCGAAGTGCAGCGCCAGGGCGGCGCGGACCTGGTCGCCTTCCGCGTGGAGGTTGCCGCTGTTGGCGACGCTGGCCGCGACGCGCTCCTGGGCGAGGTGGACGTCCAAGGTGAAGCGGGCGTCGCGCTTCGGGTACGCCACGGCGGCGGTGGGCCACTTCGCCAGCGGCACGCCATCGAGTTCCGCGTAGCGCAGGCGCCATGCGTCCGGGGCTTTCTTCTCGGCGGAGATGTCGAGACCCAGGTAGCGCGTCACCAGGAGAGAGAGGGGATAGCGAGCGCCCTCGTCGTCGCCCAACTGGCGGCCCGTCTCGGGATCCACGCCATGGTGCCCTCGGGCGATGTCGATGAGCGCCTCGCGGATGGCGAGGTCGTGCAGGCGGCCGGCTTCAGCGGCATCGAAGACGGCATCCACGAGCCGCGCGTCGTCCGCGCACATGACGCCCAGGTCGTAGGCGAGGTTGGCTCCTGTGATGTGGACGCTGGGGGAGGCAAGGGCGTCTCGGAACCAGTCGCGCGCCTGGGCTGCGGAGAGGAGGCGCTCACTGCCCGGTGCCGTGTGCTCGATGGATGCGCAGACGAGTGGTGGGGCGAGGAGGCCGGGTTGAATCAGGTGCGTCTCGGTGTCGAAGCTGAAGAGGGAGGCGGGCACAACACGAAGAGGCCCGTGTCGTGGGCCAGCCGTGGCGGTGGGGACTCGCCAGGTACTCAGCGGTGTTGGGGAAGGGGACTGCTCAGGCCAGGGCGACGGCGAGGGCCGGCAGCTTCGCTTCGGCGCGCTTCGCTTCGATGGCAGTCAACTCGTCGTCCGTGGGGCTGACGGTGCTCCAGCGGTAGCCCTCGATGACCTTCCCGGGCTTGCCGTCCTTCTCGGGCAGTATCTTGGGGAAGACCTCGCAGTCGATGAGGAGGAAGGTTCCGGCCTGCTTCTCGCCGGTGAACTTGGCGAGCTGCTCCAGGGACAGTTGCTCCTCATCGGCGCCGACCAGGGCCATGACGAAGGCCTTGAAGCGCCCGCCGCCGTTCTTCTTCGCGTCGGAGAGGTTCTCCACGTAGGAGGCCACCATGCCGATGCGGCTGGGTTCGCTGGTGGGCTGCGTCCGCTCGGCGGACACCACCTTCAACTCAGCGATGGCGGACAGACCCTTGAAGCCGTCCTTGGTGCGGATGGACTGCACCTCCAGGCGGTAGCGACCGGCCTTGAGGTACGTAACTGTCCGGCCAGCGACGTGTGCCGGATCGCTTGAAGGCGGACGGGTATCGTGATCGTCGAGGGCCGCGACGGATGGAGACGCGAGACGGAGAAAATGCGCGGCGTCAGGAGATGC
>SECN01000258.1 GCA_004173515.1 Myxococcaceae bacterium | reverse complement strand
ACATCATCGCGGGCGCGGGCAGGCCCAGGCCGTCCGGGCGCACCGGCTGGCTGTGGATGAGCCGGCCGTGCTTGTCGTGCGTGTCCAGGAACTCGATGGGCTGGCCCCGGGAGAGGAACCTGCGGTCCTTGAGCACGAAGCGCAGCACCTGCATGGCCTGCGGCCAGACGTAGATGCCCGTCCCGGAGTCCCGGGGTCCCTTGCCGCGCTCGAAGACGACGCAGTCGATGCCCAGGCGCTTGAGCATGACCGCGCAGGCCAGGCCGTTGAGGCCCGCGCCGATGATGGCGACCCTCATGCCGCCTCCTCGCGGGCGCTCCACAGGGGCTGCGGCGCGGAGGAGCGCAGCGAGTACCGGTTCTGCAACAGGCAGAGGCTGGTCAGCTCCATCAGCATCGGATCCAACAGGCCCTGCTCATGGGCGCTCAGCTGGGGCAGGCGGTTGAGCAGGTCGCGCACGCGGGCCGGTTCGAAGAAGGGCAGTGAGTCCAGCTCCGAGCCGTTCAGCACGTCGCGCACCAGCTGGTAGAGCCGGCCCTTCTGCTGGAGCGTGGCGGGGGGCGCGCGGAAGTAGTGCTTCTTGCGCTTGTAGAGGGCGTCCGGCAGGTAGGACTTCATCGCCTCGCGGAACACGTACTTCTCCGTGGAGCCGCGCACCTTCATCCAGACGGGCATCTGGCAGGCCAGCTCCACGACGTGGTGGTCCAGCAGCGGGACGCGGCCCTCGATGCTGTTGGCCATCTCCATGCGGTCGCCCAGCGTGGTGAGCACGAAGTTGGGCAGGTAGGACTTGGCCCACAGGTACATGGACTTGTGGACGGGGTCGCGGCCCTCCAGGTTGCGGTGGTCCAGGCGGTCGTAGAACTGGCGGTAGGGGTCCGTGCCCTCGAAGCGGTCGCGGAAGTCCTGGCGGTAGAGGGCCTCCAGCGCCTTGAACCAGCCGGCCTGGTTGTCCAGCCAGGACACGCCGTGGCTCAACTGCTCCACCATCCAGTGGATGTCCTGGGGCATGTCCGGCCGCTGGTAGCCGTTCTCGCTCTCCTGGATGCGCTGGCGCAGCTGGGTGACGAGCTTCGGGTCCTGACGCTCCGGGTTGTACAGGAGCATGTCGCGGCGGAAGTGCGGGTAGCCGGCGAACACCTCGTCGGCGCCCTCGCCGGTGAGGACGACCTTCATCCCGGCGTCGCGCACCGTGCGGCTCAGGATGTACTTGGCCACGCCGTGCGCGTTGAAGAACGGCGTCTCGTTGTGCCAGAGGGCCTGCTCGAAGTGGTCCGCCAGGTCGTCCTGGGACACGGCCACGGTGTGGAAGCGCGCGCCGTTGTGCTCGGCGGCCAGCCGGGCGAAGCGGTTCTCGTCGTAGTCGTCCATGTCCGTGAAGGACAGGTTGAACGCGTCCAGCGGCTGCCCCGACAGCTGCGTGGCCACGCCCAGCATGGCGGACGAGTCGATGCCGCCGCTCAGGTAGACGCCCATGGGCACGTCGGCGCGCAGGCGCAGGCGCACGGACTTCTCCACCGCGGCGCGCACGGCTTCGATCATCCCCTGCTCGTCGGAAGGATCCGGCGCGTCCTGGCGGGCGAACTCCATGTCCCAGTAGCGGCCGTGGTGCAGCCCGCCGCTGTCGGCCATCACCCAGCAGCCCGGCTGCACGCTGCGCACGCCCTTGAAGAGGGTGTGGTCGCGCAGATAGAAGGCGCGGCTCGCGTAGGCGTCCTCGTCCCACTCGGCGGGGACCCCGGCGGCCAGCAGGGCCTTGATCTCCGACGCGAAGTACCAGGCGCCCCGGTGCTGGGCGTAGAACATGGGCTTGATGCCCATGCGGTCGCGCACGGCCAGCATCAGGCGGCGCTGACGGTCGAACAGGAGGATGGCGAACTCGCCGCGCAGCTGCTTGAGGCCCGCGAGGCCGGAGCGGCGGTACAGGTGCAGGGCGATCTCACTGTCGGAGTCCGTCTTGAACTCGCAGCCGAGCGCCTGGAGTTCGCGGCGGATCCGCTCGTGGTCGTAGAGCTCGCCGTTGACCACCAGCGCCAGGTCGCCTTGATCCGCGACGATGGGCTGCTTGCCGTTGTCCAGACCGATGATGCTCAGACGGACATGCCCCAGCACGGCGCGGCCGGCCGGGTCATGCCACAGGCTGCGCTCGTCGGGGCCGCGGTGGTGGAGGGTGGTCAGCGCGGTGATGAGGGCCCGCTCGTCAAAGGACGCGGGAGTACGCTGGTAGACGCCAATGAATCCGCACATAGCAGGCAGCTTCCTTCGAGATAAAACGGGTCCGTCAGCGCCAGCGACGTGAGCGCCCCCAAGGCGCCCACGACACGGCGAAGCACATGGCGGTCCGTCCTGGAGACACGTCCAGACCGGCCACGGTTTTCTGGCAATGGATTGGAGCCCGCTGGAAGGGAGAACGCGTGCGCTACCGAGCGCCCTTCCAGAGGCGGCTCATCAGGCGGTCGTCGACTGCATCCCCATACCGCTACAATGTTTTCCCATCACTCCCCCTCTGGAACCACGACCCATGACGGGTCACCCCCGGAAGACAGTTTCATCACACCCGGGTTGCGCGGGACATAGCATCAGAAAAGCCAGAGCGATAGCGGAAATCTCGTATCAAACGACTTAATCCGCTTAATTCAATGTAACTGGACTTGTCGTGCGCGCGGCTGGGAGAGGGCAGATTACGCCTGCCATTGGGGCTCCTCCGAGGGCAGATTACGCCTGCCTTCGGCGGCTGGCGCCACTGTATGGATTCACGGCAATAGCTGCCTGATTCCGGTTGGAATTGCCGGCAGGTATCGCCTGACTTCAGGATGGGGGTTCCGGAGGATGGCGAGCAGCTCCGGACAATCACAGACACCGCCAGGCGCACCAATGACTGTCAGTCCAACAGACAGCACGGAGGCGGAAGCCACGGCGTCAGGGCGTTGCTCCGGGGAAGGGGTTCGGCGGTGACACCGTGCCTCCCTCCCCCGGGTTCAGCTCGCTTCAGCGGCCAGGAGCGCCGCGTCCGGGACGCGCACGGGCTGGGCGTCGTCCTCCGGAGGCTCGGGCGCCACGGCGGGCCGCGGGCCCCACGCGAACGCGGCCAGGTTGAAGGCCATCATCGTCAGTGAGAAGAGCCACAGCCGCAGGCAGACGGCGATGCCGGCGTGCAACATCAGGGTGGTCAGCAGCCAGGGGCGCCGCAGCCGGGGCACCCAGATCATCCCCGCGTAGCCCACTTCGATGACCAACGTGCCCCAGCAGGCGAGCTGGGCGATGAAGGGATGCGCCGCGAGCCAGGAGAAGTCGAAGACGTTGAACTGCGGCTGCATCAGGGCGCGCCAGAGGGCTTCCCCGGTCCACCACTGGATGCCCTGCGCCTTGGCCAGGCCGGTGTTGAGGTAGATGAAACACAGGTGGATCTGCAGCGTGCGCTGGGCGACGCGCGCCAGGGACGAGGGCTCCCCCGACGCCCTGCCCGCGAGCGCATCCAGCGACCAGCGCCCCGCGGTCGGCATGACGGCCAGGTAGAAGAAGAGGACGTGGAGGAGGGTGTCCACGCCGTAGAGCGACAGCGTCGCGCTCGCGGAGGTGAGGCCATGCATGGCCCACACGAGCACCGCGAAGAGCCGGGTCCTGTAGCCCAGCAGCATGCCCACCAGGCTCACCCCGTAGAGGCTAAAGACGCCGTAGAGGGTGGCCGTGGCGCTGATGCCCAGCGGGGCCAGCTTGAGCGCGAGCATCCCGACGCTGGGCGTCCAGCTGCGGGAGCTCAGGTCGGTCACCACCCACTGCACGAGGCCATAGTTGCCATAGAAGGTGCGCAGGTACGGCCAGAGGATGACCAGTTGCACGAGCGCGATGCCGGCGACGGCCACGCGGAGGAACGCGAGGGCGTCGGGCACCACCGGCTCCAACCAGAAGCGCTTCAGCGCGGCGTGGAGGCGCGTCATCGGATCACCTGGGCGGGCGCTTCGTCGCGGCGGTCGAAGGTGCCCGTGTAGTTGAGGGTCCAGTCCGGCTTGCTTCCGGCCGCGAAGGCCTGCATCGGAGGCAGGGCATAGGACTGGATGACGACGGTGACGCGGGAAGCCTCCGGATGGGCTCCCAGCATCACCGCCGCCCACGACTGCGCCAGCACATCCTGCGTCCGCTTGCTGGAACGCAGGCTGGAGGCGACGATGCATTCGTAGCGGAGCCCCACTTCCAGGTCCTCGGACTCCAGGGACTGGAACAGCGTGCCGCCATCGCTCAGCTCGAGGAAGAAGCCGGTCCGCGTGTCATCGGAGACGGCGGGCGAGAAGAAGCGATAATCGCTGACGACGCCGGACAGTTCCTTGTAGGTGCGCACGCCGCGATGGAACGCGGCGTCCGATTCACCCCTGGAGATATCCGTCCAGATGAAGACGGCGATCACGGCCAGGTGCAGCGCCGCGATGCACGCCCACACACCCGCCCGGCGTTCGTCACCGGCGGGCCGCGGTGGGGCCGTTCGCATGGACTACCTCAGGAACTGGTAGGTGTTGGGGGTGATGTCCGAGAGGATGCTGTCGAGCGCGAGCGCCACGCGGGTCGAGCTGGCGCCCGAGCCCATCTGGGACGCGTCGTTGGGATTCATCACGAGGCCCATGATGTTCGCGTCCTCGCGGAGGACGACGTTCTGGACGCTCGCCATCCGCCGCACATAGGAGATGGGCAGCGTGCCGTAGAGGCGCGAGCCATTGACCTGACCGCGCACCGAGAACGTGGGCACCCGGATGTAGAACGTGCTCGGGTCCACCTGGCGGATCTGCCCGACGATGGCGTCCACGTCCGATTGCGTGAAGTCATGGGGCGCCGTGCGCGCGGACACGGACGCGAAGCTGATGGCGCTGGTGAGGGCCACGCCCACGGTGGCGACCACGGCGACCTTGAAGCCGGCGCCACGAAGCGCGCCGCGCATGAAGCTTGGAGACACAAATTGTTTCATCGGGGGAGTTCCTTCACTGTGAGTGCAATGGGTGAACAGCGTGTTGCCTCACAGGTACGCCCCGGTGGGTCGATATTCTCCCGGCCCGGGGCAGGTGCCCCCGTCGAGCCGATGGCCTACGTTCGGGCGCCATGAGCTTCGCCGACAAACTGCGCCCCTGGCTGCCCCTGCACGAGAACGGCGTCAGCCGCGCCGTGCACTTCGTGGGGGCCTACCTCTTCACGTTTTCACTGCTCGTGCCCCTGTCCTGGGTGCACCTGCCGGTGCCCGGCCTGGCCCTCACCGCCGCGCACCTGCTGGTGCTCGCGGTGGTCCTCTACGCCGTGACGCTGGAGTGGACGGCGGGCCTGCTCATGGCCGTGCCGCTGCTGCCCACGCTCGCGGCCGCCGAGGCGGTGTCGCGCCTTCTCACCGGAACCGCCGTGGGCATCGCGGTGGGCGTGATGGTCGTGCGGTTCGCGCTGGTGGTGGGCGCGCACATCGTCTTCGAGAAGAAGACCCACGGCCTGTCCCTGGGCGGCCCGCTGCTCTTCTTCATCGAGCCCGTGTACCTCATCACGCTCGTGCTGTTCTCGATGGGCTTCAAGCGCGACCTGTACGCACGGGCGACCTCGGGAAGCACCGGCGCCACCGCCGCCCGCTGAGCCACTCCCGTCACCGGAAGCTCAGCGGTGCTGGAGGAGGAAGCGGGCCTCGTCCCAGACCAGTCCATGGCGTCGCAGCAGGTCCTCGATGCCCGTCGTCCCCGCGGACGGCGGATGCGCCAGGGCCCGGAACCCGATCAGGTGCACGGTCCGGTCGGACGCCGCGGACGCCAGGACCGCGCCGTCGGGTGAGAAGGCCAGGGCCGACAGGAAGCCCTGCTGGCCACCGACCCGTCCCACCAGTTCCCCGGACGGAAGTCCCCAGACCTTCACCTCCGCATCCAGTCCTGCCGAGGCCAGGAACCGCCCATCCGGTGACAGGGCCAGGGTCAGGGTCCCCACCGAGCCTTCATCCATCGCCGTCACACGCTGACCCGTCACCGTGTCCCAGAGGCGGATGGGCTGCCGCATGCCCGCCGTCACCAACCGGTCGCCAGTCGGAGTGAAGGCCACCGCCCGGACCCGCTCCCCGGCCTCGAGTCGCAACAGCGGCAGGCGTGTGTCCACATCCCAGGTCCGCACGGTCGCATCCGCGCCCCCCGAGGCGAGCCGGTGCCCCGTGGCATCGAAGGCCAGCGCCCAGAGCTTCCCGGTGTGCCCCTGGAGGGGTTTCAGGGGGGTGCCCTCGGGCAGGGACCAGAGGTGGACCTCCGGGTCTCCCGCCGCGGCGAGCGTCTTCCCATCCGGGCTGAACGCCACCGCGCGCACGGAGCCGTTCACGCCCGACAACTCCAGCAGCGGTCGGCCCGAGCCGGCCTCCAACACCCGCACCCTTCCCTTCAACGTGCCCACCGCGAGCCACTTCCGGTCCGGACTCACGGCCAGGGACACCGTGGCCTCCGTCCCCTCCGCGCTCGAAGCGACGTGGTTCCAATCCGAGACGCGCCACCGTCGCAGCCCGTCCTCCGCGCCGGACAGCAACTCCTGCTCCTGGGAGAACGCCAGCGCCTCCACCCACGCCTCATGCCCGCGAAGGAGCACGTCCGGCGGAGCCACCGGCCGGGACCAGACCTTCAAGACGCCATCCATCCCGCCGGAGGCGAAGGTGCGCCCGTCGGGGGACAGCGCCACGCACATCACGAACCCCCGGTGCGCATCCAGCCGTTCCAACAGGGCCCCGCCCCGCGCATCAACGAGCTGGACGCGCCCATCCCATCCCGCCTGGACAACGAGCGTGAACGCGGGGTCGATGGCGGCGGCCGACACATCCCCCGGGTTTCGCAGGACGTCGACGAGCTGTCCCGTCCGCGCATCCCAGAAGCGCAATGCATGGTCCGCCGCGGCGGTCATGATCCGCTGCCCATCCAAGGAGAAGGCCCCCGACTCCACCTTCTCCTGGTGGCCCACGAGGCGGTGCGCCTCCTTGCGCGTCTCCAGGTCCCAGACCCTCGCGCTCCGGTCCATGCTCGTCGAAAGCAGTCGCCGGCCCTCCGCGGAGAAGGCCACTGAAATCACATGCTCGTCATGTTCGAAGCGCAGCTGCTCCGCGCTGGTGGCCACGTCCCAGACACGGACCGTCTTGTCCAATCCACCGGAAGCCAGACGCTCGCCCCCGGGTGAGAACGCCAGCCCCCGCACGACATCCGCATGCCCTTGCAACAGGGCCACCTGGCGCCCCTGCCGCCAATCCCAGACACGAATCTCCCCGGGCCTGCCGGCGGAGGCCAGCCAACGGCCATCCGGCGTGAAGGCCACGGCGTGCACCTCCGCCGTGTGGCCCTTGAGCTCCGCCAGCAGCCCACCGTGCTCCACGTCCCAGAGCCGGACGATGGAGTCGTAGCCCGCGGAGGCCAGCACCCGCCCGTCGGGAGAGAACGCGACGGCGAGGACGGAGCCCTCGAACGGCTTCGTCCAGCGCAGCGAGGAGGCCCGCACCGACGCCTGTCCCTGCCCCCACCGGGCGACCAGCGAGTCCTGGGAGGTCCGGGCGATCGCGAAGGCGGCCGCCGCCACGCCCCACTGCCGGGCCTCCGCCGCCGCCTCGCCCTTTGCCTGATAGAGGCGCGCGCGCAGGCCCCGTGCCGCCGCGTCGTCCGCCTGCTCCGCGCGGGTGGACGGGTGCACCGCGCACGAGGCGAGCAACAGCGACAGGACGCCCCACCACGGCTTCAGGCCTTTCAAGGCACGACGCCCTTCGGATGACATGGGCCGGGAGCCTACGCGGACCCGGCTCCTCCCATGAACGGTGGACGAGCGACCCGCCAGGGGCGGCAATGCGAACGCGGGCGCGCGGCCCCCATCTTCTCCCTCCACGTCCCGGCCACGGCCCAGGGGAGGTAACACGATGGCCACCGCCACGAAGAAGTCACGAGGACACGCCGCGCCCCACAAGCGCGCTCCCGCCCGGAAGAAGTCCGCCACCTCCGCGCATGCTCCGAAGCAGCGCCGCTGGTCCCAGAAGGTGACGGAACACAGCGATGCGATGACCCTGGAAGATCAAGTCTTCACGCGCTCCGCGAAGGAGATCGCACGCTCGGTGAAGCGCTCCGCCGAACGAAGCACCCGACGCAAGGCCCCGGCGTTCCAGTCCGCCATGTCGATGCTCACGTTCTACGCCAACCGTGCGGGGCGCAATCTCCCGGCTTCCCGGAAGCGCACGCTCCAAGAAGCCAAGGAGGAACTGCGCAAGCTGTACCACCGCCCCTCCAAGTCCCCGTAATCACAGGGCTTTCGCGGCGCGAAGGGCGAAGCGGAAGGAAGCAGGCGAGCAGGACTCTCATCTTCGGAGAATCAAGCAACTCCGGGGGCCTCCGGCGCGATAATCCATCGCACGCAAAGGACCCCCTCATGACCAAGATCAAATCTCCGCCGGGATTCGTTTCCACGCCCAAGACCGCGCCGAAGGGCGCCACGACCGAGGGCAAGCCCGCTGGCGCGCCCGAGCTGAAGAAGGCCCCGAAGCGCCCGGGTGACTCCTTCGAGCAGACGAAGCCCGCCCCGAAGGCCGGCAAGGATGGCTTCAAGGTCAATGACCGCGTCATCGTGAAGGTCATCGCCGATGAGCCCACCACCCCCGCCAAGGGCGAGAACACGGGCCTCAAGGTCAATGACCGCATCATCGTGAAGATCATCGCGGACGAGCCCACCAACCCCGTCACGGGCGGCGGTGACATCGGCTTCAAGGGCGACGTCGGTGGCGCCAAGGGCGACTTCAAGGACATCGGCTTCCCGCACGGGCCCATCAAGGTCATCGCGGACGAGCCCACCACCCCCGTCAAGGGCGGCACGGACTCCGGCCTCATCGACGACCACATCGTGAAGATCGTCGCGGACGAGCCCACCAACCCCATCAAGGGCGGCACGGACTCCGGCCTGAAGCTCGACGACCACATCGTCAAGGTCATCGCGGATGAGCCCACCAACCCCATCAAGGGCGGTGGAGACGGCAGCATCAAGGACATCGATGACGGCGTCATCGTGAAGATCATCTCCGACGACCCCATCCGTGGCCCGTCGCAGCCCGAGCTCAAGCCGGTCGACACGGGCGCCCTGAAGTTCAAGATGGACGAGCCCGTCCTCCAGGACCCGAAGATCAAGATCGATGACCGGGTCATCGTGAAGATCATCTCCGACGACCCCATCCGTGGCCCGTCGCAGCCCGAGTTCAAGCCGCCGAAGATCGACCTGAAGCCGCTGGACGCCAGCGTGCTGAAGGTCCGGATGGACAGCCCGGTCTGAGCCGTCTTCCGGCGGAGTCACGGTCCCCATGGCGTCCAAGAAGAAGGTCGTGATCATCGGCTCGCGGAAGGATGACGCCACCCGCTTCGTCGCGGAAGCGGTGGAGCGTCGTCGCGCGCGAGCCATCGTCGTGGAGACCGACCGGGTCCCTGACTCCGTCACGCTGAGCTGGGAGGACGGCGACGTGCTCTGGGACGGTGAATGTCTCAGCGACCTGCGCTCGTTCTACATCAAGGCCATCCGGCTCTCGCTCCCGGTCCCCGAGGCCGAAGCCCTGTCGGCGCGGAACTTCCCGCGCTGGCAGGAGCAGTACCTGGCGGAACGGGAGCGTCAGTCGCTGCTGCACTCCATCCTGCGCTCGCTCAACCGGCGCGGCTGCTCGTTCATCAACCCGATGGAGGCGGTGGAGCTGCACGGCGGCGCGCTCGTGCAGAAGATTGGCGAAGCGGACCTCACCGAGGAGCGGATGGCGCTGCTCGCCAACTGCCCGGTCCTCTTCCAGCAGCAGATCCAAGGCGATGAGTTCCGCGCCTACGTGCTCGACGGTGAGCCCGTGGCCGCCTTCCGCATCCCCACCGAGGGCGTGGTGGACGCGCGGCAGAACCTGGACAAGGTGAAGCCCGGCCGCCTGCCCAAGGAGGCCTGGGAGCTGTGCATCCGCGGCGCGAAGGCGCTGGGCATGGTCTTCACCGCGGTGGACCTGCGCCGGACCCCCGAGGGCGCCTTCGTGGCCCTTGAATTCAACCCCACACCCGCCATCTCCTTCTTCGATGATCCCCGCGACGGAAAAGTCATCACCCGACTCTCCAGCTACCTGGTCGCCAAGGCCTGAGCGCCCCAGCGGCTTCTTCGTCGCGAACTTCGCCGACAGCGTCTTCGGCGCCGTTCGCGCGAAGCCGTCGAGCGCGTTCCCCCCTTCCGCGTCCGGGTGGTCTCCCCTCGCGGACGCGTCCCCGAAGCTGCACGACGCCATCCGCCACGAGTTCGCCTCCGGTGGACGCGTGCCGCACGTCTGCCTCCAGCGCGTGGTGCTGCCCGAGCGCGCCGAGGCCCTGCACCAGGCCCTGCGCGACGCCCGCTTCCAGCGCCACCACCACGGGCCCTATCCGCTGCACGTCGCGCCCCTGGCGCAGCAGGCCCCCGGCGTCCTGTCGGACTTCTGCGCGTGGCTCGGGAGCGAGGACGGCGCGGACTTCCACGCTGCGCTCGTGGGCTGGCCGCAGAAGCTGGAGACGCGTCAGGTCCAGGTGTCACGCATGGACGTGGGCGAACAGTTCCCGGAGCACCGGGACACGGACGAGGAAGGGCTCGCGGTCGTCTACAACTTCACCCGTCCCTGGGAGCAGGGGTTCGGCGGGGTCCTCACGTTCCCGCATCCGGACGGTGACCGGGACCTGATGCGCGTCCCGCCCATCTTCAACTCGGTGTTCATCTTCCGCGCCGTGAACGCTCCGCACCGCGTGACGGAGTGGATGCCCGCGGCGCAGGGACACCAGCGCTACTCCATCACCGCCTTCATGCTCGCGAAGCGGTAGGGGTTGGGGCCAGAGTCAGTACCGAGGAGGAGACACGACATGGCGCCGACGGAACGACTGAAGGGACTCGCGGGGGTGACCTCCGTCCTCCGAGGCCCCGTTGAACAGGGCGGACTTCCTGGCCTCGTGGCCCTGGTGGCTCGCGGAGAGCAGGTCCACGTGGACGCGTTGGGCGTCCAGGACCTCCAGTCCGGCGTGCCCATGCGGCGCGACACCCTCTTCCGCATCGCGTCCATGGGCAAGCCCGTCACGGCCGTGGCCGCGCTGATGCTCGTGGAGGACGGAAGGCTCCAGCTCGATGGCCCCGTCGACCCGTGGTTGCCGGAGCTGGCGAACCGCCGCGTCCTGCGCGCGCTCGACAGCCCGCTGGAGGACACCGTTGCGGCGCGCCGTCCCATCACGCTGAGGGACCTGCTCACGCTGCGGATGGGAACCGGCGCGGTGATGGCGCCTCCGGGCACCTACCCCATCCAGAAGGCGATGCAGGCGGAGCGTGTAGCGCCCGGCTTCGAGGCCATTCCCCACACGCCCGACGGGTTCATGCGGCGCCTGGGAGCGCTGCCGCTCATCCATCACCCGGGAGAACGGTGGATGTATCACACCGGTTTCGAGGTCCTGGGCGTGCTCGTCGCACGCGCCTCCGGGATGGGCTTCGATGACTTCCTCTCCGAGCGCCTCTTCAAGCCCCTGGGCATGAGCGACACCGCGTTCAGCGTGCCGCCAGAGAAGCTGGACCGGGTGGCGACCGCCTACCAGCGAGCCCCCAGGACGGGAGCGCTCACGGCCTGGGACAACCCCCGGTCGGGCCTGTCGCAGCCTCCCGCCTTCCTCGCGGGCGGTGGACAGGGCGGCGGGCTGGTGTCGACCGCCGACGACTTCCTCACCTTCTGCCGGATGCTGTTGAACCAGGGCCGCCACGGCGCGACGCGCCTGCTGTCCGCCGAGAGCCTCCAGCAGATGATCACGGATCAGATTCCCCCCGAGCAGAAGGCCGCCTCGCCCTTCATCCCGGGCTTCTGGGACACGTCCGGTTGGGGCTTCGGCGGAAGCGTCACGACGCGGCCGGATGGCATCTCCCCCACGGCTGGCCGCTATGGCTGGGCGGGCGGCTTCGGCACCACGTTCTTCATCGACCCGGACCAGGACCTGACGGCCATCCTCCTGACCCAACGGATCATGTCGGGCCCCGACGACGAAGCCTTCGCCGTGGCGTTCTCGAAGGCGGCGTACGCGGCGCTCGGTTAGAGCGCGGAGGCGGGCATCGCGGTGTCGGCCCGGGCGCTCTGCGTCCCGCTCCGCGCCGCGGCGTCCAGGTTCGCGAGCCCCTTCTCGAAGTCCTTGCCCAGCATCGTGTCCATGTTCACGACGAGCGAGAGCGCCTTGCCCATCAGGGTGTTCTCCCCCTCCATGCGCCAGCTCACGCGGGTGCCGCCCTCCACGGGCGCGAGCGTGAAGACGGTCCGGTTCGTGGCGGCGAAAGGCTTGAAGAACTCCAGCTTGAGCACGACGCGCTCGACAGGGCGGCTCTCCACGAGGGTCATGCGCCCCGACCCGGCCTTGCCGCCCCCCTCCCAGGTGTAGCTGGCGCCCTCTCCCGTCGCGGGCCCCTCGAAGCTCTTGCTCAGCCCCGGCGCGAGCTCGAAGCGGTACGGCGACCACGCGTCGAACTGGCGCAGGTCGTTGATCATGGCGAAGACGACGGCCGGGGAGGCGTGGACCTGGGCGTGGCGCTCGATGCTGAACTGGTCCGGGCGGGTCGCGATGAAGGCCCCCAGCGCGATGAGGAGGACGAGGGCGGCGACTGCGAGCTTGATGGCCATGGGAGACGGCTCCTGTTCCGGAAAGTGGAGCCTCCCGGGGGAATCCCAGGAGGCTTCACTTCCACGTCGAACGAGGGGCCGCGAATTCGACACGGCATTTCTTCCGGCGCGCCCGGCGGGGCGATGAGGTCCCCCTGGCCAGGAAAATCCCCCTGGCCTCCC
>SECN01000740.1 GCA_004173515.1 Myxococcaceae bacterium | reverse complement strand
AGCGCCACCGCCAGCATCGCCCCCGGTGGCATGCGGTGCATCAGCTCCCCGCGCGCCACCGCCAGCCGCATCCCGTCCTCCAGCGACAGCACGCCCGCCACGCACGCCGCCGCGTACTCACCGAAGCTGTGGCCCAGCACCGCGTGCGGAACGACGCCCAGGTCCTTCCACAACCGAGCCAGCGACACCTGCACGCTGAACAACGCGGGCAGCGCCACACGCGTATCCGCCAGACTCACCGCGACGTCCGCGCCCTCCGCCGGCCGCAGCAGCTCCGACACCCGCGCCCTCAACGGTGCCTCCATCAACGCAAGGCACGCTTCCAGGTTCGCACGGAACAGCGGCGAGGCCTCCGCCAGCTCGCGCCCCATGCCCACCTGCTGCGCTCCCTGACCGGAGAACACGAATGCCACGCGTGGCGCGCGGTTCGTGCCCTTCGTCGCGGACACTGGCTTCCGCAGTTGCGTCGAAAGCTCCGCCGCGTCTCTCACCACGAGCGCGCGACGGAACTCGAACACCTTGCGGCCCACCGCGTGTGTGAACGCCAGATCCGCCAGGGACAACTCCGCCCCACCGGCCTGCACATGTGCATCGAGCTGACGCGACGCCGCCTCCAGCGCCTCGGGCGTGCGCGCGGACAGCAGGACGAGCTGGTGGGATCGGGTGGTGGAACCGCTCTGCCGCATGGGTGCTTCCTCAAGAATGGCGTGGGCATTGGTGCCACCAATGCCGAATGAGCTGACCGCGGCGAAGCGGGGCGTTGCACCCCGGGGCCACGAACGCAGTCGGGTGTTGACGAAGAACGGGCCCGCCGCGAAGTCGATCTGCGGGTTGGGCCGTTCGAAATGGAGGCTGGGCGGGATTTCGCCGTGGTGCAGTGACAGCGCGACCTTGATGAGCCCCGCGAGGCCCGCCACCGTGTCCAGGTGGCCGATGTTCGTCTTCAGCGATGCCAACGCGATGGTGCCCTGGTGCTCAGCACCCAGGCCATACGCTCGCGTGAGCGCCGCCACTTCGATGGGGTCTCCCAGCGCCGTCGCGGTGCCATGCGTCTCCACATAGCCGATGGACTCGGGTGACACGCCCGCATGGGCCATGGCTTGCGACACCACGGCCGCCTGCCCCTGCACGCTGGGCGCGGTGAAGCCGGACTTGTGCCGACCGTCGTTGTTGATGGCCGAGCCCCGGACGACGGCGTAGATGGCGTCGCCATCCCGCACCGCGTCCTCCAGGCGCTTGAGCACCACCGCGCCCACGCCGTTCGCCGCCAGCGTGCCCTGCGCCTTCTCATCGAACGCGCGGCAGTGCCCGTCCGGAGAGAAGATCATCCCTTCCTGGTGCACATAGCCCGTGCGCTGCGGCACCGACAGGCGCGTCGCGCCCGCGATCGCCACGTCGGATTGGCCCACCCTCAGGCTCTGACAGGCCAGATGCACGGCGACGAGGCCCGTGGAGCACGCGGTGTAGAGCAACGTGCTCTCACCCGTGAGCCCCAGCTTGAAGGACGTCTTCGTCGCCAGGCTTTCGTGCGTGGCGGTGCCGTGCAGCTCCATGAACGAGGCTGCGTCCATGGGCATCGCCTGCCGCACGGCGTCCGTGTAGCCGGAGCTCGCCGCACCCGCATACAGCGAGATGAGCCCGGGGAATCGGTCCGGGTCCACGCCCGCGTCCTCCAGCGCCGCCCAGGCCGTCTGGAGGAACAGCCGTTGCTGTGGATCCGTGAACTGGGCCTCGCGCAGGGGCATATCGAAGAAGGCGTGGTCGAACTTCTCCACGCCTTCGATGACGCCGCCCGCCGCGACGAACGCCGGGTGGTGCCACAGCTCCAGCCCCTCCGGCAGACCGGGCAGGTGCTCCAACTGCTCCGGCGTGAAGCAGGAGATGGACTCCACGCCGCCGCGCAGGTTGTTCCAGAACTCCTGCACCGACATGGCGCCCGGGAAGCGACCCGCGAGCCCGATGATCGCGATGGATCCGGAGGACTCGCCCGTCGTCACCTCGCGCGGACGCGACGCGGGAAAGGACTCCACGGTGGCCGCGGAGCCTTCCGACTCGCGCTCCAGACGCCGGGCCAGTTCGTTCACGGTGGGGTGCTCGAAGAGCCACACCACGGGCACGTCGCGCTGGAGTTCCTCACGCAGGCGCGCGGCGATGCGCACCACGGACAGCGACGTGCCGCCCAG
>SECN01000739.1 GCA_004173515.1 Myxococcaceae bacterium | reverse complement strand
CTTGAGGCACGCGCCCAGCGCATGGGGACAGCCGCAGTAGCAGAACTCGTCGCTGAACACCGTGGCCAGCTCGCGCTTCGCCGCCGAGGCGCCCTCCGCGGATCCCTCCCAGGCGCTCACGGGCATCCCCGGGATGGACTTCTCCGGGCTGCCCCCGGCGGCGAAGCGCGAGCTGGCCACGGTGTTCAGCGACGAGTTCTGCTACTGCGGCTGTCCCCATGCGCTGGGCGCGTGCCTCAAGCAGCACACGGGCTGCAAGCACGCCAAGCGGATGGCCCGGCTGTCCGCGCGCCTGGTGTCCGAAGGCGGCCCCGCGAGCGAGGTCATCGTCACGCTCTCCAAGTACTACGGCTCCTTCCGCGAGGCGCGCGCGCCCATCAAGGTGGATCCGCGCATGTGCCAGGGCGACGCGAACGCGCCCGTGACGGTGGCGGAGTTCTCCGACTTCGAGTGCCCCTTCTGCGGCAAGGCCCGCCCCATCCTGGAGGGCTTCGCCCGGAAGCACCCCAGCGAGGTGCGCTTCTGCTACCTGCCGTTCCCGCTCTCCATCCACGCCAACGCGATTCCCGCGGCGCAGGCGGTGCTGTGGGCGCGCGACCAGGGCAGGTTCTGGCAGATGCACGACGCGCTCTTCGGGCAGCAGGAGAACCTCAAGAAGGAGGCGCTGCCCGCGCTGGCGAAGTCGGTGGGCCTGGACGGGGACACGCTGGCCGCCGTGCTGAAGACGGAGCAGTACAAGGACGAGATCGACGGCTTCCCAGGAAGGGCTGCTCGAGCACAGCATGGAGGACGAAGTGGAGTGGCGCGCGAACAACAACGCGTGGGCCGCCGACTGACACCGGGATGAGCCAACGCTTCCGCATCGATGGCGCCGCGCAGCTGGTCCCCGAGGACCGCACCGGCATCCCCGCGCTCGCGGGACGCTCGGGGACGTACGCGCTGATGCCCACGGCGCCCGACCTGCTCGTCTTCTCGCGCATGCCTCCGGAAGGGGGCTCCATCCCCACGCCCCGCGTGGTGCTGTCGGGGGACGCGGGGGGCTTCCCGCTGTCGGACCTCATCGCGTTCCTGAGCCAGTCGCGCTGGAGCGGCGTCGTGCGCGTGCACACGCCGGGCGGCGAGCGCTCGCTGATGATCCGCGAGGGCGAGGTGCGCGGCGCCTCGTCCGAGGAGCCCGCGGACCGGCTGGGCGAGGTGCTGGTGCGGCTGGGCTACGTGGACCGGGCCCAGGTGGAGGCGGTGCTGCGCGAGCAGTCGCCGTCGAAGATCGGCCGGGCGCTGGTGGAGAAGGGCCTGCTCCAGGCGCACGACCTGTTCAAGTGCGTCACCCACCAGGTGAGCGAGATCTTCCACGCCATCGTGCTGTGCCGCGAGGGGGCGTTCTTCCTCATCGACCAGCCCCTGGACGAGAAGACGGGGCACTCCATCCAGCTGTCCACGCAGAGCCTGCTGATGGACAGCATCCGGAAGATCGACGAGCTGGCGCACTTCCGCAAGCGCATCCCCCACGGCCGCATGTACGTGGCGCGCAAGCGTCCGTCCGACGGCAAGCTGGAGGAGGACGAGGACCGGGTGCTGGCGATGCTGGACGGGCGTCGCACGGTGCTGGAGCTGGGGCACGCGGCGCGGCTGTCCGAGTTCGACGTCACCAAGGTCGTCTTCCGGCTGCTGGAGGGCGGGTTCGCCGGGCTGTCGGACAAGCCCGTGGGCGCTCCCGTCGCCGCGGCGCCGGAGAAGGTGGCCGCGCAGCGAGCACGTCCTGCGGCGCGCACCCTGGCGCCGGTGGATGCCCGCCCGGTGGCGCGCGTCTTCAACTTCATCTTCCGGGAGATCCGCGACGAGGTGTCGCGCCAGGGCATGGACCCCGAGTTCATCGCCGCGGCGAACGCGGCGCTGTCCGGCCAGGCGCTGTCGTCGTCGCCGGTGCTGGAGGGGCTCGCGTTCGCGGCGGACGGCAGCCTTCCCGAGGGCCGGCTGATGGAGGCCTTCGACAGGCACCGCGCCCAGTTGGGCAGCGAGCCGTTGGCGTCGTTCCGTCAGGCGCTGAGTGACGTGATGTTCTTCCTGCTGTTCCAGGCGGGAGAGCTGTTGGAGTCGCGCGCGGACGAGGACCTGGCCCGGCGCGTGAAGGAACTGCTGGCCACGCTCGAGGCACCGTGACGGACGCTGGTTTTGGTTTTCCCCGGCTGACGGCCGACGTTCCCGGGTGTGGTGGTGGCTTCAAGCTCACGCCCGAGGACTTCGAGGTGGAGGAGCTGCCCGCGTACCTGCCGTCCGGCGAGGGCACGCACCTGTACCTCTGGGTGGAGAAGCGGGGCCGGGACACGCGCGAGGTGGTGCGCGCGCTGGCCGCCGCCATGGGTGTGCGCGAGGACGACATCGGCGTGGCGGGGATGAAGGACCGGCAGGCGGTGACGCGGCAGTGGCTGTCCGTGCCCGCGAGCGCCGAGCCGCGCCTTCCGGAGTTCTCGCTCGACGGGGTGAGCGTCCTGGAGTCGAAGCGGCACGGCAACAAGCTGCGCACCGGGCACCTGAAGGGAAACCGCTTCCGGCTGCGGCTGCGCGGCATCCAGGACGTGGGCGCGGCGCGAGAGACGTTCGCCCGGCTGTCCGCGCAGGGCGTGCCCAACTACTTCGGAGAGCAGCGCTTCGGCCGGGCGGGGGACAACGCGGACCTGGGGCGGCTGCTGCTCCTGGGTCAGCGCCTGCCGAAGCGGCCGGACCGCTTCCAGCGCAAGCTGTACCTGTCCGCCTTCCAGTCCCGCCTGTTCAACCAGGCGCTGGTGCAGCGGCTGGAGGCGGGCACCTTCGCCACGGCGCTGTTGGGCGACGTGCTGCGCAAGGAGGAGACGGGCGGCCTCTTCGTGTGCGAGGCGCCGGAGGTGGACAACCCCCGCGTCGCCGCGTTCGAGGTGAGCCCGGCGGGGCCGATGTTCGGCCCG
>SECN01000738.1 GCA_004173515.1 Myxococcaceae bacterium | reverse complement strand
GTCTGATGGCGTCGGGCGTCTACATCGTCGTGGGGGAGCCCGGGGCGGGGGCTTCTGGGAGCTGCTCACCTTCTCCATGCAGATGGCGCTGGTGATGTTCACCGGCTACCTGCTGGCGCTCACCGCCCCGGTGAAGGCGCTGCTGGAGAAGGTCGCCAGCCTGCCGAAGAGCCCTCGCGGCGCCACCGCGCTGATGGCGGCGGTGTCCATGGCGCTCGCGTACTTCAACTGGGGCCTGTCCCTGGTGGCCAGCGCCATGCTGGTGCGCTTCATCGCGCGCCGCCGCCCGGACGTGGACTACCGGCTGCTGGTGGCGTGCGCCTACTTCGGCCTGGGCGCCACGTGGCACGCGGGCCTGTCCGCCTCCGCGCCGCTGCTGGTCGCGACGCCGGGGCACTTCCTGGAGAAGCAGCTGGGGGTCATCCCCATTGACCGGACGTTGTTCTCCCCCTTCAACGTGGGCCTCACGCTGACCGCGGTGGCGCTGCTCACCGCGCTCGCGTGGGCGCTGCACCCGTCCCCGGAGCGCACCGTGCGCGTGGAGCCCGCGGTGCTGGAGAAGCTGGCGGACTTCACCCCGCCGCCCAAGCCCACGGGGAAGCTCAGCCCCGCCGAGTGGCTGGACCACGCGTGGCTGCTCAACGTCGTCTTCGGCGTGCTGGGCCTCCTGTGGTTCGCGCGGCACCTGTGGATGAACGGCGGCTGGCGCGCGCTCAACCTCAACGTGGTGAACTTCACGTTCCTGGTGCTGGCGGTGCTGCTGCACGGCACGCCCGCGCGGCTGCTCAAGGCGAGCGAGGAGGCCGCGGGCGTGCTGCACGGCATCGTGTTGCAGTTCCCGCTGTACGCGGGCATCTACGGCATCTTCAAGGCGACGGGGCTGACGGACCGCATCGGCGAGCTCTTCGTGTCGCTGTCGACGCGCGAGACGTTCCCCGCCATCGTGTATCTGTACAGCGGCGTGGTGAACTACTTCGTGCCCTCCGGCGGCTCCAAGTGGGCCATCGAGGCGCCGTATCTGCTGGAGGCCGCGGGCCGGCTGGGCGTGGCGCCGGAGAAGGTGGTGCTGGCGTATGCCTGGGGTGACATGGCCACCGACCTCATCCAACCCTTCTGGGCGCTGCCGCTGTTGGCCGTGGCCCGGTTGGAGTTCAAGGACATCCTGGGCTTCCTCCTGGTCGCGTTCCTGGCCTACCTGCCGCTGGTGACGCTGGGCTTCTTCCTCTTCGGGTAGGCAGGACGGGAGCGGGGTGTTCCATGCTAGACACCCGCTCATGGAGGCCAGACGTGGGACGGCCTCCTTGAACGTCCAAACGAGGGGATCCCGAATCATGAAGAGCATGTTCAACGGAAGCGTGCTGTGCGCGGTGCTGGGTGTGGCGACGGTCGCGGGAGCGCAGGAGGCGGCGGCTCCGGCGGCGGAGACCGTGAAGGCCCCCAGCGCGGACGCGGTGCGCGACACCTGGAACTTCTTCTACAAGGGCCAGGGCCAGGGCCCGGTGCTGGTGGAAGCCAAGCTGTGCACCGAGGTGGCCAAGGACGGCCCCAACAAGTACGAGTGCACCGCCGAGGTGGGCCCCGAGGGCATCAAGGCGAACACCACCGTGATGCTGTGGCAGAGCTACCTGGTGCCCCAGGGCGACTCCGTCGACGACATCTCGGTGCAGGTGAAGCAGGGCGCCACCGTGCGCGAGACGAAGGACGTGAAGGTGAAGGGCGAGGGCTGGCGCGCGCGGCAGTGGACCGGCGTGAAGCTGTCCAAGCCCGGCGCGTGGACCGTCGTCATCATGCGCGGCGACCAGGTGCTCAAGGAAGTGCCCGTGAAGGTCCTGTAGTCCTTCGCACCCGAAGACGGCACACGACGGCGCCCGCCCGGGATGGGTTTCCCGAGCGGGCGTTGGTGTTTCCAGCGAGGCGCCTCGATGTGCCTCAATCCCAGACAAGGACCTGACTCCAACGCGTCGAATCCCTGTCACCCATTGGACACAGGCAGGGTTTACCGCCGCCCCCTGGCCCCGGGTCGGGAGGATTTACCGGTTGGCGGACACGCAACCTGTCCCCCCGCCCCGTTCCCAAGGCGTTTCCAGAGGGAACACCTTCGCGTGAGGACCTTGGCAGCCCGTTTGCAGAAGGGTCCCTGCGCGGTTGAAGGGTGGGGGAGTCGGGGTTGGTGGGTCGAGACCGGG
>SECN01000257.1 GCA_004173515.1 Myxococcaceae bacterium | reverse complement strand
AGGGAGAACTGCTGCTGCGACAGGAAGCGGGCCTCTTCGACGAGGGCCAGCGCTTCGGTGACTTCCGCTTCGGTGTCGTGGAACGGGCGGGCAAGCACCCGCTCCCTTCCTGGCTCGGTACGACACCGCTGCGTCAGCGCGCGGAGCACTTCCGAGAAACCAAGGTCTTCCAGCGTTCTTTGGGAGATCTGCACGGTCATGGGTTTCATGCGCGGCCGGGTGTCCGTCAAGGGGAAGTGTTGAGGTGCCCCGCCTGGCTCTGCTATCTGCCGGGCATGATGTGGGTTCTCGTGGCGGCGTTGCTGGCGGGCGCCTCCGACGCACCGGCGCCTCCGGTCCTGACAGCTCAGGCGGCGCCGTCAGCTCCGGTGACGCCCAGCCCCCTGGCGGACGCCCTGGCCCTGGAGACGGCTGGGAACGACGCGGGGGCCCTGGCCGCCCTGGAGCAACTGGTGCTCTCACAGCCCCGGTGGGAACTGCCCCGGCTGGAGGCCGCGCGGCTGCTGCTCAAGGCGGGGAGCGCCCCGGAGCAGGAGCGGGCCCAGGCGCACCTGGACGCGGCGCAGCGCGAGGCCCCGGACAACCCCCGGGTCCATTTCCTCCGGGGACAGCTCCTGGAGGAGCGAAGCGCGACCTTCGACGCCATCCGCGCCTACGAGAAGGCGGTGACCCTGCGCCCGTCCTATGACGACGCGCGCTTCCGGCTCGCGGGGCTCTGGGCCCAGATGGGGGACTGGCTCAAGGCGGAGCTGCACTACCGGCCCCTGTCCAAGTCCAAGCCCGCGTGGGTGCAGGTGCGCCTGCAACTGGCGGCGGTGCTGGAGAAGCAGGGGCGGGTGCTGGACGCGGAGCGGGAGTTCCTGGCGGCGCGGGATGCCCAGCCGACCAGCCCGGGCGTCCTTCGCACGCTGGCTGCCTTCTACGACCGGACGGACAGGCCCCAGCTCGCCGCGAAGGTGAGGGCGCAGCTCACGGCCCCGGAGAAGCGCTCCATGCGCGCGCTCAAACCTTTGAAGACCGCCAACCTCGCCATCGTCTTCACCGACATCAAGGGCTTCACCGAACGCACCAGTCGTCAGACGCTGGAAGAGAACCAGCGGCTGCTCCAGGTGCATGAGGCGTTGCTCGCGCCGTTGTTCAAGGCGTTCGGTGGACGCATCATCAAAACCATTGGCGACGCGTTCCTCGTCACCTTCGAATCGCCCACCCAGGCGGTGCTCAGCGGCATCGCCATCCAGGATCAGCTCTGGCATCACAACCGCCTGCTCCTGCCGGATGATCAGCTCCACGTTCGCGTCGCCGTCAACGTGGGCGAGGTGCGGGTGGAGTCCAATGACATCTTCGGCGAGCCGGTGAACATCGCGGCCCGTGTGGAGGGCATCACCGACGCGGACGAGGTCTTCTTCACGGAGGCCGTCTACCTGGCCATGAACAAGGCGGAGGTGCCGTCGCAGGAGGTGGGTGCCTTCGAGCTGAAGGGCATCCCCGGGAAGATCCGCGTCTTCCGCGTGCCTCGCGCGCCGTATCGCGTGGAGGCGCCCTCGCCGGGCCTGGTGGTGTCCGAAGAGGAGGCCGCCGCGCTGCCGCCGTTCGGCAACCTGGCCCTGTCGCGCGTGTCCGAGGAGGGCATGGACCTGAGCGCCCTGGGGCAGCGGGCGGCGGTGGGCGCGGCGCAGTTCGGGCAGGGCGCGGCGCAGTTGGGCCAGCGCGCGGCGGGCGGCGCGGTGGTGCTGGGCCAGAAGGCGGCGAGCGGCGCGGTGGTGTTGGGGCAGAAGGCCGCGGGCGGAGCGGTGGTGCTGGGCCAGCGCGCGGCGGAGGGCGCGGTGGTCGTCGGACAGAAGGCTTCCGTGCTGGGGCGTCAGGCGCACACGGCGGGCAGTGCCCTCTGGGCCCGGGGGCGCGAGGCGCATGCCCGCATGACGCCCGAGCAGCGCAAGAAGGGGATGCTGTTGGCGGCGGTGGTGGGCGTGCTGCTGCTGGGGTTGGTGGGATGGCTGTGGGTGAAGGGCGCCCCGCTGCGCGCCATCGACGCGGTGGAGGGTACGGCGGGGATGGAGAAGACCCGGCGTACCAACGAGGCGCAGAAGTACATCGACGCGGAGAAGGACCCGGCGCGGCACCTGTACCTGTCGGGACGGCTCTCCGAGGCCCAGGGCAACGCGGCGGGCGCGCTGGGCGAGTATGCGCAGGCGGCGAAGAAGGGGAGCGACGCCGCCGTGTCGCGCATCGTCGCCCTGCTGGCGCACGACAACTGCTGGACGCGGGTCGCGGCCGTGAGGACCGCGGGGGATTTGAAGCTCGAGGACGCGCGAAGCAGGCTGGAGTCCCTGGCCGAGAATGGCGGGGACGATGACGGCCGCTCCGGGGGCTTCCTGCGCTCCAACTGCGATTCGAAGAAGGCCGCTGAAAGCGCGCTCAAGCGCCTGGACGCCAACTGATTTCCCCGCCCATGCGACGCGCGTGGGACGGGACGAGGCAACGACCGTGACGAAGGTGAAGACGGGACTGGATGTATGGGCCGCGCAGGGCTTCTCCGCGCTCAAGGGCAAGCGCGTGGGCGCCATCGTCAACCCCACCAGCGTGGACTCGCGCTTCCGCCACCTGGCGGACCTGCTGGCCGGCACGGAGGGCGTGACGCTGGCGGCGCTCTTCGGTCCGGAGCACGGCATCCGGGGCGAGGCCCAGTACATGGTGGCCGTGGATCAGGCGCATGACCGCCGCACCGGCGTGCCCGTTTACAGCCTCTACGGCTCCACCTTCGAATCGCTCTCGCCGCGCCCGGAGTGGTTGAAGGGCCTGGACGCGCTGGTGTTCGACATCCAGGACGTGGGCAGCCGCTACTACACCTACGTCTACACCATGGCCCTGGCGATGAAGGCCGCCGCCCACGCGCGCGTGCCCTTCTACGTGTTGGACCGGCCCAACCCGCTGGACGGGGTGACGCTGGAAGGCAACCTCGTGGGGGATCGCTTCCGCTCCTTCGTGGGCCTGTACGCGCTGCCCAACCGCCACGGCATGACGGCGGGGGAGCTGGCGCGGCTGTTCAATTCGCAGGAGGGCTTCGGCTGCGAACTCACGGTGGTGCCGTGCGAGGGCTGGACGCGCGACATGCACTGGGGTGACACGGGGCTGCCGTTCCTGCCGCCGTCGCCCAACATGCCCACCGCGGACACGGCGCTCGTGTACCCGGGCATGTGCCTGGGCGAGGGCACCAACGTGTCCGAGGGGCGCGGCACCTGCCGCCCGTTCGAGCAGTTCGGCGCGCCGTGGGTGGACACCGACGCGCTGCTGGCGCGCCTGGACAAGGAGCGCCTGCCGGGAGTGGCCTTCCGGCCGGTGGGATTCACCCCCACGTTCGACAAGTACAAAGGCGAGTCGTGCAGCGGGGCGTTCATCCACGTCACGGACCGGCACGCGTTCCAGCCGCTGCGCACGGGCATCGCCATCTTCCAGGCCCTGCACGACATCGGCCCCCAGCACTTCGACTGGCGGGCGGACGCGTACGAGTTCGTGGAGGACGTGCCCGCCTTCGACTTGCTGTGCGGCACCGACCAGGTGCGTCGTGGCATCGAGGAGGGGTGGAGCCTGGACCGGATGCTGGAGGGGTTCGCCCTCCAGACGGAGGCCTTCCGGAAGCACCGGGAGCCCGCCCTGCTGTACGCTGTGGGGCGGTGACCTCCCCGTGATTGGCGTCTTCTCCGATACGCATGGCGACCTGGGTGCCTTCGACGCGGCTTACGAGCTGCTGCGGGCCAAGGGCGCGCGGCGCTTCCTCTTCGTCGGCGCGCGCTACACGGACCTGGATGAGTGGGTGCTGTGGCGCCGCCAGAAGAGCCGGGGCGGGCGCGAGTACTCCGATTCGGACTTCCTGGCGGACGTGACGCAGTGGCTGGTGGCGCCCCAGGAGGGCAGCAAGCCGCGCACGCCCGCGTATGGCGCGGCGCCCGCGGACGTGGCGTCGGAGGACGACCGCCGGCTCGTCATGGAGCGCTTCGTGCGCGTGCCGGAGCGCGAGTCGCTGGCGTACCGGGACCCCGCCGTGGCCAACAAGGCCATGGACCTGGTGGGGGACACGCTCTGCTGCGTGGTGCACGACAAGAACGACCTGGTGCGCGACGACCTGCTCAACGCGCTGGTGTTCATCCACGGCAAGGAGGCGGAGCCGAAGGTGGTGCAGATCGGCCCGCGCTACTTCGTGACGCCGGGCCGGCTGGTGGGCGCGGCGGAACAGACGTGCGGCCTGCTGGAGAAGGCGGAGCGCAACCTGACGTTCTCCGCGTTCCGCCTGGACGGGCACCAGGTATTGGCGCCGCAGGTGCTCCAGGTCGACTCGCGTTCGACGAAGCTCACCGTCAAATGAGAGGCCCGCCGTGAAGGTCGCGCTGCTCGGAGGCTCGTTCAACCCGCCGCACGTGGGCCACCTGATGGCGGCCACCTACGTGCATGCGACACAGGGCGTGGAGTCCGTGTGGCTGATGCCCTCGTTCCACCATCCCTTCGGCAAGCAACTGGAGTCCTTCGAGCAGCGCGTGCGCATGTGCGACGCGCTTTGCCAGGAGACCTCCGGCTGGCTCCAGACGAGCCAGGTGGAGCGCGAGGTGGGCGGCAGCGGGCGCACGGTGGACACGCTGGCGTTCCTGGTGGCGCGCCACCCGGACATCGAGTTCTCGTTGATCATCGGCAGCGACATCCTGAGGGACCTGCCGCACTGGAAGGACTTCGACCGCATCCAGCGGATGGCGCGCGTGCTGGTGCTCTACCGCGCGGGCTATCCGGCGCCGAACACGGTGGGCCCGCCGCTGGCGGAGGTGTCCTCCACGCAGGTGCGCGAGCAGCTCTCGCGCGGCATGGAGCCCTCGGAGCTGGTGCCGGCGGGAGTGCTCAAGGTGGCGCGCGAGGCGGGCCTGTTCGGACTGGCCGTCCCGCGCGTCCGGGCGGAGTGACTCAGCTCAGAAGCTCGCGCCGATGAGGTGCAGGTCGCCCAGGCCGTCGTTGAAGCGTCGCGCGTACTGGTAGAAGAACGCGATGGCGTAGGCCTGTCCCACGGTGAGCCGCAGCGTGGCGGAGCCGCCCACGGCCCCGTGGTTGTCGCGGTTGTCCGTGCGCGCGAGCGAGCCGAAGCCCTCCAGCTCGAACTGGCTGACGAAGAGGGACGGCAGCAGCCACAGCGTGGAGGCCCAGCCGTAGTCGACGATGACGCGGTAGCGGTAGCGCGCGTTGGCGATGAGCACGTTGCGCGCGCGGAAGGTGTGGTCCTCGTAGCCGCGCAGGTATTCGCTGAACGCGAGGCCCGGCTGGAGCTGGAGGGGCAGGGAGCCTTCATCCGTGTTGTCGCGGCTGGTGAAGAAGGCCTGCCCCGGGAGGATGCCGCCGACCTCCAGCAGGCCGTCGGGCGCGCCGGGCAGGAAGCGTCCCACCGCGGAGAGCTGGAGGTTGTCCTTGCCGGTGAAGGGCAGGCCGCCCGTGTAGCCCTCCGCGCCCAGGCGCACATCGCCCACGGTGGAGTCGCGCGAGAAGGCCTTCGGGTAGACGGCGCCGCTGAGCGTCAGCCCCAGCCCGCGCTGCGTGCCGCCGTAGGACGTGCCCTCGCCGGCGAAGTAGGACGCGGCGACCTCCGGGCCGATGAGGCGCGTGATGAGCTGGGGACGGCGGTCGGTGGCGTCGAAGCGGCGCTCCAACGCGAGCACGCCGAACTGCACCGGCGTCGTCCAGAACGTGCGCGACGCGAACGCCGTGGCCTGGAGGTCGGTGCGGTCGGTGTCGCGGATGCGCGACGCGGAGACCTGGAGGTAGACGGGCGCCAGCTGCGCGTTGCCGTACGCGAGCGACACGCTGGGCTGTTCCTCCTTCGTGTCGTACGTCAGCAGCAGCGAATACGCGTGGAAGCCCAGCCGGTCCTGCCCCGCGAGGGCCAGACCCGCCGCGAGGTACGGATCCTCGCCGTCGATGTCGTTGGGCACGGTGTAGAAGTACGGCACCCGGTAGTTCGGGACGAAGAAGCCCTCCAGCGTGGAGTAGGGCTTGTCCGACAGCACACTCACGTCGCGGCTCACGGCGGTCGGCGGCACCACCGGACCGTCCAGGTCGTGTTCGGGGTCGGACGTCAGCGGCGGCGGCGGTGCCACGGATGCGTCGGCGGGCACCTGCGCGAGCGCATCCGGCGCGGTGGGCGGAGGGCTGCCCGTGTCCTGTCCGGGGAAGTCCGCGAAGCCTCCCGGATCCTCCGAGGTGGGGGCACCCGACGGCGCAGGGGATGCGCTCGGATCCGGAGCAACCGCGACAGGCGCGGGGGGAGCCTCCGCGTCCGAGACCGCCCCTGTTCCGGGCACGGGCGCCGTGCGCAGCTCGGCCAGGGCTTCGGTGAGGGGCGCGCTGTCCACGGTGAAGTTCGTGCCGTCGCGGTTGAGGAAGGCGACCGAATCCCCGCCCACGGGCGCCACGTCCAGCGTCAGGTGGGGCGCGTCGGTGACGCGGGCGATGCGCCGCGTGGACACGGTCATCACGTGGACCTGGAGCCGGCCTTCGTGCTCGCGCAGGAAGGCGAGGTGATCCGCGTCCAGCCACCGGGGCGAATAGTTGAAGAGCCCGTCGCGCGTGAGCCAGCGCAGGGAACCATCCGGCTCGCGCAGCACCAGATCCCAGCCCTCGTTGCCGGACAGGGGGAACACCTGCCGCTGTCCCTCGGGTGACGTCGCGGGCGGGCCCAGCGCCGTGTGGGCCTGGAAGTCCGTCAGCCGCTCCTGCCGGCCCGACTCCAGGTCCAGCCGCACGAGGTTCGCCGCGTCGCCGCGCACCTGCACGAACACGTAGCTCTGGCCGTCCTCGCTGATGTCGCCGCCCATGCCCTCCAGTCCGTCCCACAGCCTCACGACGTCGCCCGTGCGCGCATCGATGCGCCACAGCTTCGCCGTGTAGCTGCCCACCGCGTCCACGTCCGCGCCCACCAGGTACAGCCACGCGCCATCGCGGCTGAAGGTCATGCCACTGGCGAGCGACGGGCTGGCCAGCACCCACCGACGCCCCGGGAGCAACTGCACCAGCGCCCGGCTGAAGCGCTCGCGGCCGTCGCGCTCGCGCACGGTGAGGTGGGTGATCTGCTCACGGCCCACGCTCAGGAGCGCCGTGCTGCCGTCGCTCGGGTTCGAGGCGAGCCGGGAGAAGTAGCCCGCGTCCTTCACCAGGACCTGTTGGGTGGCGGGGCGCTCGCGCACCTGGAGGTTCTTCTGGAGGCTCTGCTCGTACTCGCTGAAGAGCGAACCGATGTCCTTGCCGTACACGCGCTTGAAGCGCAGCGTCACCGCGATGGGCGGGAGGATGGAGTTGCCCTGCTCCTCCACCAGCTTCCACAGCCGCTTCTCGCCGTAGGTCCTGGCCAGGTACTCCACGAAGTGCATGCCGCTCAGGTAGTTGCCGCCGAACGGATCCAACGCGCGGTTCTCAGGGGACAGGTAGCCCGCGTTGAGCTCCCCGCGCCGGGCCTGCACCGCGCCCTCCCACCAGCCGCGCCACACGGGGCTGTGGGGACGGCCGGTGTCCTTGCCCAGGTGCCCCTCGTAGTAGGTGGCCAGACCCTCCAGGAACCAGGACTCGGTGAAGATGTTGGGCTGGAAGAGGCCGCCGCTCAGGGTGTTGAGCACGTTCCAGAGGCCGCCCACCTGCTGCATCTGCACGTAGTGCACGGACTCGTGACACGCCACGTCGCCGATGTCCGTCTCACCCAACCCCAGCAGGTTGAACTGCTCCAGCGTCATGTGCTGGGGGATCACCATCTGCTGCGGCGTGCTGGCGAACTCCGACTGGACGTACGCGTTGTTGAAGCCCGCGCTCGTCAGGTAGACGAGGACCCGCTTGCGCTCGGCCTTGCTCCACGTCTCCGTGCGCAGCCGGTCCACGCAGCCCTCCATCCGGGAGGCGATGCGCAGGGCCGTGGGACGCAGGTGCGCCGGGTAGTACAGCTCCAGCGACCGCGTGGTCAGCTTCCGCATGTCGTCCTGGACGAACGACGCCTGGACGTTCTGCGGGAAGCGGGGTGCGACGAAAGCACACCCGGATGTCAGCAGGAGGAGGCAGGCGAGAAGGGCGGGCTGGCGGGCAGACCCGCTGGAAGCTGACATGGCGGGCATCCTAGCGGCCACAAATCGTGGCCACGAACGCGTTTTTCACGGTAAGGAATCGCGGTCGCTTCTCTCACAGGAACCCTCTCATGTCCGAACCCGCCGAGCCCCAGGCGCTCCCCGTTCCGCAGCATGTCCACAATGCGCAGCTCCAGCTCACCGCAGCGCTGGAGCAGGCCGACGGCAAGCCTGTCGATCTGGTCAAGGCGCCGTGGGCGGACGTGGAGCAGTCGGTCGTCAAGCTCCTGGGCGGCAAGTTCGATCCGAACCGGCCGGAGCACCAGGCCGCGGCGCTGGGCCTCGCGGGCGGCTTCGCGCTGCGCCTCATCTCCGAGCACCAGGCCTTCTGGTTCCCCAACCGCGACTCCCCCGAGGGCGCGTCGCTGGGCTTCCCCCAGGCCATCATCATGCTGTCCCCGTTCGGGGCGGTGATGGACGCGCTGGCGCAGGGCAAGTTGACGCGGCTGGACGACCTGGCCAGCGACATCCGCCGTTCGCTGGGGCAGGTGCGCTTTGGCGCGAACCCCGCGCAGCCCCTGGGCGCGCAGCCGCAGCAGCTGGCGCCCCAGGACTACCAGCGCCTGTTCGACCCGGGCTTCCTCCAGTTCATCGTGGTGGATTCGGGCAAGGCGAAGACGACGCTGGAGACGAAGACGGACGTGCTGGCGCGCGACGTGCGTGACGCGCTCGGCCGCACCCAGCCGCCGCTGCCGCCCGAGGCGCGCCAGCAGTTCGAGGGGCAGATCGTCACGTCGCTCCAGCGGATGGAAGTGGGCAAGACGCTGGCGGAGCAGGCCGAGCGCGCCCCCCGGCTCGCGGAGCTGATGACGCACCTGGTGGCCACGGTGGGTGGCACGGGGTCCGCGCCGGAGGAGTTCTGGCACGACGTGGTGCTGCCGCTGCTCTTCATCGGCACGCCCGCGAGCTTCCCGCCGCTGGACGAGGAGGAGCTGGCCGCGTTCAAGCAGGGCGCGGATCCGCTGGCGCTCTTCGTGGACGTGGTGCCGCACGCGCACCGGGCGCCGGACGAGGGCCTGTTGGGCGCGTTCGAGATGTCGGAGATCGGCCTGGTGCACCCGGCCTTCCAGAAGGTCGGCGCGCTGCGCCTCATCCGGATCAACCCGGACCGGCTGAAGCCGCTGCTGGACAAGTACGATCCGAACGCGACGATGGACGCGGTGCAGCGCTTCACGGCGCACGTGTCCAAGGCCGCGGGCCAGCCGGCCACGGAGTCCGCGCAGGGCAAGGAGATGCTCCAGGCGGCGCTGACGCTGCTGGCGGACCTGAAGCGCTCCGTGTCGGTGCCTGGCGACGTCTGCCTGCGCCGCCTCACGGAGGCCGAGGCCGCGTCCGAGCAGGCCCTGGCCATCGTGCGGCGCGCCCTCCAGGGCTCGCGCATCATCCTCACGTAGTTCGTGGGGTCGTGCTGGCCCGGGGAGTACGCCCGGGCCAGAAGGCACGCGACTCCTGATCGCCTCAGGAGTCGCCTTCAGCGCGAGCGCGTCACGGCTTCGCGAGCACGGCTTCCAGCGCGGCACGTTGCTCCGGACGCAGCCGGTCCGAGGCGAGCCGCAGCGCCCGTCTCGAGAGCTGTCCATAGAGCGGAGCGATGTCCTCGGGCAGTGCCTTGAGGTGGGCCGAGACGACGCCCGCGTCGCCCCGGACGATGGGGCCGGTGAGTCCACCCGAGCGCCCGCGTGCCTCCAGGCCCCGCAGCGCGGAGCGCATCAACGGCAACAGTGCCTTCAGCGCCGCTTCGGGTTCAATGCCCGCGGCGCCCAGCGCGCCCACCGCCGCGTCCGCCAGCGACACCAGACCTCCGGCGCTCAGCACCGCGCCCGCGTGGTAGGCGGCCCGGTGCGCCTCCGGCACGTCGATGACCGCGAAGCCCACGTCCTCGGCCATGCGCTGGAGCACCGCGCGAAGGGCAGGGGAGCGCGTGCTGATGGCGGCGGTGTGGCCCACGAGTGAATCGCGCGCGGAGGAAACGGCGCACAGCGGATGGAACGAGCCCACCGTCCGGCCCCGCTGTGTCGTCAGCGCGGTGAGTGGCAGTGCCCCCGCGGTGTGCACCAGCGCCACCGTGCGAGGCAGCTCCGCCGACAGGGCCTGCGACACCGTGGGCACGGCCGCGTCTGGTACGCAGAGCATGCAGACGCGCGCCTTCTTCAAATCGCCAGGGGTCGCGGGCTTCAATCCCAGGGCCCGGGTGCGCTCGCGGCCCGCGTCATCTCGCGAGTACACGCGCACGGGCCAGCGCTTCGCCTGGAGCGCCAGCGCGAGTGCGCCACCCAGACGCCCCGCACCGACGATGATGACCGGAACGCGCTTCGCCTTCATGGAGCGAAGCCCCTCGTGACCGGGCGTGGTCAGGCGTCGTCCCGCGCGAACCGGAGCCGAAGCGCTGGCTGCATCACCTGCACGCACCGGGTGAATCCGTGAGTCCTCCGTCAGGCGCTGTCCTGCACGAACCGGAGCGGAAGCGCTGGCTGCGTCACGTGAACGCGCCGGCTCAGCCCGCGCGTCCTCCGTCGGGCGTCGACCCGCGCGAACCGGAGCGGAAGCACCCACCCCGTCACTCGCGCGTCCCCGCCCGACTCGTCGCTTCGCCGTCAGGCGGCGTCCCGGGCGAACTGGAGCTGTCCGGCCTGCACCGCCACGCGCACGCGGTCTCCCGCGCCGAACTCACCGGAGAGGATGCGCTCCGCCAGCGGGCCTTCCACCAGCCGCTGCACCACCTGACGCATCGGTCGCGCGCCGAGCAGCGGGTCGAAGCCGCCGGACTTCAGCAGGTGCCCCACCACGTCCGCGCCCGCCGTGTAGACGATGCCGCGCTCCGTCGCGAGCCGCTTGCTGCTCTCCGCCAGGATGAGCGTGGCGATCTTCGCCACCTCCAGCTCCACCAG
>SECN01000256.1 GCA_004173515.1 Myxococcaceae bacterium | reverse complement strand
AGCCCGCCCAGCCCCACGACGGCCACCTTCCTGCCAGGCCCCGCGCCCCAGTGGCGCAGCGGTGCGTAGGTGGTGATGCCGGCGCACAGCAGCGGCGCGGCGGCGTCGAGCGCGATGCCCTGGGGGATCTTCAGGACGAAGTCCTCGGCCACGACGATGTGCGTGGAGTAGCCGCCCTGGGTGGTCTTGCCGTCCTTGCCGACGCCGCCGTAGGTCCCGGTGAATCCCTTGAGGCAGTGCTGCTCCTCGCCCTTGAGGCAGTTCGCGCACTCGCGGCAGGCATCGACCATGCAACCGACGCCGACGCGGTCGCCGACCGCGTGTCGGGTGACCTGGGAGCCGACCCTGGCGACGATCCCGGCGATCTCATGGCCGGGGACGAGGGGGTAGGTCGCGCCGCCCCACTCATCGCGGGCGTTGTGGATGTCGGAGTGGCAGATGCCGCAGAACTTGATCTCGATGAGGACGTCGCGCGGGCCGAGTTCGCGGCGCTCGAGGGTGGTCGGACCGAGCGGGGTGGTCGCTGACGTGGCGGCGTAGGCTTTGACGGTGAGCATGGTGCTTCGGATCTCCGTGAGGGTGGGACTGTCGCGCCCCGTTCATGAAGAGAACTACGCGCTGGCACCGGGGATGACTATGCGCGGAGGAGGCAATAGGCTCTTAAGCAAGGCTTAACAGTCCTGGTCGCATGCAGGCGGTGGAGCGGTCCCTCTCCCAGCAGCCCCCGAAGGCGGTCCTCGCGAATGAACACGGCTCCCTTCTCGCAGCTCCAGGTGTTCCTCGCCGTGGCCCGGCTGCGCAGCTTCAGCGGCGCGGCGCGCGAGCTGGGCGTCTCCACGGCGGCGGTGAGCCAGACGGTGCGCCAGCTCGAAGGGCAGCTGCGCGTGGTGCTGCTCACCCGCACGACGCGCAGCGTGTCGCTGACGGACGCGGGCCGGCGGCTCGTGGAGGGTGCGGGCCCGGCGCTGGGGCAGGCGCTCACGGCCCTGGCGGAGGTCTCCGCGCAACCGGGCGAGGCGGTGGGCCGGGTCCGGCTGTCGGTGCCCAGGGCGGCGGTGCCGTACCTCATCACCCCGGTGCTCCCCACCTTCCGCCAGCGGCACCCCCGGGTGGAGGTGGAGGTCGTCGTCGAGGAGCGCTTCGTGGACATCGTGGCGGAGGGCTACGACGCGGGCGTGCGGCTGAGCGAGGCCATCGAGCGGGACATGGTGCAGGTGCGGCTCACCGACGCGTTCCGCTTCGTGGTGGTGGGCTCGCCTGAGTACCTCGCGCGTCACGGGACGCCCCAGCGCCCCGAGGACCTGTTGAACCACGAGTGCATCACCTTCCGCATGCGGAGCACCGGGGCGCTCTACGCCTGGGAGCTGGAGCGGGGTCGCAGGAACTGGCGCGTGCCGGTGCGCGGAGGGGTGGTCACCAATGACAGCCACCTGACGATACCCCTGGTGGAGCAGGGCATGGGGCTGGCCTATGCCTTTGAACCCATGGTGACCGAGCAGTTGAGGACCGGAAGGCTCCAGCAGGTGCTGGAGGCCTACGCGCCCACGGTCCCCGGCTTCTTCCTCTACTACCCCAGCCGTGCGCAGCGCTCGACGCCGCTGCGCCTCTTCGTGGAGGTGGCCCGGGAGCTGGCCGTGAAGTCGCTGTGAGCAGGACCCGACGTCAGGGCTGCTTCTTCGGCAGCACCGCCTTGGCGCGCGCCACGGCCGACATGGCGTTGGGCCAGCCGGTGTAGAACGCCAGGTGGGTGATGAGCTCGACAAGCTCTTCCTGCGTCACGCCGTTTTCGATGGCGCGCGGGAAGTGGAAGTCCAGTTGCTCGCTCTTGCCGGTCGCCACGAGGGCCGCGCAGGTGATGAGGCTGCGGTCGCGCTTGGACAGCTCCGGCCGTTCCCAGACGTCCCCGAAGAGCACCTCGTCGGTGAGGTCGGCCAGCTTCGGCGCGAAGTCGCCAATGGACTTCTGCGCGGCGGATGGAGGCTTGGGGTTGCTCATGGTCTCTCTCCCTGGGGCAGGCTGCCGTACTGGGCGTCGCTGACCTTCTCCAGCCACTCGACGACCTTTCCGTCGAGCTGCTCCTGGATGGCAATATGGGTCATCCCGGTGGTGGGTGAAGCGCCATGCCAGTGCTTCTGGCCAGGCGGGATCCAGACCCGGTCGCCTGGTCGGATCTCCTCGACCGGGTCCCCCCAGCGCTGGACCCGGCCGACTCCAGCGGTCACGATCAGCGTCTGCCCGAGCGGATGGGTGTGCCACGCCGAACGGGCGCCGGGCTCGAAGGTGACGTAGGCGCCCGCGGTGCGCGAAGGCGCGTTCGGCTGGAACAACGGATCGACGCGAACGGAGCCCGTGAAGTTCTCGGCGGGCCCCTGGGTGGAGGGCTGCGAGCCGGCGCGCGCGATGCTCAACTTCCGCGCATTCCCGCTGGAGGCAGCCGGGGAAGCACCCGCCTCCGTGGCGGCCCTGGGCGGGACCGTCTGCGCGAGCGCGGGCGCGAACAGCGCGAGTGAGAGGACCGTCGTGGCGAGCCGTTTCATTTCCACCCCTGGGTTCAGCGCTTCGGATGACCCAGGAAAACTACGTCCCGGTCCCGCGCGGGATTAGGCGCGCGAGAGGCAATAGGCTCTTAAGGCATGCTTGACAGTGAAGGGGACCCGGCATGTCTCAAGCTGTGACACCCGATGCTACAGCTCGCACGAATCTGTGACGGGCCGCGCTACTCGGCGCTGGCCTCGCGTCCGAGGCAGGGGGCGAGCCCCAGGGAATGCCGCGCTGCGGTGGGCGTGGCTCGGAGGGTGCATGGGCCACCCACGGGTCTTTCCGTGGACCCGACAGGCAGTCCCCCTCCATCCCCCCAACGAGAGGTCCATCCATGAACATCCAACTGACGTGCCGTCTGATGGCAGCCGCGCTGCTGAGCCTGACCGCCGCGGGTTGCCAGGGCGACGAGACGCAGTCTCCTACCGCTGACTCGGTCGCGACGCAGGAGGCGGAGGCCACGCAGCAGTGCGTCGAGGGCTTCTCTGGCATCAAGAACTGCGCGACCGGCCGCGCGAAGGTCGCGAAGAGCGGCAAGGGCATCGCGGTCTCCGGGCTCGCGGACGTGAAGACGGACGGCTTCACCAGCGTGTTCCCCAAGGCCACGAGCTGGGAGCTGACGCCTGACATCGTCGGGCTTGGCGCGACGGGGCAGGGCCTGGAGCTGACGGCGCGCGACGGTGAGCAGGTGGTCAGCACGCTGCGCATCGCCCTGACGGGCAACGGGCCCCAGGTGGTCCTGCAGCCCACGTTCACGGGCACGCCGGGCGGCTCGTCGTACCGGGTGAACCTGTATCAGAACAACCGCTTCCTGGGCTTCCAGCACTACGAGCCCGACTACGGCATCAACTCCGAGTGGTACAACATCCACATCCGCTTCACCCCCATCCACACCATCGGCTTCCGGAATCACTCCGCCACGAGCTTCTTCGATGCCATCAGCACGGGCGCCTGCGTCTGGAGCTTCCGTGGCGCGGCGAATGACTTCTCGCTGGAGGTGGATGGCAAGCAGCTCAAGGGTGACTACCTGGAGATCGTCGAAGAGGTGAAGGCGGGTGCCTACCCCTACACCGGCTTCTCGGGCATCGACGTGAAGGCCTCCGCCCAGGGTTTCAACATCCTGGGTGAGTCCTTCGTCGCCGCGAAGTAGTCGGCGTCAGTCCCCGGGCCGGACCGTTCGCCGGCCCGGGGATTCCTTCCCCTGACTACATCGGGGTCACGCAGCCCGGCTGGGCGATGGCGCACCACTGGCTGGCTTCACTGACACAGAGGTTGTCCCAGGCCGTGTTGCAGCAATACGGATCCTGCGAGCACACGGTGTTGACGCAGCTGTTGCACGTCCGGGGCAGGGCGGCGCCCGTGGTGCAGACGTTGTGGGAACAGGAGGGCGCGGTCGGCGCGCAGATGTTGTTGCTGCCGCAGGTCTGTCCCGAACCACAGGTGCCACAGTTCAGCGTGCCACCACAGCCATTGGAGAGGGTGCCGCAGTTCTTGCCCTGCGCGGCGCAGGTCGTCGGGGTGCAGGCGCAGACGTTGTTGCTGCCGCACGTTTGTCCCGAACCGCAGGTGCCACAGTTCAGCGTGGAGCCACAGCCGTCGGAGAGGGTGCCGCAATTCTTGCCCTGGGCCGTGCAGGTCGTGGGCGCGCAGGTGGCGGTCGCATCGAAGACCTCCACGCTGGAGAGCGCCTGCATGTTGCCCTGGGCATTGGCGGTGCTTCCTCCGATGAACAGGACACGCCCGTCCGCCAGCGCGACGGTGGGGTGACCGGAGCGACCCTGGGTGAGCGTCCCCACCGTGATCCAACTGGCGGTAGCGGGCGTGTACAGCTCCACGCCATTGAAGTTGAAGGAGCCTCCGGCCATCAAGACGCTCCCGTCGGGTCGCACCACCGACGGCGCGGAGAAGTGCGTGACAGCCGTGCTGCCCGTGTTCGTCCAGGTGTTGGTCGTCGGGTCGTAAAGCTCCGCCGCCAGCGTGTAGCCCGTCACCAGCGCCTTTCCGTTGGCGAGCAGGTGCAACGTGTGGCCGTTGCGGCCTGTGTTCATCGAGGCCACGGTGGTCCAAACGCCCGTGGCGGGGTCCCAGATCTCCGCGTGGTTGCTGGAGGACGTGGTGCTGTTGCCTCCGCCCGCGACGAGCACGCGCCCATCCGCGAGTCGCACCGCGGCCTGCCCCATCATCCCCGCGTTGAGTGAACCCGTGGCCGTCCAGGTGTTCGTGGACGGCGTGTAGAGATAGGCATTGGTGACGTAGCTCACGCCGCCGACCACCAGCACGCGCCCGTCCGCGAGCAGCGTGGCGCTGTGCCCGTAGCTGTTGCGCGGCAGGGGCGCGGCGGTGGTCCAGGTGTTGGTGCCCGGCTGGTAGCGCTCGGCGGACGCGATCACGCTCCCTCCGCCGATGCCGGCCACGACGAGCACGCTGCCGTCCTGGAGCTGCGTGGCGGTGTGGTAACGGCGCGCTGTGGCCATGGACGGGCCGCTGCTCGACGTCAGGGTGGCCGGATCATACAGCTCCGTGGTGGCCATCTCGCCGGAGGGCGTCCCGCCGCCCGCCACCAGCACCTTGCCGTTGCCGAGCAGCGTGGCCGTGTGCTGATACCGCGCGGACAGCAGGGAGCCCCCGCTGACGACGACCGCGGAGGACTGGGAGGCCTCGACGCCGTCGGCCGGCATCTCCCCGTCCATGGGTGTGATTGCGGGACCGCACGCGAAACAACACAGCAGGGGAACGACAACCCACGACTTCCAGTACGACAGGGACATGAGGTGCTCCTGGGGGGTGAAGCCAGGAGCATCGCACGTGGAGTCTCAGTGTAACGCGTGAAACATGAAATCCGTGGGTGTCACTTCGGAACCCAGACGGCGACCCAGTCGATCTGCACGTTGCCGGCCGCGCTGGAGGAGGGGGCGGTGCCGCTCAGGTCGGTCTCCGTCTGGAGGACCCAGTGCATCGGCGTGGTGGGCACGCGGCTGGTCTTGTCCAGGATGACCGTCCCATCGAGGATGAAACGGCACCGGCCCGGGGTCCATTCGATGATGGCGGTGTGCCACGACGTGAAGCGCGCGCTGGTGGAGGCCGCGTCCTGGTCCCCGCCGGAGGTGCCGTTCTGCCGGTGCATGAACCCGCCGATGGTGCTGTCGAGGTCGCCTTCCGGGAAGTCGATCTCCCCGTCGCGCGGCCACACCTCGCTGTCCGGCCAGAGCAACCACGCCGTCTTGTAGCCGGGCACCGCGTCGGCCTTGAACCGCACCGCGAAGCGACCCGCGGGCAGTCCGCCGCTCGCCGTGGCGCCCGGAATCTTCGGGAGCACCGCGGCGACCCGGTGCACGCCGTTCACGGTGTGCAGGTACTTGTTGAGCACGCCGTTCTGCACGCTGACGACCGTGGAGGGCGAATACGTGCCGTTCTTGCTCGTGTCCTTCCAACCGTCCAGGTAGACGCTCCACTTCGACGACACCGCCGCGGGGAACTGGCCCACCGGCACCGGCGTGGTGAAGTCATCCGTGAACACCTGCCGCCATTGGGTGAGGTCGCCCACCGGCATCGGTTCGCCCGAAGGGCTCGAGCCTCCGCCGCCCCCGGCCACCAGCGTCACGGCATCCACGAGGATGGCATTGCCCGACGTCGCCTGGTTCTGGAGGACATACACATCCACGGTGTCGCCCACGCGCTCCACGGTCCCCGTGACGCTGAGACGCTGGAAGCCGGTGGTCAGCGTCGCGTCCGCCGTGAAGAGCTTGTACGTGGTGCCGGAGGCGCTCTTCTCCCGGAGGATGAGGCTCACGGGCTTGCCCACCGTGCCGGTGTTGCCCGCTGCGACATACGCCGTCGCCGTATACGTCTGCCCTTGCGGCGCATTGGCGATGGCGCTCTGAGCTCCATCCAGCGAATACAGGGTGGCCGCGCCGCTGACGGTGACGCGGGCGACGTACTGGCCGTCCGGTGCTCCCGTCCGGGCCTCGCGCGTCAACGTCCCCTGCCACGAGGACCAGCCGCTGGTGTTCGTCTCAAAGGACGTGTTGGTGATCGCGGAGACGAGCGGCGCCGGGGCCTGCGTCGCTTCCGCTTCGGCCGGGGTCTCTGTTTCAGCAGTCTCCGGAGCCGGACTGCACGCGGAGGCCAGCGGCAGCGCCAGCACCAGCGCCCAGGCGCGATGGAAACGGGAACCACGGCGGATGTGGATTTCACTCATCGTGTTCTCCTTGAAAGGCATGGAATACCAGCCTACATATAAATCAAGGAAACCATCTGACCAGTGGGTTTTAGTCCTTCGCGCCGTCCAGCCATGCGGCGAGCACGTCCGCGTGGCAGGGTCCGGGTTTGCACCAGCAGCCCAGCCGCTTGCCGCGCAGGGCCCGCACGTCGCGCAGGAAGTCCGCGTCGTGGCGGGTGCGCAGCTCCAGGTACCAGCGGAAGGACTCGAACGCGTCCGGCTCCGGGCCCATGCGGCGCAGCGCCTCCTCGCGGATCCGCGCGGCTTCTTCGGGGGGCAGGGCGGCCAGCCAGGGTTCGAAGTACGTGCGCAGCATCGCCTTCTGCGTCTTCACGCCGCCGGGCTTGAAGGGGTTGCCGAAGCGGCCGGGGACGGGGTTGAGGGGACCGGGCTTCGCCCAGGCGCGGAAGGCTCGGCCCACGTACACGTCACAGGCGTCGTGGACGTGCACCGCGGTGGTGCGGGATTCGGACATGGTGTGCCCTGCGTTACCAGACGGGCACCGCTCGGGCGATCCGGTTGGCAATGCCCTGCCGAAGGGGGCAACGTAGGACGCCCGCCTCCTCCCACCCCCAGCAGCCATGATCGCCAACCTCCACAACGCCGACATCCCCAAGCCCGTGCTCGAAGTCATCGCCCGCCTGCGAGAGCTGGGGCACGCCACCTACCTGGTCGGCGGCTGCGTGCGGGACATGGTCCGCCAGGTCCACCCCAAGGACTTCGACGTGGCGACGAGCGCGCTGCCCGAGGAGGTCCAGAAGGCCTTCCGCAAGGTCATCCCCACCGGCATCCAGCACGGCACCGTCACCGTCGTCACCGGCGGCAACCACGTGGAGGTGACGACGTTCCGCTCGGAGGGGGACTACCTGGATGGCCGCCGCCCCAGCTCGGTGTCCTTCGAGCGAGACATCGTCAAGGACCTGTCCCGGCGCGACTTCACCATCAACGCCATGGCGTACAACCCGCTCGACAAGGAGCTGGTGGATCCGTTCGGCGGACAGGTGGACCTGCCGGCGCGGTTGATCAAATGCGTGGGCTCCGCGCTGGAGCGCTTCTCCGAGGACGGCCTGCGTCCCCTGCGCGCCGTGCGCTTCTCCGCGGTGCTGGGCTTCTCGCTGGATCCCGACACCCGCGACGCCATCCCCGCCACCCTGAACGTCTTCCGCAAGGTCGCCCTGGAGCGCGTGCGCGAGGAGCTCGGCAAGCTGCTGTTGTCCCCGCGCGCCGAAGCGGGGCTCCAGCTCCTCGCGGACACGGGCCTCCTGGAGGTCTTCCTGCCGGAGCTGGCCCGCGCGGACGCCGAAGCCGCCCGGCTCGCCCGCGCCGCCACGCAGGCCGCGCCGCTGGAGCTGGATGTCCGCATGGCCACGCTGCTCGCGGACCTCGTCACGGGACCCCAGGCCCGTGAGCTGTGCATGCGGCTGAAGTTCCCCAACAAGTCCGCCGACCTCGTGGGCCTGCTCGTCGAACACGCGAAGCTGGAGACGCGTCTGTCCGACACGGATCCGTCCCTGCGCCGGCTGCTCGCCCGGGTGGGGCCACCGCAGCTTCCCGCGCTGCTCGCCGTGGCGCAGGCCCGCGTCCAGGCCCGGGCGCCGGAGCAGCTTCCCGCGCTGACGTCGCTGGCCGAGCGCCTGGGACTCCTCGCCGCCTCGAAGCCGCCCCTGTCCGCGAAGGAGCTGGCGCTCACTGGAGGCGACATCATGTCCGCGCTGGGCATCGGGCCATCCCCGAAGGTGGGTGAGGCGACCCGGTTCCTCGTGGAGTCGGTGCTGGACGACCCCTCGCGCAACACGGCCGACCAGCTTCGTGCGCTGCTGGCGGAGTGGGATGGGACGCGAAGCGCCTGAAAGGGCACCCTTCCCCCCGGCCGGAGGGCAGGGAAGGGGACCTGGGGCGGCTTCCGGCCGTGCGTCCCGGGCCGGGGGCGTGTAGGAAGGAGCCCCATGCGAGTCGTCGTTGCCATGAGCGGCGGGGTGGATTCCTCGGCCGCCGCCGCCCTGCTCAAGGAGCAGGGCCATGAGGTGATCGGCATCACCCTGCGCGTCTGGTCCTACGAGGGCAACGCGAAGTGTGGAAGCTGCTGCAGTCCGGACGACATCGACGATGCCCGCGCGGTGGCCCAGCAACTGGGCATCCCGTTCTACGTGGCCAACGCCGAGGAGATCTTCCAGGACCGGGTGGTCAACCCGTTCGTCCAGTCGTACCTGGGCGGCAAGACGCCCATCCCCTGCGTCGCCTGCAACCGCGACGTGAAGTTCAACTTCCTGCTCAAGCGCGCGCGCGCCCTGGGCGCCCGGCTCGCCACGGGCCACTACGCCCAGGTGGAGGAGGTGGACGGCCGCTTCCACCTGCGCCGCGCCGCGGACGCCGCCAAGGACCAGAGCTACTTCCTCTTCACGCTGGGCCAGGAGGAGCTGCGCGACGTGCTCTTCCCCGTGGGCCACCTCACGAAGGCCGAGGTGCGCGCCGTCGCCGAGCGCCACGCCCTGCCCACCACCCACAAGCCGGAGAGCATGGAGATCTGCTTCGTGCCCGACGGCGACTACGCCGGGTTCGTGGAGAAGGTCGCCGGGCCCCAGCCCTCGGGCGAGGTCGTGGATCCGGAGGGCCGCGTGCTGGGCACCCACAATGGCATCCACCGCTTCACGGTGGGCCAGCGCAAGGGGCTCAACCTGGGCGGTGGTGAGGTGCGCTACGTGCAGCGCCTGGAGCCGGAGACGAACCGCGTCGTCGTGGGCCCCGCGGAGGGCACCGGCCGCGCTCGGTTCGGCCTGCTCCAGCCGCACTGGGTGGACGCGCCGCCCCCGCCCGAACAGGCCGTGGAGGTGCGGATCCGCCACCGTCACGCGGGGGCTCCGGGCCGGGTGCACATCTCGCCGCACGGGCTCGTGTCGGTGCAGTTGGATGCGCCCGCGCGCGCCGTCACGCCGGGGCAGGCCGCGGTGGTCTACGACCGCGACCGGGTGCTCGGTGGCGGGTGGATCGTCTGAGTCGGTCCGAGCGCGCCAGGGCCAGACTTTGGGCCTCGCGCGCGTCGCGCTGAAGCGGAGTCAAGACCCCCTTCCGTGAATTTGACGAGGTTCGCCCTGCCATGCGTGACGCCCACCGGATGAAGGAGAAGTTCGACGTCTCGTTGGACAATCGCCAGATCGTCAGCCTGTTGATCGCCGGCATTGTCGTGATGGGCGCGGTGTTCGTGCTGGGCGTGGTGGTGGGCAAGAAGCTCTCCGGCGACGCGCAGACGGCCGCCGCCCCGGACCTGCTCTCCGCGCTGGATGCCAACGCGCAGGTCCTCCACGAGGCGCGCCAGGAGCCGCCGCTCACCTTCCCGGACGAGCTCACCCGCAAGACGTCCGCGGAACCCCTGCCGCCGCTGCCCGCCGCGCCCAAGCCCGCCGCGAAGCCGGAGGCCCCCAAGGCCACCGTCGCCGCGAAGCCGGAGGTGAAGCCGGAGCCCGCCAAGGTCGCCGCGAAGCCCCTGGCCCCCACGCCGGACCCCGACACCGGCGAGCTGCCCGCGCAGGAAGACGCCTCCGAGGACGCCCCCGTTGTCGCCGTGAAGCCGGAAGTGAAGCCGGAGACCCCCAAGGCCCCCGAGCCCGTGAAGGTCGCCGCGAAGCCGGAGCCCGTGAAGGGAAAGGTGGAGGAGACGCCGGTTCCCACCCGCACCGCCGCACGTGACGGCGGGATGAAGGAGGCCATCGCCCGGGCCCAGCAGCTCCCGGCGGAGCCCCCGCGCCCGGCGGAGGCCGTGAAGGGTGGGGCGTTCACGCTCCAACTCTCCGCGTTCCAGAATCGTCCGGACGCCGACCGCTTCGCCGCCCGGTTGCGCGACCGAGGCTATGCCCCGTATATCCTCTCGGCGGAGGTGCCCGGCAAGGGCACCTGGTACCGCGTCCGGATGGGCTCCTTCGCTTCGAAGGAGGCGGCGGGCCGGTACCTGACGGACTTCAAGCGCGAAACCCAGCTCGACGCCTACGTGGCCGGCACGAACTAGCGCTGGGCAAGGAAGAGAAGAAGCACCATGACGACGACGAAGCGGGTGGAGAAGCCCTGGGGCCACGAGCTGATCTGGGCCCACACGGAGCGCTACGTGGGCAAGCTCCTGCACGTGAAGGCGGGGCACAAGCTGAGCCTCCAGTTCCACGAGCGCAAGGACGAGACCATCCACGTCCAGAGCGGCAAGCTGCTCTTCGTCGTCGACGAAGGCCAGGGGCTCATCGAGAAGGAGATGAACCCCGGCGAGAGCTACCACATCACGCCGTTCACCAAGCACCGCATGGTCGCCATCACCGACTGCGACATCCTCGAGGTCAGCACCCCCGAGCTGGATGACGTCGTGCGGCTGGAAGACTCGTACGGCCGCGCGGGCACCAGCAAGGCGTAGCCGTCCGTCGCACCGCTTCCGCGCCGGCGCCCACCCGAGGACACCCGGGAGCGCGCCGGCCGCGTCGAGGCGTCACTCCGCGGCGGGCTTGTCCTTGGGGTTGCGGGTCCACTGGTCGACGGTGCCATCGCCGTCCAGGTCCTCGCCGATGCGGTCCACCTGACCGCCCTCCCAGTACTCCCAGTAGTCCACCCGGCCGTCGTGGTTCGCGTCGCGCTCCTTCCGAACGAGCGTGTCGTTCTCGTAGTACAGCCACGAGTCCAGCTTGCCGTCGCCGTCCAGGTCCCGCTCGCCCTGCGTGCGCTTGCCTTCGGCGTAGTGGTACGTCGCGTCCACCTTGCCGTCGTAGTCCAGGTCCATCACCTCGCGGACCTTCGCGCCCTGCGCGTCCATGTACTGGGTGACGTCCACGCGACCGTCCCAGTTCAGGTCCAGCTCCTTGCGCACCAGGACGTCCTTCTGGCGGAACTCCCACACGTCCGTCTGGCCGTCGCCGTTGGCATCCAACTGCGTGACGGTCTCCCCGTCCGCGGGTCTGCCCCGGATGGCTTCGGCCTCCGGATCCGTGCTTTCGCAGGCCACGTCATTCCATATATTTTCACGTATCGCCATGGCCCGAAAGAAAGTCAGCACCACCATCTACATCACTCCGGAGCAGAACGAACTGCTCAAGGCGCTGAACCAGAAGACGAAGGTGCCCGTGGCCGAGTACATCCGGCAGGGCATCGACCTGGTGCTGGAGAAGTACAAGGCGCAGCTGCCGGGCCAGTCGACCTTCGACGAACTCTCCTGAAGAACGAGGCGTGACGTGACGAGCATGCGTGGCAAGCGGGCGGTGGTGCTGGGTGGTGCCGGATTCGTCGGCTCGCACCTGTGTGAGCGGCTGCTGGACGACGGCGCGGAGTCCGTCATCGCGGTCGACAACCTGATCACCGGCAACGAACAGAACGTGCGCACGCTCAAGCCGCGCGCGGGCTTCCAGTACGTGAAGCAGGACATCATCGACGGCCTCGAAGTGGACGGCCCGGTGGACTACGTCCTCAACCTGGCCTCGCCGGCCTCGCCCATCGACTACGCGAACCTCCCCCTGGAGACGCTGCGCGTGGGCTCCATCGGCACGGAGAACGCGCTCAAGCTGGCGGAGAAGAAGAAGGCCGTGTTCCTGATGGCCTCCACGTCGGAGGTCTACGGCGATCCGCTGGTGCACCCCCAGAAGGAGGATTACTGGGGCAACGTGAATCCCATCGGGCCGCGCTCCGTGTACGACGAGGCCACTACGTGAAGGACCTGGTGGACGGCCTGGTGCGGCTGGTGCTGTCGGACGTCCGGGGCCCGGTGAACATCGGCAACCCGCGCGAGATGACCATCAAGCAGTTCGCGGAGGCCGTGCGCGACGCGGCCGGTGGAGGTAGGCAGATCGTCTACCACCCGCTGCCCAAAGATGATCCGAAGCAGCGCCAGCCGGACATCACCCGCGCGCGCACGCTGCTCGGGTGGGAGCCCAAGGTGTTGTTGGAGGACGGTCTGAAGGAGACCATCGCGTACTTCCGTGAGGTTGCCGGTCGTCCCACCGGGACTTAGGTTGGCCGCGCGCGAGTAAACGCGAAAGCTACGACGGCCCTGCTCCCCTGGCGGCGGCGGGCCCGGGGGAGAACGGCGTGAAAGTCCTGGTAACCGGCGGCGCGGGCTTCATCGGTTCGCACGTGTGTGACGAGTTCCTGCGCAATGGCCACGAGGTCATCGCGCTGGACGACCTGTCGGGCGGCAAGAAGGAGAACCTGGACCCGCGCGTGCGGCTGGCCGTGCACGACATCCGCAGCCGCGAGGCCGCGGAGCTCATCCGCGCGGAGAAGCCGCAGGTCATCTGCCATCTGGCCGCCCAGATGGATGTCCGCCGCAGCGTGGACGACCCGGGCTTCGACGCGGACGTGAACATCCGCGGCATGCTCAACGTGCTGGAGGCCGCGCGCCACAGCGAGGTGAAGAAGGTCATCTTCAGCTCCACCGGCGGCGCCATCTACGGCGAGCAGGACTTCTTCCCCGCGACGGAAGGCCACCCCACGCGGCCGGTGTCGCCCTACGGCGTCTCCAAGGCGGCGGGCGAGCTGTACCTGGGCTACTACGGCGCGCAGTACGGCGTGCCCTTCGTCGCCCTGCGGTACGCCAACGTGTACGGCCCTCGTCAGAACCCGCACGGCGAGGCGGGCGTGGTGGCCATCTTCAGCCAGCGCGTCATCGCGGGGCAGGGCTGCACCATCTTCGGGGAAGGCAAGCAGACGCGGGACTTCGTCTTCGGTCCAGACGTGGCGCGCGCCAACTACCTGGCCTTCCAGAGCGACTACGTAGGCGCCGCGAACATCGGCACCGGCGTGGAGACGGACATCAACCGCCTCTATGAGCTCATCGCGCAGGCGGGCGGCAGCTCGCTGAAGGTGGCGCACGCGCCGGGCAAGCCGGGCGAGCAGATGCGCTCCTGCATCGACGCGTCGCTGGCCAAGAAGGTCCTGGGCTGGGAGCCGACGGTGCAACTGGCGGACGGCCTGCGCCACACGCTCCAGTTCTTCCGCGACAAGGCCGCGGGTCCCGCTCGGGCCCGGGGTTAGCCGGCGGGCACCCGGTGGCGGCGGTCTCCCCCTGGCCAGGTGCCGGGGGGAACGGCCGTCGTCAGGTGGGGAAGGCCGGGCGGGCGCGTGTGCGCAGTCGTGGATTTTCGGGCGGTTCGGTGTTACCTACGCCCGCTTCGCGACTGATCGAGCGCCCTGAACATGCCGGCTGAAAACGCGCACATCCGCAACTTCTGCATCATCGCCCACATCGACCATGGAAAGTCGACGCTGGCCGACCGCCTCCTGGAAAAAACAGGCACGCTGACCAAGCGTGAGGCGCAGGCCCAGTTCCTCGACAACATGGACATCGAGCGTGAGCGGGGCATCACCATCAAGGCCCAGTCCGTGCGGATGACGTACACCGCCAAGGACGGCCAGAACTACATCCTCAACCTCATCGACACGCCGGGGCACGTGGACTTCGCCTACGAGGTGAGCCGCAGCCTCGCCGCGTGCGAGGGCGCGTTGCTCGTCGTGGACGCGAGCCAGGGTGTGGAGGCGCAGACGCTGGCCAACGTCTACATGGCGTTGGAGCACGACCTGGCCATCATCCCGGTCATCAACAAGATCGACCTGCCCAGCGCGGACGTGGAGCGCACGCGCACGGAGATCGAGGACGTCATCGGCATCGACGCGTCCACCGCGGTGCCCACCTCCGCGAAGGAGGGCATCGGCATCCACGACATCCTGGAGTCGGTGGTCAAACTGGTGCCGCCGCCCACGGGCGCCGTGGACGCGCCGCTCAAGGCCCTCATCTTCGACTCCTGGTACGACAACTACCGGGGCGTGGTGGTGCTGGTGCGCGTGCTGGAAGGCACGCTGAAGCTCAAGCAGAAGATCAAGATGTTCAGCAACAACAAGGCCTTCGAGGTGCAGGAGCTGGGCGTGTTCAGCCCGTTCTCGCGCCCCGTCACGCAGCTCATGGCCGGCGAGGTGGGTGTCCTCGTCGCGAACGTGAAGGAGCTGCAGGACGCGAAGGTCGGTGACACCGTCACGGAGGAGCTGCGGTCCACGGCGGAACCCTTCCCGGGGTTCAAGGAAGTCAAGCCGATGGTCTTCAGCGGCATCTTCCCGGTGGACTCGTCCGACTACGAGAACCTGCGCGACGCGCTGGCGAAGCTGACGCTCAACGACTCCGCCTTCACCTACGAGCCGGAGTCGTCCACGGCGCTGGGGTTCGGCTTCCGCTGCGGCTACCTGGGCCTGCTCCACATGGAGATCGTCCAGGAGCGGCTGGAGCGCGAGTACAACCTCAACCTCATCACCACGGCGCCGTCGGTGGTCTACCGGATCACCACCACCAAGGATGAGGTGATGCTGGTGGACAACCCGGCGAAGCTGCCGCCGACGCAGAACATCACCAAGTTCGAGGAGCCCATCCTCACCTGTCACATCCACGTGCCCAACGAGCACCTGGGCGCCATCCTGAAGCTGTGCCAGGACCGGCGTGGCGTGCAGAAGGACATGAAGTACCTGGGCTCCAGCGGCACGCGCGTGCAGGTGACGTACGAGATGCCCATGGCGGAAGTCGTGTTCGACTTCTTCGACCGGTTGAAGAGCGTGTCGCGCGGCTACGCGAGCCTGGACTACGAGCTGTCCGCCTACGCGGAGGCGGACCTGGCCCGGCTGGACATCCTCATCAACGGGGAGCCGGTGGACGCGCTCTCCGTCATCGTGCACCGCGAGCGCGCGTACCAGCGCGGCCGCGAGGTCTGCGAGAAGCTCAAGGAAGTGATTCCCAAGCAGATGTACGAGGTGGCCATCCAGGCCGCCATCGGCGCGAAGATCATCTCCCGTGAGACGATCTCCGCGATGCGCAAGAACGTGCTCGCCAAGTGCTACGGCGGTGACATCAGCCGCAAGCGCAAGCTCCTGGAGAAGCAGAAGGAGGGCAAGAAGCGCATGAAGCAGGTCGGCACGGTGGAGATTCCGCAGGAAGCCTTCCTCGCGGTCCTCAAGACGGAGCAGTAGCCCTATGAGCACGGCCAGTCCTTCCGCGAAGCTGGGAGCGGCCATGGCCGCGCGTCGCACGCCGGAGCAGCTCAAGGCCCGCCGTCAACTGGTGTGGCGCGAGCTGCTCACCAGCCTCTGGGCCCCCCTGTGTGGCGTGGGCCTGGCGTTCGTGCCCTACGTCACGCTGATTGAAATGGCGCCGGCCACCGCATCCTGGGCGCAGCCCGTGATGAAGGGGTTCGGCCTGTTGATGGTCCTCGTCTTCGTGGGCCTGCTGGTGTGGCGCAACGCCTCCAGGAAGGAGTCGCAGCTGCGCACGCTGCGGCACGAGGCGCGCGAGCTCATCGCGGAGGACGAGCGCATCCTGGAGCGGATGAAGGACAAGGTGTCTCCGGCGGTGGCGGAGAAGATCACCGACCAGGCCCTGCGCGTGGACAACGCGTCGGTGGCGGGCGACGCGGAGGCGCTGCGCGCGGAGGTGAAGACCCTGGAGCTGATGACCCAGGAGCACCTGGGCGCGTACCGCAAGCAGTCCGCGTGGGACTTCGTGGGCGGCTTCGCCAAGGCGCTGGCCATCGCGCTGGTCATCCGCACGGTGCTGGTGGAGCCGTACCGCATCCCGTCCGGCTCCATGCTGCCCACGCTCCAGATTGGCGATCAGGTCTTCGTCAACAAGTTCATCTACGGCGTGCGCATCCCGCTGATGAACGTGGTGCCGTTCCGCATCGTGCGGGCGCCCATGCGCGGGGACGTCATCGTCTTCAACAACCCCGTCAACGAGTCCACGGACTTCATCAAGCGCGTCGTCGGCATCCCCGGGGACGTGGTGGAGATCCTCGACGGGGTGATCCACATCAACGGCCAGCCGCAGACGCGCACGCTGGTGACGCCGGACTTCATCGTCCACAACCAGGACGACAAGACGGGCCAGTGGTTCGACCAGGAGGAAGTGCTCTACCGCGAGGACCTGGGCGGCGTGGTGCACTCGGCGCTCCAGCACCCCCTGCGGTTGCCCGGCCGTGAGCGCGAGGGCCCCTACACGGTGCCCGCCGACAGCGTCTTCGTGATGGGCGACAACCGCGACAACAGCGCGGACAGCCGCTACGGCCTGGGCGCCCCCGGCCACTACGAGGTGGAGTACGTGCCGTACGGCCACATCAAGGGCAAGGCCATGGTGGTGTGGCTGTCGCTCGGTTGGGGCGGCCTGCTGGGCAACCTGTTTGGCGGTACGGGCCTGCGGGTGGAGCGCTTCTTCGAACCGGTGCGCTGAACGTCTCAGGAGGACCGCCGCGCGCCACGCTTGACGCAACGTGCGGCGCGCGGTACGCGGCGGCCCCGGCCCATGAGACATCTTCTCGGAATCGCAGGCTGGCGGCGGGACGAGCTGGAAGCGCTGCTCGACCGCGCACAGGCGCAT
>SECN01000255.1 GCA_004173515.1 Myxococcaceae bacterium | reverse complement strand
CGACGTCCTGGACATCCCCACGGACGTCGGCAAGCGCTCCGAGCCCGCCAAGGTCATCAAGAAGGCCCCACCGAAGCTGGAGCTGTTCGTCCGCCTGGCGCCGGACGGTCCCGCCACGAGGGTGGACGTGGAGCGCTTCACGCTCGGACGCGGTCCGACGTGCAGCCTGGTGGTGAAGTCCGGCAGGGTCTCCCGCGAGCACGCGGCCATCGTCCGCGTGGGCAACGACTTCTTCATCGAGGACCTGGGCTCCTCGAACGGGACCTGGATCAACCATCAGCGCATCAAGCGCCAGAAGATCACGGACGGAGACACCTTCAACCTGGGGACCGAGGCCGTGTTGAGCGCGATGGCGATGAGCCCCGCGACCCGGGAGATGGCGTTGTTGATGGCCGAGCCGATGCCGGCCTGCTCGCTCCGGATGGACCCGAGCACCGCCGCCGTCAGCGGCGCGACCGTCGCCGTCAGCCCCAGTCCGAACACCAGGACGCCCGGCAGCATCTGCGTCCAGAAGTTCAACGGCGAGCCGACGTTGAGCATCAGCAGGAAGCCCACGCCCGCGAGGCACGGCCCCGCCGCCATGAACACGCGCGGCCCCAGGCGCCCGGCGAGCCCGCCGAACACCGACGACAGCAGCAGCATGAGGAGCGTCGTTGGCATCAGCGCCAGGCCCGCCGTCGTCGCGCGGAAGCCCCCCACCTCCTGGAGGAAGAGCGTGATGACGAACATGCCCAGCGACAGCGCGCCATAGATGGCCGTGGTGGCGAGGTTGCCCACCCAGAAGTTCCGCTCCCGGAACAGGCCCAGCGGCATCATCGGATGCGCGGTGCGCCGCTCCTGCACGAGAAACGCGATGAATGCCGGCACCCCCACCCCCAGGGAGATCCACACGGAGGGGTGCATCCAGCCCACCTTCGCCTGTTCAATGAGCGCATAGACAGGACCGCCCAATCCCACACACGCCAGGACCGCACCCAGGACGTCGATGCGCGCGCCCGCTGGCCGGGGCGGTTCCTCCAGCCGCGCGAGCAGCATCAGGGTCAGCGCGATGGGCAGGACGTTGATGGCGAAGATCCACCGCCAGCCCACGGAGTCCACCAGCAGCCCGCCCACCAGCGGCCCCGCGATGAACGCGCCGCCCGTCCAACCCGTCCACGAGCCAATCGCCTTGGCCTGCTCGGGGCCGGAGAAGAAGGACAGGATGAGCGCCAGCGAACCTGGCACCAGCAGCGCGCCCGTAGCGCCTTGAAGCCCCCGCGCGAGGATGAGCACCGCCCCGGTGGGCGCCAGCGCGCACAGCAGCGACGTGGCACCGAAGCCCAGCAACCCGAGCCGCAGGATGCGCTTGCGTCCGAACGCATCCGACAGCGAACCCGCGACCAGCATCAACGCGCCCAGCGTGATGAGGTACGCATCCACCACCCACTGCTGGAGCGTGAGGCCTCCGCCCAGGTCCCGGACCATGGCCGGCAGCGCGACGTTGATGATGGCCCCATCCAGGAATGTGACGAGCGAAGCCAGGACGGCGATGGCCAGGACCAGCCGCTGTTGAGAGGCCACGGTGCCCACTGACTCCCCCGGGAGAGGTTTCCCCCGCGTCCCCGGGGAAGGCGGGACGCTCAGCCCCTTGTATAGACTCTCCCGGGTCCCTGCCCGCTCCGACATCCTGGACTTCAGACTCATCAACACTGCCGCTGTCGCCCCGACCCATGAGCCATGCATCCGAAGCGCGATTCCTCGTTGTGTATGCGCAGGACCCTTCGCCCCCACTTCGCCGGGAGTTGCATCAGCTCATGCAGCCCCGGCTCGTGGAGGGTCCCCTGCCGGGCCTCGCGGGAGCCTTCGGAGGCACGCTGCCCTGCGTGGCGGGCCCCTTCTCGAAGGAGGAGGCGCAGGAATTCTGGGCCCGCCTGGAAGGCATTGGAGGCCATCTGGGCGTCTTCGGCGGCGGGCTCTTCCTGCAACCGTCGCTGGAGGGGATGGAGCCCCTGTCACTCGAAGAGGCGAAGCGCATCGCCATCGACGCCGAGCTTCGTGACTCCAACGGACGTCCACCCAGCGGGTATCCATGGATCGGAGCCTTCGAATTCCCCCGGTGCTGGGCCTTCTTGTTGTGGGAGGGCCCCGGCATGCCGCCCGGTGGTGCGGTCATCGTCGACAAGCACAGCCGGACCGCGATGCCGATGCGCTACATCGACGTCGAGCAGGACCTTCGCGTCCGAGGCTTCGACACGACGCCACCGGGAAGCGCGCCTGAACCTTCTCCCGCTTCCCGTGAACCTCCCACGCGACAGGAGCTCGTGGGGGATGTGGAGCAGTGGAAACGCCAACCGGATGCCCATTACACCGAAGCCGACGGCACCCGACTCCACGTGGAGGTGTGGCGCTGCGACATCACCGGTCTCGATCGCGAACTCGACCCCGTGCGCAAGCGCCACCGCCTGACAGGAATCCGGGGGAGTCCACCCTCCGACTGGGAACCGTACCGCGACGGGTGACTCCGGAAGGGAGCCTTGCGCTCCCCTCCGGCAAGGACTCACGGACCCGGAGGCCCGTGAGGAACGTCAGAGGTCACACTTCGGGCCGTAATCGGTACAAATGGGGCTCGTGAGTTCCTTGCGCGGGTTCGACTCGCCGCCCGGATTGGACAGAAGGCGGACGGTCTCGCGCTTCAGGCTCAGCTTCTGGGGCTTCTGGGGGGTCTGCTTGTCCATGACATCGCCTTTCGTTGCGAACATCGACGGCGTTACCTGGAAACAATCCAACAGCCTGCGGCCTTCAACACCTGACGGACCTTGTCAGGCGTTCCCAGTCAAACACCTGCTTCCCAAGCAAACAAGTGCTCCCCCGCCCAACGCTCCAACACCGAATTTCATTTCCCTGGCCTCAGCGAGGGAATGAAGCTCCAGCGGCTCTTTCCAGAAAGCAGGGACGACGGCATGCGAAGGACGCCCCCATGGAGACCCTTGCTGCAAGGCGTCGAGCACGCGGATGCCCTGGCGGTGCTCGGGTCCCTCGTTGAAGCGCTGGCGCACGTCCGACCCACGCCCCCTCCCTTCACGGCTTCGCTCGCACGCGGTGACGCGGGGCGCGCCGTGCTGTTCGACGCGCTTGCCCGGGCCCACGATGACGCCCGGCATCGCGCCACCGCGGACGCATTGTTGGAGCGCGCCACGGAGGCGCTCGCCTCCGAGACGCTGGGCCCCGACCTCTTCGACGGCTTCACGGGCATCGCCTGGGCCATCCAGCACGTGCAGCGTCCCTCCGAAGCGCCCGACGCGGATCCGCTGACGGACATCGACGACGCGCTCGGGGACTTCCTCCAGACGCGGCCCTGGCCGCACCGCTACGACCTGGTGAGTGGACTGGTGGGCATGGGTGTCTACGCCCTGGAGCGTCTTCCCCGGGCAGGCGCGCGACACTGCCTGGAAGCGGTGGTCGCACGGCTCGGGGAGCTGGCGGAGCGGACGCCGGAAGGACTGCGCTGGAAGACCGTGTCCGAGCACGTGGAGGACCGGCTTCGCGAGGCGCAACCCCAGGGCGGCTTCAACCTGGGCATGGCGCACGGCATCGCGGGCGTGCTCACCGTCCTGGGTGGCGCGGTGGCCTCCGGGGTCGCGGCGGAGTCCGCTCGCGAACTGCTGCACGGGGGGTTGGCGTGGTTCCAGGCCCGGCGCGGAGATGACACGCGGTCCTCGCGCTTCCCCACGCGCGTGGGGCTCCAGCACGAGCCCCTGACGTGGCCGCGCCGTCCCGCCTGGTGCTACGGCGATCCAGGCGTGGCGCTCGGACTGCACACGCTGGCGCGCGCCGTGGGCCACGCGGAGTGGGAGGCCCAGGCGCTCGCGCTCTGTCGGGAGTCCACGCGCCGGTGGGCCGACGTCGCCTCCGTGGACGATGGGGGCCTCTGTCATGGCGCGGCGGGACTCGCGCACCTCTACAACCGGCTCTTCCAGACGACGGGAGAGGCCGTCTTCGAAACCGCGGCCCGCTTCTGGTTCACGCGACTGCTCACCGTGCACCGGCGGCCCGGTCTGGGCGTGAGCGGGTTCCGGACGCTGGAGCGCTTCCACGACGGCACCGAGGGCTGGACCGACAACGCGGGGCTGCTCGCGGGCGCCGCCGGCATCGCCCTGGCGCTGCTCGCGGCGACCTCCTCCGTGGAGCCCACCTGGGACCGCATGCTGCTCATGTCCTTGCGACACCCCACCCCGGACGCGCCATGACGCCGCCCCGCCCTTCCCTTCCGGGCCACTCCCCTTCCGGCTTCTTCGTCCTGCGCACGCCGCTGCTGCCCTTCGATGCGCTGCGGGCCTGGAGCGAGGACCTGCACGCGGTCCGCTTCACGCAGGCCCCCCTCGCCGAACAGGAAGCGGCGCTCACGCGCGACCGCGCCCTGCTGCGCGACCGGCTGTCGGCGGTGATGGCCCGCCCGGAGGTGCGTGAGGCGCTGTTCCTCGCCTCCCCTTCGCTGGAGGAGCACCTGCCCGCGTGGACGCGCGCACCGGACAGCGACCATGGACAGAAGCTGGAGCGCACGCTGGTGCGCTACTGGCAGCGCATGGCCTCGCGCTCGACGCCCTTCGGCCTCTTCGCCGGCAACAGCCTGGGCACGCTCACCGGGCAGTCGCGCCTGAGCCTCTCCGCCCGCGAGTCGTACCGCCGCCACACGCGGCTGGACATGGACTACGTCGATGCGTTGACGGACCGGCTCGCCGCGCTGCCCGCATTGCGTGAAGCCATGAGCTACCGCCCCAACTCCAGTCTGTACCGGGCCGCGGGACGGCTGCGCTACGCGGAGTCGCGCCGCGAGGGAGGCTCGCGCACGTACCAGCTCGTCGGCGTGGAGCCCACCGCGTACCTGGAAGCCACGCTGGAGCGGGCCCGCGCGGGCGCTTCGCTCGCGACGCTCGCGCAGGCCCTGGTGGACGCCGACCCGGACGTGTCCGCCGACGAAGCCCGGGACTACGTGGACACGCTCGTGGAGCATCAGCTCCTGCTTCCGGACCTGGCGCCGCTCGTCACGGGGACCGAGCCGCTGCGCGAGCTGCTCGCGCGTCTGGAGTCCGTGCCGGCGATGGCCGACACCTTCCGCGTCCTGCATCACGTGCAGGACGCGCTGACGCGCTTGGATGACTCGCCCCTGGGTGCGGAGCCTTCGCGTTACCGCGCGCTCGCGAAGGAGCTGGAGGCGCTCCCCGCCCCCGTCGAACCCAACCACCTCTTCCAGGTGGACCTGCGCAAGCCCGCCGAGTCGCTGAGCCTGGGCCCGGCCGTGGTGGACGCGATGGCCCGGGGCGTGGCCCTGTTGCACCGGCTGAGCCCCGCCTCGGATTCGCCCACGTTGCGGCGCTTTCGCGAAGCCTTCGTCCAGCGCTACGAGGAGCGCGAAGTCCCCCTGCTGGAGGCCCTGGACGAGGACGTGGGGGTCGGCTTCGAGCTGGCCAGCCCCGAGGCCGCGGAAGCCTCACCCCTGCTGCGCGACCTGGCGTTCCCCGCGGCTCCCGCCGAGGAGCGCGTCGCCTGGGGCAGGTCCTGGGCGCACCTGAACTACCGGCTGACGGAGACGCTGCGCACGGGCGGCGTCCTGGAGCTGGACGACGCGGACCTGAAGGCGATGGAGAACCCCCGCCCCCCGCCGCTGCCGGAGGCCTTCTCCGTGATGGCGACCGTGCTGGCCGCGTCCCAGGAGGACGTGGACGCGGGGCGGTTCCGGCTCGTGTTCGATTCGATGATCGGCCCCTCGGGCGCGGCGCTGCTGGGCCGCTTCTGCCATGGCGACCCGGAGCTGCTGCGCCACGTGAAGGCGCACCTGCGCGCGGAGGAGGCGCTGCATCCGGAGGCCGTCTTCGCGGAGGTGGTGCACCTGCCGGAAGGACGCGTGGGCAACATCCTCTGCCGCCCCGTGCTGCGCGAACACGAGCTGGTGTACCTGGGGCGTTCAGGCGCGCCGCCGGAGCAGCAGCTCCCGCTCACCGACCTCTTCCTCTCCGTCCGGGGCTCGCGCATCGTCCTGCGCTCCGCGAAGCTGGGGCGGGAGGTCCTCCCCCGCGTCACCCACGTCCACAACTTCGGCCGGGCGCACCTGCGGCCCTACACCTTCCTGGGCACGCTCCAGCAGCAGGGCGCGAGCCCCGGCCTGCGCTGGCAGTGGGGGCCGCTCGCCAGCAGCGCGTTCCTGCCCCGCGTGACGTACGGCGCGCTCGTGCTCCACCGCGCCCGCTGGCGTCTCAAGGCGCCCACGCTCCACGCCATTGGAGAGCTGGAAGGCGCCGAGCTGTTCCGCGAAGTGCAGCGGCTGCGCTCGCGCCTGGGCCTGCCGCGCACCGTGGGCCTGGAGGACCGCGACAACGTGCTGCCGGTGGACCTGGACAACGTGCTCAGCATCGACACCTTCGTCCAACTGGTGCGCCGTCAGTCGGAGGTGGTGCTGGTGGAGCTGCCCACCGACGAAGGCCTGTGCGTCCAGGGCCCCGAGGGCCGCTTCGTCCACGAGGTGGTGGTGCCCTTCGTGCGCGACGCCCCGGCCGTGCCCGCGCCCGCCGCGCGCCTCACGAAGCCCCCGAAGCTGGAGCGCTCCTTCCCGCCTGGATCCGAGTGGCTGTACGTCAAGCTCTACACCGGCACGGCGCTCGCGGACCGCGTGCTGGCGGAGGCCGTGGCGCCGCTGGCCCGCGAGGCCATCGCCTCCGGCGCGGCCCGGCAGTGGTTCTTCCTGCGCTATGGCGACCCGGACTGGCACCTGCGCGTGCGCTTCCAGGGCGACCCGCGACGGCTGCACACCGACGTGCTGGCCCGGCTCCACGAGCTGCTGCGCCCGCTGCGACAGGACGGGCTCGTCCACCGCGTGCAGGTGGACACCTACGAGCGCGAGGTCGAACGCTACGGCGGCGACGCGGGCCTGCCGCTCGCGGAGCGGATGTTCCACGCGGACAGCGAGACGGCGCTGGAGCTGCTCGACGCGGTGACGGGGGATGACGGCGCGGACGCACGCTGGCGGCTGCTGCTGTGCGGCATCGACCTGCTGCTGGGCGACCTGGGCTTCGACCTGGAGGGCCGCTGCCGGTTGCTTGGGGACCTGCGCAAGGGCTACGGCCAGGAGTTCCAGGTGGACAGCGCCTTCGAGCGCCGCCTGGGAGAGCGGTTCCGGACGCACCGTCAGGAGCTGGAGTCCCTGCTGTGGCGGCCGTGGCCCTCCGACGGGCCGCTCGCCCCGGGGCTCGCCGCGCTGCGACGCCGCTCCGAACGACAGGCGCAGGTGGCGGAGCAGTTGCGCGCGTGCGCCACGGACGGACGGCTGACGCAGCCCCTGGAGCGCGTGGCCTCGAGCCTCGTGCACATGCACACCAACCGGATGCTGCGGACCGCCGCGCGGGCGCAGGAGCTGGTCCTCTACGACTTCCTGCACCGGCTCTACACGTCCCGGCTGGCGCGCGAGAAGAAGCGGACCTGAGCCCTACCGGGCCGGAGCGAGGATCCGCCGCGAGGCCTCGCGGTCGGAGGACCCCTGGCGGAGCTGGAGCGACGCGCCGCCCACCATCGGCAGGTCGACGCCTTCGGTCCACACCAGCGTGGGCGTCCGCGGGCCAGGGGCGCCCGTCGCCGTCGCGCGGCCCCGCGCACCGTCCTCCAAGGAATGGGCCTGCTCGGCCGCGTCCAGGGGCCGGACCACCTCCAGCGGACCGGAGCGGGCCGGGTCATGGACGCCTCGCGCCTGGGGCTCGCACGACGCGCTTCCCTCCTCCTCCGACGGTAGCGAATCCCCACACGCCAGCAGGGCGAGCAGCGGAAGGGTGAGCAGGCTCCGGGCATCCATGTCCCGTCCAACCCGGGATGCCCTGGCAGGTTGCGCGGCGCCCTGCTTTTTTCCGGCCGCCCCGCCGCCATGCGGGCGGTTGAAGCTCAGCCCGGGACACCCCGCCCGCTCACGGCCATCATCGTCGCGAGCAGGGTCGCGACGACGATGGCCGTGACGATGGCCGCGTGCAGATCCCCGTGCCGCTGCGTGAGGTCCTCTCGGAATGGCAGCTCGATGACGACCTCGCCCGGCGCCACGGAGGTCAGCGTCGCCCCGAGGGTCGTCATGACGCGCTGGCGCGCGAAGCTGTCGCGAACGCGCTGCTCGAACGCGGCGTCCGCGGGCGTGAAGACCCGCGGTCCGAAGGGGGGCCTGGCAACGCTCATCGAAGTGTTCCCACCCCAGGGCTTCGGGGCGTTCGAAAGATACCTCCGCGCACGCCCCCAGGACGGTTGCCTTGACTTGAAAATTACGTGCGTAATATTACATCCAGAATCCAAGGAGCCAGAGCAGGGCGCGAACATCGCGCGCAACGCGGTGCTGGCGGCGGGGTGGCCGCAGGACGTGTCCGCCGTGTCGCTCAACCGCTTCTGCGGCTCCGGGCTCCAGGCGGTGAACTTCGGCGCCATGGGCGTGGCCTCCGGCGCGATGGACTTCGTCGTCTCCGGCGGCGTGGAGAGCATGTCGCACCTGTCGCTGGGCGCGGACGGTGGCGGCCAGGACGGCGGCAACGTGCGCCTGCGGGAGCGCGTCTACCAGGTGCCCCAGGGCATCAGCGCGGACCTCATCACCACCCTGGAGGGCATCACCCGCGAGGACGTGGACGCGCTCGCGCTGCGCTCGCAACAGAACGCGGCGCGCGCCCTGGAGGAGAACCGCTTCGCCAGGTCGCTCTTCGCGGTGAAGGACCCCGGCACCGGCGCCGTCCTGCTGGAGCGTGACGAATACCCGCGCCCGGACACCAGCGCGCAGGGGCTCGCCGCGCTCAAGCCCGCGTTCGTCGCCATGGGCGACACGGTCGTGGGCCCGAGCGGAGAGACGCTGGATGGCATCGCGCTCGCCGCCTACCCCCAGGCGAAGCGCATCCAGCACATCCACACCGCGGGCAACTCCAGCGGCATCGTGGATGGCGCCGCCGTGGTGTCGCTGGCGTCCGAGCGCTACGTGAAGGAGAAGGGCCTCAAGCCCCGCGCCCGCATCCGCGCCATGGCGACCCTGGGCACCGAACCGCTCCTCATGCTCACCGCCCCCGCGCCGGCAAGCGAGAAGGCCCTGCGCATGGCGGGCATGAAGGCCCGCGACATCGACCTGTGGGAGATCAACGAGGCCTTCGCCGGGGTCGTCCTCCAGACGACGCGCGCGCTGGGCATCGACCCGGACCGGGTGAACGTCAATGGAGGCTCCATCGCGCTGGGCCATCCGCTGGGCGCCACCGGCGCGATGCTGCTGGGCACCGCGCTGGATGAGCTGGAGCGCACCGGCAAGCAGACGGCGCTCATCACCATGTGCATTGGCGGCGGTCAGGGCATCGCCACCATCCTGGAGCGCGTGTAGCGCTTCAGCGCTCCCGGTAGTGGCGCACCATCGCGTTGAGCCGCGCGCGGACCTCCCCGATGCGCGCGGCCTCCTGGCCTTCCAGGGCCAGGCGGAAGGCGGTGATGGCCTCCGCGAGGTCGTCTCGCAGCGGGCCCGTGAGCTGGACGAACAAGGCGTCCGCGCGCGCCATCGCGGTGGTGTTGGGCAGGGCGTCGCGCGGGTGGAGCTTGAGTCCGATCATCCGCTGACGTGCCTCCTCCAACTGCTCCGGCGTCAGGCGTCCGGGACGCTGTTCGATGACGAAGGAGGACTTGCGCCCGGTGGACACCACCGTCATCTCCACCTCCAGGATGCCGTTGAGGTCGTAGGTGAAGCGCACATCCACGGACTGCTCTCTGGCGGGCGCGGGCGGCAGGCCCTGGAGGAGGTACTCGCCCAGCTTGACGTTGTCCTCACAGCGGGCGTGTTCGCCCTGGTAGACCTCCACGCGGATGTCCCGCTGGAAGTCGCGGCCGGTGGAGTAGCGCTCCACGCGGCTCGCGGGGATGGCCGTCCCCCGCTCCAGGATGGGGCTGAAGATGCCGCTGACGTGCTGCCGGCCCTCATGCGTCGCGGTGGCGACGCCCAGCGTGAAGGGCGCCACGTCGGTGACGATGAGGTCCTCCACCGACCGGTCCCCACCCTTCATCGCGCCCTGCACCGCGGCCCCCAGCGCCACGGCCTCGTCCGGCGGCAGCTTGCGCAAGGGCAGCCGGCCGAACAGCTCCGCGCTCAGGGCCGCCACGCACGGCATGCGCGAGGAGCCCCCCACCAGCAACACCTCGTCGATGTCCTTCGGCTGGAGCGACGCGTCCTTCAGCGCCTGCCGGATGGGCCCGCGCACGCGCTCCAGCACCGGGGCCCAGGCGTGGTTCGCCTCATCGCGGGTCAGCTCCAGGTCCAGGGTCATCCGGCGGCCCGTCTCCAGCGGCAGGTCGGGCAGCACCAGCCGCGTGCGCTCCGACGAGGAGAGCCTGCGCTTCACGCCCTCGCACGCCTCGCGCAGGCGCGACCACGCGGCGGCGTGTTCCTCCAGGTCCAGGCCCTGCTTCTCCCGCCATGCATGCGCCACGTGCCGCGCGAGCGCGGTGTCGAAGTCCTCGCCGCCCAGGCGCGCGTCGCCCGAGGAGGATTGGATTTCGATGACGCCCTCGATGATCTCCAGCACTGTCACGTCGAAGGTGCCGCCGCCCAGGTCCAGCACCGCCACGCGCAGCTCGCGGTCGCGCTCGTGCAGGCCGTAGGCGAGCGCCGCGGCGGTGGGCTCGTTGATGATGCGCTCCACCTTCAGGCCCGCGATGGCGCCCGCGTCCCGGGTGGCCTGCCGTTGCAGGTCCCCGAAGTAGGCGGGCACCGTCACCACCGCCTCCTCGATGGGCATGCCCAGGGCCGCCTCCGCGTCCCGCTTCAGCGAGCCCAGCACCAGCGCGGACAGCTCCTGCGGCGTGAAGGACCGGCCGCCCAGGATGCGCGGGCGCTCCAGGCCCATGTCGCGCTTGAAGGCCACCGCGCCGGACGTGGGGTCCAGGACCGCGCGGGCCTTCGCGGCCGCGCCCACCAGCACCTCGCCGTTCTCCATCAGGCCCACCGCGCTGGGGGTGAGCACCTCGCCCAGCGCGTTGGGTATCACGGTGGGGCGGCCGTCGCGCATGACGGCCACCAGCGAGTACGTCGTCCCCAGGTCGATGCCCACGATGGGGCTGCCGCGCTGACGGTCACTCATCGGTTCATTCCGGACACAGGTGCAGGAGGGCGCGCTGGAACTCATCGCGGTGGGACTTCAGTCGCTGGCGCTGGGCTGCCCGCGAGAGGTCGTTCCCCTCGCCCAGGGCGACAACCTCCGCTTCCAGTCGCCGCTCCACCTCGACCCGCTCGCGGAGCACCTCCGAACAACTGCCCTCGGCGCCCCACACCACCAACTGTTGCAGCGTCCCGCAGAGGGGCTCCTTGTCTGGCAGCTCCAGTTGGGAGCAGAGTCGGGTCGCCAGCCGGCGCGCATCCACCACGACCGGCCGCTCCCGCTCCGTGCGCCTGGACTCCCGGCCCCCGTGGATGATGAGGCCCCTGAACACGAGGAGCAGGAGGATGAACACCCCCGACGAGACCCCGCGCCCCAGGGGTGACCGGACCCTATTCCAGAAGACCGTCAGCGCCGTGAGGGGCGGCGCCCCCGGCGCCAGCACCCGCGGCGAAACCAGGAGCATCTCCAGATCCGGGGCATGCGCGCGCACCAGGCCGGCCGCCTTCGACGCTTCCTCGGGAGCACGCTCCCGAAGCGCCTGGAACGCATCGCGCGCGGGATCCACCTCCCCGCTGAGCAACGCCCGGGCCATCTCCGAGCGCAGGGCCGGGTCGAATGCATCCGGCAGCGCATGCAGTTGCGCGAGCAGCGGCCAGAGCCGGGCGCTCTCACCGGACTTGAAGGCATCCTGCAAGCCCTCGCCCTGGATCCAGTCCGCGTAGCGACGTCCGACCTCGCGCGCGGGCCCGGGTTGGGCTTGGAGGTGCAGCCGCAGCTGGACCTGCAGGAACCAGCCCGGGGGTGGCGGCGGCTCCTGGGGATTCGCGCCCATGCGTTCGAAGGCAGCCAGCGCGCACTTCGCGGCGCGCGCTCCGTCCCCCTGATGGAGCAGTTGCTCCGTCAGGATCCAGAAGAAGCCGTGGGGAGCGCCGGACTCCGCGAGCAGGGCGAACTCCGCGTCCTCCAACTCGCGGGGGAAGCGCTGCGCGAGTTCCACCAGGAAGGCGGTGAAGCCCTGCCGGTACGCATCGCGATACGCGCCCAGGGCTTCCGGGAGGCGGTCCGCGGCGAGCAGCGCTTCAACCAGCCAGTGCCGGGCCTCCTCCCTGTCCGGCAGGGCCTCCACCGCGCGGCGGGCCACCTCCACCGGCGCCTCCGGAGGCGCGTCCGGCGGCAGCGCGCGGAACTCGGCGAGGAAGCGCTCGAACACGCACTGGGGCGACAGGGAGACCGGGCCCGAGGCTTCGGAAGCACCCGCCTCTGGCTGTGTGAGCGGTTCCGCCTGGATGCGCGGCCCTTCACGTCCCTCGCGAGCGGCCAGCACCGTTTCGTAGGCCTGCCGCAGGCGGGCGAAGCCTTCAGGGTCCGTCTCCGGTCTGCGGGTCTTCAGTTGGCGCAGGTACGCACGGCGGACGGTGTCACCGCCAGGGTCGGCTTCCACACCCAGCTCCTGGAGTGCCTCTTTGAAGTCCATGCGGGTCGGAACGATAGCGCGGGACTGACTTCACGGCACGCCATGCACTGTCTTCACGAAGGTCACCTCCCGGGGTGCTCCTGACCGCGCGTGACGTGCGAGGAATCACGTAGGAATGGACAGACACGCCGCGCGCCATGGATTGCTCCCAGCCGGCGCCTGACGGGGCGCTCCATGCGACCCGACGCGCCGTGAGCCTCCGCCCTCTCTGGAGCGCCTCCACGGCGTCCTCCGGGCAGGCAGGCCTCCGCCAATTGGCCGATGTGCTCCGGGCCCGGATCCGCTCTGCTCCGGGTCCTTGCTCCGTGCCAAGCTCCCCCCGTGATGAACCTGCGCCAGGATCCGGTGGCCTCGCTGTCCGCGTTGTCCTCCGTGCTCGACCTCGCCAATGGGCTGGAGGGGGAGAAGAGCCTGCTGACCGGCCTGTTCGCGCTGGAGCTGGCCCTGGACGGCGGCCTGTCCCGGACCGACGCCCGGGCCGCCTTCTACGTGGGCCTGCTGCGCCACCTGGGCTGCACCGCCTATGCCGCCGAGGAGTCGCGGCTGGGCAACGACATGCACCTGCGCCGCAACCTGCTGCGCGGGGACGCGGGCCGTCCCGAGCATGTCGTCCGCTCGGTCCTGGACGCCAACGCCAGCCTGCCCCGCCGCGCCGCGGGACTGGCGCGCCTGCTGACGTCCTCGCGGCGACTGCGCTCGGAATGGTTCGCGGAGGCGTGTGGCGCGGCGCGGCTGCTCGCCTCCGGGCTGGGACTGGACGCGCGGGTGCTCCAGGGGCTCGACGAGGCGTACGAGCGTTGGGACGGCGCGGGCGGACCACGCCTGCTGGGTGGCACGGACCTGCACGAAGTCGGGCGCGTCGCGCAGGCGGCGCATGTGGCCGTCGTCTTCTTCGTAGGCTCGGGCACGGCCGTGGCGCAGGAAGCCCTGGCGCTGCAATCCGGGACGACGCTGGACCCGGCGTGGGCGAAGCGGGCCCTGGCCGCGACCGCCTCGCTCCAGACCTTGTCGGATGCGCGCATCGAGGCGGCGGAAGCGTGCCTGCTCGAAGCGCCGCCCACCATCGACGCCACCGCGCTGGCGACGACCTTCGGGGACTTCGCGGACCTGCAGAGCCCCTTCACCCGAGGACACTCCCGGCGCGTGGCGGAAGCGTGCGCCTCCGCCGCGCCCCGCCTGGGCCTGGACGCGGCGGAGCAGGCCACGCTCCAGCTCGCGGCGTACCTGCATGACCTGGGACACGTGACCCTGCCCACCGGCCTGTGGCTGCAACCCGGGTGGTCCCCCTCGGACCGGGAGGCGTCCCGGGCCCATGCCCACGCCACCGAGCAACTGCTCACCGCCACGCCCATGCTGCGGGACGCGGCGCGGCTCGCGGGCGCGCATCACGAGCGACTGGATGGCGGAGGCTATCCCCGGGGCCTCGCGCCCGCGGGCCTGTCCCGCGCCGCGCGACTGCTCGCGGTGGCCGACGTCTGGGTCGCGCTCCAGGAGGAGCGGCCCCACCGTCCCGCGCGGGCCGTGGCCCTGGCGAAGCAGGTCCTGGAGGCCGAGGTGAAGGCGGGCCGGCTGGACGCGGACTGCGTCGCGGTGGTGGCCGGGACGAAGGACGTCCGACGGGCCCCCGAGCCCGGGCCCACGTCCGCGCTGACACCCCGGGAGGTGGACGTGCTGCGCCTGCTGGCGGGCGGAGCGACGAACAAGGAGATCGCAGGGAAGCTCGGGGTGTCGGACCGCACGGTTCAGCACCACACCATCCACATCTACGAAAAGCTGGGCGTGAGCACCCGCGCGGGCGCCTCGCTGGTGGCCGCGCGCGCGGGCATCGTGTGATCCGCCATCTGGCCGATGTGGGCCTGGGCACCGCATGGTGCATTGGGCCCCATGAACAAGCCCTTCCCCGTCGTCCCCTTCTTCACCACCCTGGCCGCGCTCGTCCTGTTGCAGGGTTGCGCCGCCGCCACCGCGTGCCGGACCCGTCCCTCCACGTCCCCCGGCTTCGAGCGGACCGCCTCCGACGGCATGTGCCTGAGCAGCGTCCGGTGGGAGCCCCCCCAGCCGCCCGTACGCGGCGTGGTGGTCCTCATCCACGGCCTGCGGGACTACTCCGACCGCTACGGCCGGCTCGCGGAAGCGCTCCAGGCCCAGGGCTTCGCCGTCGTCGCGCAGGACCACCGGGGCCATGGCCATTCCGGAGGGGACCGCCAGCGCATGGAGTCGATGCAGCAGCTCGTGGATGACGTGGACGGCGTCGTCCAGGACGCCCGCGCGCGCCACCCGGGCGCGCCGGTGATGGTGTTCGGCCACAGCATGGGCGGGCTCATCGCCACGCACTACGTGCTCCAGCATGCCTCCGACGTGTCCGGGCTCATCCTGAGCGGCGCGGGCATCGTGCTGCCGCCGGGGGTGTCTGGCTTCGACACGCGCCTGGCGAAGATCTTCGGCACCATCCTCCCCGGACTGCCCGCGCAGGACCTGGACAGCCAGATGTTCCTGCACGACGGCCCGGAGAAGGAGCGGTTCCTCGCGGATCCGCTCATCACCCACGAGAAGCTGCCCGCGCGCTCCGCCAAGGCGCTCATCGCTGGCATCGAAGCGCTCGAAGGGAAGTTCCAGGACCTGAAGCTCCCGCTGCTGGTGGTGCATGGCGGCGAGGACGTCATCACCGCCATCGATGGCAGCCGCGCCCTGGTCGCGCAGGCCACGAGCCCCGACAAGCGCCTCATCATCTACGAGGGCCAGCGCCACGACCTCGCGCACGAACCCGACGCGGCGAAGGTCGTCGGAGACATCGTCGGTTGGGTGGACGCCCACGTCCCGCCGAACGCCGCCGCGAACGCCGCCCCCTGACGACAGGAACGGCCGCGGGGTGGAGTCTCCCCCCGCGGCTCAGGGCCCGACAAAGGCCACCAGCGCATCGCGGACGGCGTCGAACGGGGCGATGTCCTTTCGGGCCCGGCAGAGGATCAACGCGCCCTCCACCGACGCCAGGATGAGTGACGAGGCGCTGGCCGCCTTCTCGCGGGCCAGCCCCGCCGTGAGCAGCCGAGCCTCCAGCTCCTGCTCCCAGGAGATGAAGACTGCGGCGGCCCGAGCCCCCAGCTCCGGATGCGCGAGCCGCTCGTTCGCCACCGCCGCGATGGCACACCCGGCCATGCAGTCCGTCTTCACCAGCACCCGTCGCCACGCCTCGAAGAAGCGCCGCACCACCTCCCCCGGCGTCGCGCCCTCGCCGTGGCGCAGCACCGAGAGCACCCGGTCGCCCACCAGCGCCACCGCCTCCGCCGTGAGCCCGTCCTTCCCGTCCGGGAAGTGATGGTAGATGGAGCCACGCGGCGCCCCACTCCGCTCAATCACCTCCGAGAACGAAGCCCCCGCGAGCCCCTTCTCACTGAGCAGCGCGGCCGCGGCCTTCACCATCCGTTCACGCGGCGTCCCTTCCGGCGTGGCCGGAGGCACCTGCTTCACGGCACGACGAACGCCCTTCCCGGACGCCCCCTTCACGCGCTCGGCCATCGGCCCCTTCCGATTATGACGACAATCATCATTGACTATGACGACCATCTTAATTAGCACTGCCCGGCGACTATGACGACCGTCATAGATCCCTGAGGACACACGTCATGCCCATGATCGACATCGCAGCCCCCGAAGGCACCTTTCCCGAGTCCGCCGAAGCGGCCCTCCTGGAGCGGGCGACCGCCTGCGTCCTCCAATGGGAGAAGGTCACGGGAATCCCCTACGCGACCGCGAACACCGGCGCGTTCCTGAACGTCCTGCCCCGGGGGCGCCTCACGGCCGGAGGCAAGGCCGCCACCGCGGTCCGCATCCAGGTGCTCACGCCGGCCAAAAGCCTGACCCAGGAGCAGCGCGCAGGCATCGCGGCGAGCCTCACGGACATCGTCGCGGAACTCGCGAATGAGCCGGGCCAGCGCGAGCGAACCTGGGTGCTCTTCCACGAAGCCGTCGACGGAGGCTGGGGCATCTCCGGCAAGGCGCTCACCAACGTCGAACTCGTGGACGCGGTGCGCGCAAGCGCCATCGCCCTGCGCGCGGGCCAGGCCGGACGCTGAACAGACCGCCCTACATTCGTCACCCACTCCCGCGATCCTGAATGCTCCGCGAAGACGTGCGCCTCGCGGAGCGCAGCCGGGTTCCGCGACATCACACTGGACGGACACGTCAAGGCGGGTCCATGTGACGAAGCGTCCGCCGGGCCACTTCACGGCGAACCGGTCCGACTGTCGGACAGGTTTGCGCCAGGCGAAGCCGCGGACCGCGCCGGACCGCCAGGACGACAGGGACGGTGGGCCCTCCAGTCCATGCCCGAAGTGCTCCGCGAGGACGCGCGCCTTGGGAGCATTACAGTGGGCCACGACGTCGCGCTGGGACTGGGAGTAGCCCGGTTCCGTGGACACCCGAGATGTGATGGAAGGAGCACGGGATGTCCGCGAACGAGGAGAAGTCGAAGAAGGCCCGTCGGCCGCGCCGAGAGTTCTCGGTCGAGTACAAGGCCCAAGCGGTGAAGCTGGTGGTGGACGAGGGCAAGTCCATCCCCCAGGTGGCCCGAGACTTGGACCTGACGGAGTCGGCGCTGCGGCTGTGGGTGGAGCAGACGAAGACGGACCGGGGCGAGGGCAAGCCCGGCGCGTTGACGACAGTGGAGCGCGAGGAACTCGCCCGGCTGCGCAAGGAGAACCGCGAGCTGCGGATGGAGCGGGAGATACTAAAAAATGCGGCGGCCTTCTTCGCGAAGGAGATGAAGTGAAGTTCACCTTCATCCACGCGGAGAAGGCCCTCTACCCGGTGGCTGTTCTCTGTCGCCACCTGGGCGTCTCGCGCAGCGGCTACTACGCCTGGGCGAAGAGGCCCGAGTCTGAGCGCAAGAAGAGCGACCGGGCCCTCAGCACCGAGGTGCTGGCCATCCATCAGGAGAGCCGAGGCACGTACGGCGCTCCGCGCGTGCATGCGGAGCTGAAGGCGCGAGGCCGGCGCGTGGCTCGCAAGCGCGTGGCGCGACTGATGCGCCAGGCGGACGTGCGCGCTCGGTCCCGGCGCCGCTTCGTGCGGACCACAGACTCGGCCCACCGCCATCCGGTGGCGCCGAATACGCTGGAGAGGAACTTCCGACCCGGCCAGCCCAATCGCACGTGGGCCGGCGACATCACCTACGTGTGGACCGAGGAGGGCTGGCTGTATCTGGCGGTGTTGCTGGACCTCTTCAGCCGCAAGGTGGTGGGCTGGGCCATGGGCGAGCGAATCGACCGCGAGTTGGTGCTGTCCGCGCTCGATATGGCGCTCCTGGGACGGCCTGCGCCAGCGCTCCATCACTCCGACCGCGGCAGTCAATACGCGAGCGAGGACTACCGCCAGTTGCTCGAGGTGCGAGGCATCGAGTGCAGCATGTCGCGCAAAGGCAACTGCTGGGACAACGCGGTGGCGGAGAGCTTCTTCTCCACGCTGAAGCTGGAGCTCGTCTACGTCACCCGCTTCAAGACGCGCGAGCAGGCACGGTGCGCACTGTTCGAATACATCGAGGTATTCTACAACCGGAAGCGGCGCCACTCTGCCCTGGGTTACCTCAGCCCCGCCGAGTTCGAACGAGTGGCCACAACGAGTAGGCTGGCAGCGTAACCCACCTGTCTACGGAACCGGCTCTCCCGCGCTTTGTGTGACGCGTAGGCTCAGGCGGCGAGCAGCGCGCGACGGCGCAGCAGGTCGAAGCTGGCGCGGCCATACATCTGGCGCTTCAGGAGCTTGAGCTTCGTGATT
>SECN01000254.1 GCA_004173515.1 Myxococcaceae bacterium | reverse complement strand
CTGGACTTCGACGCGCACCGGGCGAGCGCCCTGGCGCTGGACGCGCTCAAGTCCACGCACCCCATCCACGGCGAGGTGCGCAACGCGGGCGAGGCGGGTGAGAGCTTCGACGCCATCACGTACGAGAAGGGCGGCGCGGTGCTGCGGATGATTGAAGGGTTCCTGGGCGAGGACCCCTTCCGTGAAGGCATCCGGCTGTACATGCGCAAGCACGCCAAGGCCAACGCGGTGAAGGACGACCTGTGGAACGCGCTGGGGGAGGCGGCGAAGCAGCCGGTGTCGGAGCTGGCCACGGCGTGGATTGGCCAGAGCGGCTTCCCGCTGGTGTCGGTGAAGGTGGAGGGGCGCAAGGTGGAGCTGACGCAGCGGCGCTTCTATTCGGAGCCGGGGGTGAAGAGCCCGGAGACGTGGCCGGTGCCCATGGTGTTGCGCTTCGAGGACGGCGCGGGCGTGCGGGAGCAGCGCGTGTTGTTCCGCGATGCGCGCGCGACGGTGACGCTGGAGGGCACGGGCGAGGTGAAGTGGCTGTGCGCGAACGGTGGCTCCACGGGCTTCTACCGGGTGGCGTACGAGAAGGCGGCGCTGGACAAGCTGTCGGCGCATCTGGGGACGCTGGCGCCGTCGGAGCGCATCTCGCTCCTGGCGGACACCTGGGCGCTGGTGCGCGCGGGGCAGGCGCCGGTGGCGGACCTGCTGGACCTGACGGGGCGCTTCGGCGACGAGGAGGACGAGGCGGTGCTGGACGAGCTCGTCGGGCGGCTCGGGTACATCGAGAACCGGCTGACGGAGGGCGAGGACCAGGAGCGCTTCCGCCGGTGGGTGGAGTCGCTGCTGGGCGGCGGGCTGAAGAAGCTGGGCTGGCAGTCGATGAAGGGAGAACCGGACCGGGTGCGGCTGCGCCGGGCGGCGTTGGTGCGCGCGGTGGGCGGGCTGGCGCGCAGTCCGGAGACGCTGGCGGAGGCACGGCCGCTGGTGGCGAGGATGCTCCAGGGGGACAAGAACGCGCTGGACGCGAACCTGCTGGACACGGCGGTGGGCATGGTGGCGCGCGCGGGCGACGCGGCGCTGTTCGACGAGCTGCTCAAGCGGATGCCGACGGAGCCGGATCCCGCGACGCAGCGTCGCTACCTGATGGCGCTCACGTCCTTCGAGGATCCGAAGCTGACGGAGCGGGCGCAGGCGCTGTTGTTCTCGGAGACGGTGAAGACGCAGGACGTGGCGAGCTTCGCGACGGGCCTGCTCGGCAACCGCACCGGGCGCGACGCGTGGTGGCAGAAGCTCCAGGCGGACTGGAAGGAACTGGTCGCGCGCACGGGAGCGGCGCCCATGCTGCTGCGCCGGGTGGTGGAAGGCCTGGGCCTGTTGCGCACGCGCGAGCAGTTGGAGCAGGTGAAGGCCCTGCTCCAGGCGAACCCGGTCCCGGAGGCGCAGCAGGCCACGGCGCAGACGCTGGAGCGGCTGACCCAGGACGTGGTGCTGCGCGAGCGCGTGGCCCCGGAGGTCTCCGCGTGGCTGAAGCGCCGGCCGTGAGGTGAAGCCGGTCGGGCGGGGCGTGCTATCAGGAGCCCTGGCACGCCCTTCCCGGTGCCTCATGAGGAGAACCGATGTGGAGGTCGCTCCTGGGCTGTATGGCGTTGGGGCTGGGGTGCTCAGCCTCCCGGCCTCCGCCCGGCGTCGTCCAGCCATCCCCCGGTGAGCGCCTGGAGCGCATCCCAGGCCCCCTCCCTGGTCATGGGCCGTATGCGTCCTATTCCGATGCGTTGATGGCGGCTTGCCCGCTGATCTTGAAGCAACCCCAGGCCATCGCGGGCCGTCCGAGCGACCAGGAGTTTCCGCTTCGTTGGAGACTCTCGAAGGAGTACTGCGCCTGGGTCTATTACACGCCCGACCAGCAGTTCGAGTTGAGCATGCTGGCTGCCAGCGCGGTGCAGGATGATCCGCGAAAGAAGAGCTGCGCGCTTCCACCGGTCGTAGAGGATTCGCGGCACCCACCCGAAAGCCTGGGCTACGTCTTCATCCTCCACAACCACCCCTTCGAGAACGAACTCTCCGACTTCGACATCCGCTTCGCCGTCGCCATGGCGGATGTCCATGGATTGAGCGTCGACACCCGGACCGGTCCTGTTCCACTGTCCATCATCGCGTTCTTCTCCAAGGGTCATGACACCACGCAGCCCACGTGCGACGGGTTCTTCCAGTACGTTCCCGCTACCGGGCAGATCATCCGGTGGACCTCACGGGAGGGGGGACGATGGCAGCGCAAGCAGATCGCCACGCTCCGCTGGCTCGATGACACGAACTACCGCATCCAACGGCAGTAGGACGACCTCCATCATGCGATTGCGCCCTCTCCTCTTCGTGTCTGGCTTGATGCTGTGCGGTTGCATGAAGGCGCATCGTCCTGAACTGGTGGAGCAGGAGCCTTCGCTCGCCTTTCCCTCTTTCGACAATGCCAATGCAGCGAGGAGCTACGAACTGGACGGCTCCGTCCTGCGTGCCCTCTCCATCGCGACCACGGACTTCCTACCGCCCCCCAACCCATCAACACCGTGCTGGGACCGGCCGGAGTCACACCGCTACCGGATCCTCCGTGAGCAGGGCGTCATCTTCATCCGCATCGAGGAAGATCCGTCCGCCTGTGGCAGGCAGGTCCCGGCCCTGCACTCCGGCGCGAAGTACGCCATCCATGAGGACGGCCGACTCCTGCGACGCATCCTGGAGGGTGAGCCGGAGCAACCCCTGAATCCCAATCCCATCCCGGAAGATGCAGGGGAAGATGCGTCACCTGGAACGCCCCCACCTCCAGGCCCACAACCGGGAGGCCCTCCTCCCCGCTTCCTGCTCACCCCACCTGACGGGGGCACCCGCGCCATGATGCCGGTGTCACCCCAGGAGCCGCGCCTCGCCACCGACGGAGGCATTGGAACCCCATGAAGACCACGCTCACGCCCGAACGCTCCGCCGCCTCTCGCGAAGCCCTGCGCCGCGCCAACACGGCGTTCGCCCGCGTGTACCCGGGTGAATCCTCTCAGCGCCAGCCCGTGCACACCGTGTACGGCGGCGCCCACCTCTTCCGCTCCAACACCGCGCGGAAGATGGGCGACCTCGCCCTCGCGACCCTGCGCGACCACGCCCCCGACGGCGCGCACCTCGCCCATGGGCTGGGCCTGCCCCAGCGCGGCGGCTTCGCCCAGCGCGTCTACGCCCGCGTCGTGGACAAGCTGGAGCGCGAGCCCGTGGAGGACTTCCGCCTCGACTTCGAGGACGGCTACGGTCACCGCCCCGACGCCGAGGAGGACGCCCACGCCGTCTCCGCCGCCCAGGAGGTCGCTCGCGGCCTGGAGCAGGGCACCCTGCCCCCGTTCATCGGCATCCGCGTGAAGTCCTTCACGGAGGAGCTGTACGCCCGCTCCTCCCGCACCCTGGACCTCTTCGTCACGTCCCTGCTCGAACACTCCGGCGGCAGGCTCCCGCCGTCCTTCGTCGTCACCCTGCCCAAGGTCACCGTGCCCGAACAGGTGACCGCCCTGGCGCACCTGCTGTCGGAGCTGGAGTCCGTTCACAACCTCCCCTCCGGCGCGCTGATGCTGGAGCTGATGGTGGAGACGCCCCAGGCCCTCTTCGACTCCCGCGGCCGACCCCACCTGCTGTCCCTCGTGGAAGCCGGCGAGGGCCGCTGCTCCCACGTGCACCTGGGCGCCTACGACTACACCGCCGCCCTCAATCTGGAGCGCGCGTACTACCAGGGCTGGGACCTGCACCCCGCCCAGCTCCCCGTGCGCTACGCCGCCGTCTACGCCTTCTTCCTGGAGGGCCTGGAGCCGTCGTCCCAGCGCCTCAAGGCGTTCGTGGACAAGGCCGCTCAGGCCACGATGCTCGGAGGCGTGTTCGACGACGCCGCCACCGGACAGGGCCTGCTCAACTTCTTCCTGCGCGGCCTCGCGTGCGGCGCCCTCACCGAGGAAGAGGTCCGCGCCACCGGCCTGACGCTGGAGGAGCTGCACCGCCGCTCCTTCCGCGCCATCGTCCAGGCCCGCGCCACCCCGTCACGCTGAAGCCGGAGGCTCCGGAGGCGGTGTCGCGCCCCGGTGCCCCAGCCACTCTCGCGCCACGGCCACGTCCACCGCGAGGATGCCCAGGAGGAACAGCCACGGCCCGGGCCTCGCGGACAGGCCCGTCAACGCCCAGAAGGTGATGAGCCCCGCGAGCACCGGCGCCACCACCGGGGGCACCGCCTGACGCGCGCGCCGCACCGACGCCAGCACGCCCAGCGCCAGCAATCCCAACACCACGCCCGTCGCGCCCATCCGGCCCCGACCACTGGCGCCACCGCGCGTGGAGGGGAACATCAGCGTGTTGAACTTCCACGTGTCGTGGTCCTGGATCTCCCGACCGAAGTTGTCGTCGATGGTGATGGTGCGCTCGCGGTGCAGGTACGCCGTGGGCACCAGCGAACCCGACCACCCACTCCACGGCATCAGCAGGCCCAGCGCGCACGCGGCCACGCCCGCGAACACCCACCGCTTCAGCCGCACCTCTCCCGGACGCCGGGGCAGCTCCGCCCACCCCGCCGACGACGCCCGGAACGCGCGCCACTGCACCGAGCCCACCACCAGCGCCGCCAGCACCCACAAGAGGGCCGCCACGCCCAGCCCCAGCGACAGGAACGCCTGCGTCACGGTGAGCGCGGTGAACATCGGCAGGAACGCCGGGTGCGCGGCCCAATGGATGACAGGCTTGAGCGCCTCCGGCAGCGGCCTGCCCGCGGCGCTCCACTCGCGCGCCCCCAGCATCCCGGCCGCCACCAGCATCAACACCGCCCACGGCAGGTCCAACCCACCGCCCACGAAGGGCAGCACCGGCACCAGCACCGCGGCGGACACCAGCCCCGCGCCGAGCAGCGGCAGCGAGCCCCCGGGCAGTCGCTCGCGCAACCGGGGGTCGTCCAGCACGCCCTGCACCGCGCGGCCCGCCGAGTCCACGGCCCGCTGCGCCTTCTGGGCCACGTCATCCATCACCGGCGAATCCGGCGCGTCCCCGGCCCGCGTCACGGTCCGACCACAGTGGGGACACGTCCGCGACGACAGGTCTTCAGGCAGCGGCTGACCACAGTGCGGGCAGGACATGGCGCGAGGTCCTCTCAAAGGCAGACACGGGCACGCGACCCTCCACCGCGCGCCCGCTGCATCCTGGAATCATGGCGACAATGTCAGGGCCTCACACCGCGCGCATGCACGGCCGCTTCCAGCCGGGACAGGCTGCGCTTCAACTCCGCCATCTCCGCCTTGAGCGTGTCCACTTCCGCGCTCTTCGCGTTCAGCTCCTGCGTGCGCCGCGCCAGCGCCTGGATGGCCACCATGTTCACGCCGTCGATGTCGAGCAGGCCGATGCTCTTGTCATCCGTCCCCAGGCCGAAGGCCGCGCGGAAGTCCTGCGCCACCGGGCCCACGTGCCGAACGCCCTCCGCTTCCGTCTGGTAGCGCCAGCTTCCCACCGGCATCGCGGCCACCTTCGCCAGGACCTCCTCGCCGTCCACGCGGCGGAAGTCCTCCTTGGTCGCGCGGTCCGACGTGCAACTGAAGACACCGGAGCCCGCCGGCAGGTCGCAGCCCGTGGTGAGGGTGCTGTTGGTGCGCAACCGGATGCCGCCAGCGGCGCGCACCATGAACTGGTTGGCCGCGGTGTTCGACACCACATTGGAGAGAGTGGAGGCATCCGCCCAGATGAAGGAACCGTCGAAGCCTCCCGAACTGGAGCGCTGCCCCATCGCCAGCGAGTAGTCCGCGTTCGCATTGGCGCGGTAGCCGATCGCCACCGAGCCCTGACCGCTGGCCATGTTCGTGTACCCCAGCGCCACGGAAGCAAAGCCGCTCGCGGTGCTCGAAGCCCCCGTGACCGTGGAGGCCGTGCCGGTCGCCTTGTTGGCGGAGCCCATGCACACCGCGACCGTGGCCGTGGCCTGACACGCATCGCCGTACGCGAAGGCCCCATACGCGCTGGCCAACACGGCGTTGCCGCCCGCCCAGGAATAGTTCCCGATGTTGGCGTCATCCCATTCCGTCGTGGCGGCGCCCGCGCGGAAGGCGGCCTTGGACGGGTACCACATCATCCGCTCGCCCTTGCCCGACATGGGGATGGCGCCATACCCCAGCGCGCCTCGCGCCAGCAGGCCGCCCGCCGAGTCCACCGTGAAGAGCGGGAACTGGTCCCAGGTCGGCTCGGTGGCCCCGCTCGGGGTGTTGCGCACGAGCACCAGCGGCGTCGTCGTCGCCATGGCGGGGACCACCGCATCGAGCGCCACCTGCGTGGGCGCGGGCGGAGGAGGTGCGGGCGTCAGCCGTGGATCATTGCCCTCCACCGCCGTGCCCGGGCCGTTGCCGTAGACGACGCTCACCGCCTCGCCGTCCAGCTTCAGCCCCGTGCCCACCTGCCATCGCGGCTCCGTCGGACCTTCCTCCGAGCCACATCCGCTCGCAGCCAGCCCGACGACACAACCCAGCGCGACCACCCGTCCTCGAACCCACATGCAGTGCCCTCCCGGTGAAGGCCTCTCACACTGGCAAAGCACCGGGTCCAAGACAACCCAGGAACTCCCCGGGTTACCAGAGCATGTCCTGGTCTTCGCTGACGCCCGGGACGTTGGAGAACTGGAGCTCGCGGCCGCCCACGCGCACGGTGCCCTCGAAGAAGCCCACGGGCTGGGCGAAGTGGCTCACGATGAGGCGCAGGTTGCGCTCCTCGCGGTGCACGTAGATGGGCTTGAAGCGCAGGTCCACCGCGCCGTCGTCCGTCGTCATGCGCCAGGGGTCGAGCAGCTCCTTCGCGTTGTATTCGAAGCGCGCGCGGCCCACCGGGTAGAGCCTGTCTCCCAGCCAGACGGCGTTCTCGTTGGCCTCGGTGGCGCCCTCGTTGAAGCCCTCCACCAGGTTGATGCCCAGGGGCGTGCCATCCGGCAGCCGTCCCGCCGCGAAGGCCCACCTCCAGGCGGTGTGCCGCGCCAGATAGCCCTGCGTGTAATCCATGCCGCCCACGCCGCCATCCAACCGGAAGCGCTTGCCGCCCGCCTCCAGGCTGCCGAAGGCCAACAGGCCACTGCGCTTCTGCGTGACGTTCACCAGCCCGTCGCCCGCCACCGGCGCGATGACGGTGAGCGCCGGAGGGCCGCCCGCCACCAGAAGCTCGCCCTTCCACTGGAAGGTCTGGAGCGACTGGGTGCGCATGCGGCTGACGTCGACCTCCACCTGGTAGCGCTCGTCGGCCTCGCCGCGCTTGACGGACATCTTGCCGCCCAGCGTGCGGAACGCCGCCGTCAGGCCCGCGCCCGGCTTGTCGCTCACCTCCGCGAGCGGCCCAGGCACGCCCAGGAAGCTCACGTCGCACAGCGGCTTCTTCTCCTGGAGGTCCACCGCCACCGCGAAGGCGTTGGCCGTGTAGCCCAGGTCCACCACCGCGAAGAGCGCCGCCACCTCCTGCGTGGCGACGAAGGTGTAGTGCCAGCGCTTGCGCTTGAGCAGGCGCGTGGTGCGTCCCGGGGCCCACTTGCCCAGCAGGCGGGGCAGGTCCACTTCGGGCAGTTCACCCTGATACGTCCCGAACCGGGGCTCCCCTTGCGAGGAGGCCACCGACGTCGGGGCGAAGGGCAGGAGGGATTCGACTTCTCGCTCGGGCGTCATCGTGCGTCATTGGACGGCACTTCGCCGCGACTGTCACGCGAACAGGATGACAACCGGCGCCCCGACGACACTCGCGGGGAGCCTCCCACCGCGAGCCTGCCTGCTAGCTCCGCCCGAAGATGATGCGCTCCTGGGACAACAGCCGCGTGGTGAAGCGCAGGGCCACCGCCGCCACCACCAGGCACGACAGGAGCGCGAGCAGGAAGGGCACCGGCCCCAATGTCTCACCGCGCATCACCTCCGCGGCGAGCATCTCCTGGCCCAGCACCGGCACGGCGAACATCCACGTCTGCGTCTGGATGGGGGACAGGGCCAGCATCATCCCCGGCAGCGTGGGCAGCACCATCAGGAGCGACAGGTACGTCTGCGCCTCCTTGAACGACCGGGCGTACGTGGACACCCACATCTGCACGGCGGACGCGGCGAGCACCAGCGGCAGCACCGCCGCCAGCATCCCCAGCGCGGCCGGCGCGTCGAAGCGGGCACGCACGCCCAGGTCCTCCAGGGGCACGCGCTTCACCACCAGGAAGTAGCCCACGAGGCACAGCAGCACGCCCGTGGCCGCCATCGCGCACGTGGCCAGCCACTTGCCCGCCACCACCGCGCCGCGCGGGGCGGGGTTGAGCAGCAGGGGCTCCAGCGAACCGCGCTCGCGCTCGCCGGCCATGGTGTCGCTGGCCAGTTGCATGCCGCCCGCGAACGCCGCCATCACCAGGAACAGCGGGATGGTGGTGAGCACCGTGGCCGCCGTCTTCTCCGGGGTGGACAGGTCCAGCTCATCGATGCGCACGGGCATCGCCAGCTCCGGCGACACGCCGCGCGCGAACAGACGCTGGCTGCCCGTCTGCTGCGAATACACCGCCAGCATCCGCTGCGCGCGCTGCACGGACTGGCGCGCCTTGTTGCGCGAGCTGTCCACGATCAGCCGCACCGCGGCGGTGCGCCCTTCCGCGAAGTCCTGCGCATAGTCGTCCGGCACCACCAGCACCACGTCCAGCTTGCCGGCCTGCACCAGCGCCTCGTAGTCCTGCGGCGCCTCCGACAGCTTCGCGCCGTAGCGCTCCAGGAACGCCATCAGGCTGGGCGCGTGCTCGCGGCCCACCACCGGCATCTCCAGCGGACGGTCCTGCCGGTACCAGGAGGCCATCACGTTGAACATCACCAGGAACACGAGCGGGCCCAACAGCGGAAAGAGCAATGCGGAGCCCAGCGTCCGCCGGTCCCGCACGTGGTCGTAGACTTCCTTGCGCAGCACCGTCCCGACGAGCCGCCTCATTCGCGCAACCCCTGCTCGCTGCCAATCACGCTCACGAAGGCTTCCTCCAGGCTGTCCTTGCCGGTGCTCGCGCGCAGCGCATCCGCCGTCCCGTCCGCCACCACCCGCCCTCGCGCCACCACCACGATGCGGTCGCACAGCGCGGCGACCTCCTGCATCACGTGGCTGGAGAACACCACGCAGCAGCCCTGCGCCTTCAACTTGCGCAACAGCGCGCGCACTGACCGCGTGGCCATCACGTCCAGCCCGTTGGTGGGCTCGTCCAGCAGCACGTTGCGAGGCCCGTGCACCAGCGCGCGCGCCAGCGCCACCTTCACGCGCTCGCCCTGGCTGAAGCCCTCCGTGCGCCGGTCCGCGATGTCCTTCATGTCCAACAGTTCCACCAGCTCCTCCACGCGCGCATCCAGCGTGGGGCCGGACAGCCCGTGCAGCTCGCCGAAGTACCGGGCGTGCTCGCGCGCGGTGAGGCGCGGGTAGAGGCCGCGCGCATCCGGCAGGACGCCCAGCGCGCGCCGGGCCTTCTCCGGATCCTTCGCCACGTCCACGCCGTCCACGGTGGCGGTGCCGCTGTCGGGGCGGATGAGCGTGTAGAGCATGCGCAGCGTCGTCGTCTTGCCGGCGCCGTTGGGGCCCAGCAGGCCGGTGATGACGCCGTCCTCCGCGGTGAACGTCACGTCCTCCACCGCCGTCACCTTGCCGAACTGCTTGTGCAGGTTCCTGGCTTCAATCATGGGCGCTCGGGTCCTGACCTACGGCACGGGGCCGGCGAAGGAGGTGAAGAAGGGCGGCCGCTTCAGGCCCTTCCCACAGTCGGGCGTGAGGCCCTCCACGCTGCCGCGCGTGAGCACCTCCGCCATCAGCGAGCGCGCGCAGTCCGCGCCCACCGTGTTGTGTCCCAGCCCCGGCACCACCACGTGCAGGCTGTGCGACAGCGTCCGCTTCGCCTCCTCACCCCAGGGCGGCGGCGTCACCGGATCCAACTCGCCGGACAACAGCAGCGTGGGGATGTCCGACACCACCGGCTCGCGGAAGCTCTTGGGCACCGTGGATGCGGGCCACTGCGCGCACGCCTTCTTCACATCCAGGGCCATGCGCGAGCCGAACCACGTCCCCTTCGCCTCGCGCTCGGCGTCCTCCACCGTGAAGAAGGGCGCGTCCTCCGCGCACACCACCGCCATGAACATGCCCCGGCTGGTGGTGCGGGCCACCTCGTCCGTGAGGCCCAGCGACAGCGCCACGAAGGTCGTCCAGTCGTCCTTCGCCGCGCGGTCCAGCATCAGCGGCACCAGCGACGCGACGTCCGGGCTGTAGAGCAGCGCGAACAGCTCCGACACGAAGACGCGCCGGGTGAGGACGAAGTCCTCCGTCACGCCCGTGCGCGGATGGGGCAGGCGCACCTTCGCGGGGGCGGCGTCCAGCTTCGCGAGCAGCGCCTCCGTGCGAGAGCGCAGGTCCGGGTACGCCGTCGCGCAGACGGTGTCCTTCGTGCACGCCTCCAACAGCAGGTCCAGGGCGCGCTGTCCGTCGCGCGCGGCGTACAGCGGCAGGTACTGTCCCATGGGGGCCACGCCATCCAGGATGGCGGTGCGCACGCGGTCCGGGTGCTGGCGCATGTACACCAGCGCCGCGCGCGTCCCGTAGGAGATGCCCCACAGGTTCACCTGCTGGTAGCCCAGCGCCTCGCGCACATCGTCCAGGTCGTCCATGGCGATGGACGTGGTGTAGAGCCGCTCGTCCGCGTCCCAGCCCTTGCGACACTGGGGCAGCACATCCGCGTCCTCGCGGTCCGCGAAGCGCTCCGCCAACGACACGCGCGACGGATTGAGCGCCTCGCAGTCCAGCGGATGCGAGTCCCCCGTGCCGCGTTGATCCACGAAGACGATGTCGCGCTGGCGGCGGATCCGCTCCAGCGCGGGAAGGATGCGCGTGCGCGAGGCCGCCTGTCCGGGGCCACCCGCCAGGAAGACCAGCGGATCCTCCTTGGGCTGCGCCGCGAGCGCGGGCACCACCACCACGCGCAGGGAGAGCTTGCGGCCCTTCGCGGCGGCCCGGTCCTCGAAGACCTCCAGCGTGCCGCACAGCGTCTGCGCGGCCACGCCGTCCAGGCGGCACGGCTTCAGGTCCATGCGCCGCACCGCGCCAGCAGCGGTGGCCGAAACGTTCGACGCATCGCTGGACGGACGGGAGCAGGCGTTCAGCGCCAGCAGCACCGTCAGCGCGAGCAGCGCCCACGGTCCACGCGGGAGCCCGGCGGGCGCTCCCGGAGAGGTGGCGAGGGGGTGAGAGAAGATGCCACCTGTCACGGCGGGCCAACCTCCGGCGCGGGGGAGTCCCTGGCCGCATACCACTGGTGTGCGGAAGGTGCACCCTCGCCGCCGGGGGCCTCGTCCTGGACGCGATTGAATCCCGCGCGGACCGGGTGCGTCCTCTGCTACGCCCATGCCCATGAAGAATCGCGCGTTCCTGGTTTTGTTCGCCCTGTCCATCACCATGCTCAGCGGCTGCGCCGCGCTCCAGAGCCTGCTCAACGGCGCCTTCAAGAAGCCCACGATGAAGTTCAAGACGGCGCGACTGGCCAACGCCTCGCTGTCGGACGCCACGGTGGACCTGGTGTACGAGGTGGACAACCCCAACAGCCTGGGCCTGAAGCTGGCGTCGGTGGACTACGCCTTCTTCGTGGAGGGCAAGCAGCTGGTCGCGGGCAAGCCGAAGAGCGGCCTGGCGCTCAAGTCCAACGGCAAGAGCGAGCTGGTGTTCCCGGCCAACGTGAAGTTCGCGGACATCGCGCCGGTGGTGACCACGTTCCTCAACAAGGACGCGGCGGCCTTCAAGGCGCAGGGCACCCTGGGCATCCAGACGCCGCTGGGCGTGCTGAAGTTCCCGCTGGAGAAGGAGGGCACGTTCCCGGTGCCCAAGATTCCCCAGGTGCAGTTCCAGTCGCCGCGCATCACGAACATCACGCTGAGCGGGGCCACGGTGGAGTTCCCGCTGGCCATCACCAACCGCAACAGCTTCCCCCTGCCGGTGTCGGGCATCACCGGCGCCCTCAAGGTGGCGGGCGCCAACGTGGGCACGCTGTCCACGGGCAACCTGGGGATGCTGGATGGCAGCGGGACGAAGCAGGTGACGCTGCCTTTGACCATCAACTTCGCGAGCGCGGCGTCGGCGGCCATGGCCCTGCGCTCGGGCGGCAACGCGCAGGTGAGCATGACGGGCAACCTGACCTCGGACGCGCAGTCCGTGCCCCTGAACCTGAGCCAGTTGGTCAACTTCACCAAGTAGGTGGGCACCCCGTCGCGGAGGCCTTCTGCGTCCCGGGTGGGGGGCTTGCAGGGAGGCAGGCGGTGCGCGGGATACCGGGGATGTTGTCCCCGGGCCTAGGAGCCGTTACGGTTGCTCCGCTTCCAGAGGGCCCCCCCGCCATGCGCCGTATCCTCTTCAAGTCCAAGATCCACCGCGCGACGGTGACCCAGGCCGACCTCGACTATGAGGGTTCGGTGACCATTGACCGCGACCTGCTGAAGGCCGCGGACATCCTCCCGTTCGAGAAGGTCGCGGTGTGGAACGTCACGCGCGGCACCCGCCTGGAGACCTACGCCCTGGAGGGTGAGTCCGGCAGCGGCGTCATCTGCATCAACGGCGCCGCCGCGCACCTCAACCAGCCGGGGGACCTGGTCATCCTGGCCACCTTCGCGGAGGTCGAGGAGGCGGAGCTCGCCCACTGGAAGCCCACGGTGGTGTTCGTGGACGGCAAGAACCGGGCGGTTGCTGGCATCACCGAGGAAATCCCCGGACCCGCGCGCCGTATCGCCTGAGGACGGCCTTGGGGGCCGGCTCCTTTTGCTGGCCTCCGCCCCGTCTGCCATGCTCCCCGCCCTTTGCTACAGGCGTGGGGGCGCGGGCATCCCCGTCCCGGAGGTGATGGCGCGATGAGGTGGACGTGGGTGGGCCTGCTGGCCCTGGCGTGCATGGGCGCGGGTTGCAGGTCCGCGATGTACCAGAAGGACCCCAACGAGGAGGACGCGATGTCCTCGAACGTGCCGGTCTTCCCCGCGCCGGCCAGGAACCGCTGCGCCGCGCTGGGCAAGTCCTCCGTGCGCGGCGGCTGTGACGACGCGCTCTATCTGGCCAGTGAGTACACGCGGCGCCTGTCGGTGGGCGACGAGGTGTGCCTGGAGGGTGGCTTCGGAGAAGAGCCGGGGTCGGCGTGCAAGGCGCGCGCGTCGGTCATCGACACGGGGCCCAACCGGGTGAAGGTGGAGATCCGTCAGGCGCGGCCGGACTCGCGGTGGTTCCAGTCGGAGACGCGGCACGCCTGGTACGAAGAGGGCGCGCTGGTGGACCTGTACCTGGCCGAGCGGGGTTACTAGACGACAGGCCGCGAGCGCGGCCCAAGGAGAAGGACATGGCCTTCTACGACGACATGACGGAGCGGTTGGGCTTCATGAAGAAGCTCACCTGGCCACGCTCTACAAGGCGAACCTCAAGACGGACCGCGCGCGCGGAGAGCTGCTGGACCTGTTCGGCTACGCGAACGGGCTGGGGCCGCTGCACCGCTCCGGGCCAAAGGTGCTGGGGAAGCTGGCCGCGCTGCTGCTCGCCAAGGGCGGCATGAACACGCTGGGCCGGGCCATGCCGCTGGTCGCCGCGCCCATCACCGCGTACCTCAACAACCAGCACATCCAGATGGTGGGTGAGCAGGCCGTGCGCTTCTACGAAGGCTTCGACAAGGCCCACGCCAAGGCGCGGACCGCGAAGCGCAGGGCGGCGAGCGGGGACTGACGGCGGTCCTTGAAATCACCGCGTCCGAACCCGCCCGATATGTCCGTCACGTATCCACGTTGAGTCCCATGCGGGGCGAAGCCCGCGGAACCTCAAGGCAGGGCTGGCGTGGCCGGATGCTGGCCCTTCCTGGGGATGGAGGGGTGGATGACGGAGCTCTCGGTGGAAGTGCGCGTGCAGGTGGCCCGGTTGCGGAACCTCCTGGTCGATGCGGCCCGTTGTGGCGCCCTGGCAAGCCCCCTGGCGTCCCTGCCGCATCCCCGCTGGGAGCCCCTGGAGCTCCAGGCCCTGTGGTGGCTGCGCGCGGAGTGTCTGCTTCCGGTGGGCGTGCTCGCCCATCGCCTGGGGGGACTCGCCATGCCCCGCTTGAGTCGGCTGGTGGACCGTCTGGAGGAGGGGGGACTCGTGCGCCGCGAACGTTCGGTGCGGCATGACCGCCGCCGCGTCCGCGTGCGCCTCACCGACGCGGGCCGCGCGCTCGCGGAGGAGACGGACGCCCTGGTGCAGGAGCGCATGGCACGGCTGCTGACGCCGCTCCAGGGCGAGACGCGCAGCGCCCTCATGGACATCCTGGAGCTGTGGGTGGAAGCGTTCGGCGTCCAGGCCCGCGCCGCCGAGGAAGAGGAAGACGACGTCGCCACGCCGACCCTCGTCCCCGACGAAGGTCTAACGGCCTCCGCCGCCTGACCTAGAGCTTCACCTCGATGACGCCCGAGCGACGGCACGCCTCCACGCCGTCGCCCTCCCAGGCCGCATGGCCCTCCGCCTGCACCCGCAGTTGGAGCAGGTCGGCGCGCACCGGCCCCAGCGGCCACCGTCCATCCATGCGCGTCTCCCCGCGCACGGGCGGCATCGAGCGGTCTCCACCGTCCGCCGTCACCAGCGCCCCGACCACGGGACGCCCTTCGTGCGTGACGCTCACCTCGCAGGAAGGGGCCGGGGTCGTCTCCGGCGCGAGCCTCACTTCGACCTCCGCGTCGTCCGCGCCCGCACGCGCCTCGGTGCTCGGGCGCAGCGCATACGGCGAGGACGCGGTCAGCACCCGGTACGCTCCGGGCTCCAGCAGGGACACCGCGACGTCGTCCTTCTCCGGGATGAACTCCTGCGCGGCCACGTCGCTCCAGGCCCCCCGCGCATCCCGGCGCTGGAGCAGGTACACCGGATAGGGGGCCTGTGCTTGTGATTGAAGCTGCGCCCGCGTGAAGCCATCCATCCGCAACACCAGCCACCGGTACACCGGCGTGCGCCACACCACCTCCGCCGTCCCGGCCATCTGCGCCGTGGGCGTGAAGGTGAACTCCGAATGCGAGGGCGCCACCGGCCGCCCTGACGCCCCTTCCTCCCGCCACATCGTGAATCGCGACGCACGCCACGCTGGTACGTCCGGCACCGTGAAGCGCCCCTCCGCGTCCACCGGCACCTCCCGGCCCTCCTCCGTGCGCAACACCGCTGGCCCCGCGGACCGCGACGTCGCGCCCAGCAGCACCCGGCCCCGCAGGGTGACCGCGCGGCCCACGCCTTCGGGGAACAGTCGCGCCACGTCCAGCGTCACCGTGCCCACGGTGCCCTCGCGCAGCGGCACCTCCACCGGCCCTCCTTCCCTTCCCGACGGCGCGCGCAACCACAGGCGCACTGCCCGGTCCGGAGGCAGCGGCGCCAACGCCGTGTCGCCGTCCTTCATGAGCGGCACGGGCAGCCCGTCCTGGAGCGCCACCATCAACTCTGGCGCCACCAGCCGCAGCACCACCAGCAGGGCACTGGCCCGCTCCGCGTCCGCCGGATCCACGTCGCGCTCGATGCGCACGGAGAACGTCCCCGCCTCATCCCTCGCACCGGCCAGCCGCACGCGCACGCCGGTGGGCCGCGTCGCCCGCAGCACGCCCGCATCCAGCGTCCCGGACGCAGGGGGCGAAGACGGCACGTGGTCACCCCACCAGAACGTCCCGTCCGGTTCGAACGCGACCAACTGGTAGCGCGGCGCGGGAGGCACCTCCACCGGTCCCAGCACGCCGCCCTGCGCGGACGCGGTGACGGGCGCGCTCACCCACCCGCGCACGTTGGCCAGGTCCTCCAACCGCGAGGGCCCCGCGCGCTCACCCCGCTCCTGCCCCTGCCTCCACCACCGCAGGTCCTCGTCGGAGATGAACGCCGCGCCCACGCGCGCCTCTCCAACGAACGGATGCTCGCCCTCCAGCGTCGCCCGCAGCCACAGGCCCGCGTCCGCCTCCTCCCGCGTCTCCACGGGAGGAACGACGTCACGCACGCCCGCGTCCGCAGCCTGCACGGACACGGACGCTACCGGCATGGGCGGCGGTTCGGGCGCCCGGGACGCGGCCCACCACGCGGCGAGGAGCAGCGCGCCCAGGAGCCCACCGGTCAGGAGATGCTTCCAGCGCATGCGGCGCTAATCCGTGTCGCTGTTGGAATACAGGGACAGCCACACCGGCGCGTGGTCCGACAGTCGGGTCACGTAGTCCTGCGTGTTCCCGATGTAGTCGCGGCCCGTGCTGGAGAACTCCGTCACGTAGGTGTCCTGCAACCAGAAGTGGTCATACGCGTTGGCGAAGCCCCCGCCCGTGTTCAGCGTGGTGGGCGTGTCCAGCTTGCACGTCACCGCGGGCGACACGGCCTTCAGTTCGCTCCAGGAGGCGTGGGTGCAGGCCATGTTGTGGTCGCCCACCAGGATGACGTCCTGGTCGGTGCTGCTCGCGGACTGCACGGACGCGAAGACCGCGTCGATGGCCTGCGCCTCCAGCTTGCGGTCCGCCGCCACGCCCCACACCGTGTGCCAGTTGAGGAACGTGTAGTCCGCGCCCGTGGGCACGTGGCGCACCTTCACTACCTGCGGCTCGCGCTCGAACAGGTCCCCCGCGTCGCTCCACACCGTGGATGACACGAGCGACACCGTGTCCGCCCGGTAGAGCACCGCGTACGACTCCTTGTAGGACGACCGCCCGATGAGCGGCGTCACCGCCGCCGTCCACGTCACCCCCGACACCTGCGTCAGGTTCTGGGCGATGGCCTGCGCCGCCGCCGCGTTCATCACCTCCTGGAGGAACACCAGGTCCACGCCGTTGTTCGACGTGCTGGCCGAACCGAACTGGTTCCACAACTGCTGCGCGTCCTCCAGGTAGCTCTGCTCCGCGGCCCACCCCTCGTGGCGGAGGTTCCAGCTCACCACCCGGAGGTAGGAGCCCGCCTGGGACAACGCGGGAAGCACCAGCACGGTCAACATCAGCACACGCGACAAGAAGGACGACCCTCTCATTCGACGGCACCTCGGGCCTGCGGGGAGGACAGCAGCCCATCTTCCGCAAGCACGGCCCCCAGGAACAGCAAACCTTCGTGGAAAGCAGGTCACGTCCACCCCGGAACCCTTCCCTGCCCGGAAGGCCGCCCCACAAATGCAACTTGATTGCATGTGACTTATGGTGGCATCTATTGCGAGCCCCTGGCGGGAAGGCCCGGCGGCTCGCGCACCGCCACCGGTGCGTCCGGAGGGGAAACATGAACCGCATCGTCTGGAGCGCCGGAGGCACGGGGGTGGTGCTGTCGTGTCTGGCGGTCGGCTGACTCCTCCGTCCCGTGGAAGTGTCCACCGACGCGGTCCCCACCCCGTCCACCGTCACGCACCCGACGCCCGTGGAGCCCGCCCCACGCCGTGGCCATCGCCCGGGCCGCTCCCAGCCCCCGCCTTCACACCCGCAAC
>SECN01000253.1 GCA_004173515.1 Myxococcaceae bacterium | reverse complement strand
AGGCGCACCTTCGCGTCCGCGAAGCGCGACCAGTCGCAGTAGGCGCGGCGGAAGACGACCTTGCCCTGCTCCAGGAGCTGGTCCAGCGCGGGCTGGAGGTCGAAGTTGTTGGAGCTGATCCCGGTGTTGGTGACCAGGTTCTCGAAGTCGATGAAGAGGGCGATGCGGTGCTGCTCGTCGGTGCGTCCAGCCAAAGGTGCCTCGTATTTTTGCCGCGCTCACGCGGCGCGAGAAAAGACAGACAGGGGGCAATCCGCGAGGGGTTGTCGGCCCGTGCGCGCTCCACCCTACTGTGTTGCCGCTACCACGGGCACGGCCCGTGTTCCGCCGCTGAACATTCAGCGCCTCCCACCCTACGTTCAGGGGTGAGCCAGGGAGCAGTGCTCCCGCGCCACGGAGGTGACACGATGATGCGCAGATTCCCCAGAGGATGGCGAGCAGTGCTGTTGAGCGCGCCCATGCTCGGCCTGTTGCTGGCCCCCGTCGCGGGCCTGGCCGAACAGCCCAACGTGGGCAAGACCCAGGATTTGGGCTCGCACGAATACGCTGAACCGGCCAGCACCAGCCCCTCCAACGTGGTGGGCACCGTTTCGGACCGTGACCCCTCGCAGCTCACCCAGAACCTCTCCATCCGGCAAATCACTCCCGACGAGGAGCGGATGCGCCAGGTGACGGGGCCGGTGGTGAAGCGGGACGGGTTGATGCTGTACGTGCGGGACGTGTCGGGGCCGGTGGTCCCGCTGGACATGAGCGCGCTGCGCATCAACAAGCTGCCGCAAAAAGGCCAGGAGGTGGAGGCCCTCTACCAGGTGGAGGGAAAGACGAACAACGTGGCCCTGTCGCTCCAGGGCGAGAAGCTGGAGTAGCGCTCCAGCGCCGGGCGGAAGGCGGCCTTCAGTTCGCCTTCGCGCCGCGCACTTCATCCAGCACGCTCAGGTCCACGAGCCCCGCGATGTCGTCGCTGGGAATGAACCCCAGCGCCTTCGCGTGGCGGGCGGACGTGGCGAGCGCGGCGGGCACCGGGTCCAGGCTGGGCTCCAGGCGGGAGAAGGCGTCATGGAGCACCGGCCCCGGCAGGGGCTTCTGGGTGAGCTGACCGAAGGCGGCGTTCACGGACGTGGCGAAGGCGGCCGGGTCCGCGCGCCAGCGCTCGGTGAGCCGGACATGCGTGCGCAGGAGCGCGGCGATGCGCGGACGCTGCGTCTCCAGCACCTTCTTCGTCGTCACGACGACCGTGGTGGGGAAGCGCTTGTCCGGCCACAGGTCGCGCTCGTCCACCAGGATGTGGCCTCCTCCTTCGGCGAGCATGCGCGCGCCCCAGGGCTCCGGGACCCACGCGCCCTCGATGGCGCCCTGGAGGTACTGGCCCAGGATGTCCGGGTTGCTGATGGGGATGACCTGCACGTCGCCGCCCGCGTCCGCGGTGATGCTGAGCTTCTGCTCCTGGAGCCAGGTGCGCAGGGCGATGTCCTGGGTGTTGCCCAACTGCGGCGTGCCCAGCTTCTTGCCCTTGAGCTCCCCAGCGCTCTTCGCGTGCTTCACCACCAGCACCGCGCCGCCGTTCACCGCGCCGGCGATGATGCGCAGCTCCTTGCCGGCCTTGAGGTACGTGTTGATGGCGGGCCCGGGCCCCACGTAGGCCACGTCCACGGAGCCCGCGACCAGCGCCTCCATGGCGGCGGGGCCCGCGTTGAACTGGCGCACCTCCACGCGGCCCATGCCGGGCTGCGCGCCGAAGAGGCCCTCGGAGTTGGCCACCAGCGCCTGCGCGTGCGTGATGTTGGGGAAGAAGGCCACGCGCAGGGGGGCGTTGGCGCCCGTGGGCGTGTCGCTCTTGCAGGACGCAAGGCCGGTCAGGAGGGCGCAGAGGACCAGCAGGTGTTTCATCGGGCGCGCGGAAGGCATTGCGGCAACGCTAGTGGGGAAACCGCGCCGCGTATCAATGCCCTTGAGGGCAAAGCGTCATGGGCCTCACACCGCCGTCAGGCCCCACCGGCGCCGCAGCCGCGTCTCCACCGTCTGGAACAGGACGCGGTCCACGGTGATGCCGATGAGGATGATGGCCAGCATCACCGCCATCACCTGCGACACGTCCATCAGCTCGCGGCCCATGGTGAGCAGCTGTCCCAGGCCGCCGGAGACGAAGAGCAGCTCGCCCGCGAGCAGCGCGCGCCACGCGAAGCTCCACCCCAGCTTGAGGCCGGTGACGATGCCGGGCAGGGCGCCGGGCAGCAGCACGCCGAAGTAGAAGCGCGGGCCCTTCACGCCCAGAGTCCGCGCCACGCGCGCGAGCTGCGGGTCCAGGCCGTTGACCGCGTCCTCGGTGGCGATGGAGATGCCCAGCACGCTGCCCATCACCACCACGAAGAGGATGGCGGTGTCGTTGAGGCCGAACCACAACAGGGCCAGCGGCAGCCAGCAGATGGAGGGCAGCGCCTGCAGGCCCATCACCACGGGCTTCACCGCGTTGCGGAAGAAGGCCAGCCGCGCGATGAGCAACCCCAGCGGCACGCCGATGGCCACCGACACGAGGTAGGCGCGCACCAGCCGCCCCATGGAGCGCGCCGTCGCGCCGCCCATCCGGCCGTCGCGGACCATGGCGACGAGCGTCTCCACCACCTCCAGCGCGCCGGGGAACAGGTGCTTGTTCCACACGCCCGCGCGCGACAGGCCCTCCCAGAGGGCGAACAGCAGCGCGATCATCCCCAGCTTCTGCGCCCACTTCAGCATGGCGGAGTCCCTCACCGTCCGGTCACGACACTGGGGCGCGGCAGGCTGGAGGGCGTCTGCGTGCGACGGGGCTCGGGCTCCAGGCGCTGGGCCTCCAGCGGCGAGCCCTCCACGGCGCGCAGCCGGTGGCGGATGTCGCGGGCCATCGCGTCCAGTGAAGGGTCCTCCAGCGAGCGGGGCATGGGCAGGTGGATCTCCAGGTCCTCCACCACGCGGCCGGGGCGGGGCGCCATCAGCACCACGCGGGTGCCCAGCATCAGGGCCTCCTGCACGTCGTGGGTGACGAACACCACCGTCTTGCCGGAGCGGATCCAGATGGACTGCAGCAGCTCCTGCATGTGCACGCGCGTCTGGGCATCCAGCGCGCCGAACGGTTCGTCCATCAGCAGCACGGTGGGGTCCACCGCGAGCGCGCGGGCGAGGCTCGCGCGCATCTTCATGCCGCCGGACAGCTCATGCGGCAGCGAGTCCGCGAAGCCCTCCAGGCGCACGCGCTGGATGAAGGTGTCGGCGCGCTCGCGGCGCTGGGAGCGGGGGACGCCCCGGGCGCCCAGCGCGAAGGTGATGTTGCCGCGCACGGTGAGCCAGGGAAACAGCGCGGCCTCCTGGAACATCAGGAGCCGGTCCGGCCCGGGGCCCTGGATGGCCTTGCCGTCGATGGCGACGGTGCCGCCGGTGGGCGCCACGTGGCCCGCCAGCGCGTAGAGCAGGGTGGACTTGCCGCAGCCGGAGGGGCCGAGCAGGCAGACGAACTCACCCGAGCGGACGTTGAGGTTCACGTCCTGGAGCGCGACGACCTTGTTGGCGAATTGATGCCCCAACTGGGCAATGGAGATCTTCGCCCGGTCCGCGTTCACGTTCGCGGGCCGCAGCAGGCGGGGTGCCACCTTGCGCAGGCCCCGCAACCGCTCGATGAGGCGTCGAACCATTCTCCACAACCTATTCATCTGCCCTGGGGTCGCACAGGCGCGTCACCGGAAGCGGGCAGGCGCCTTTCACTGTAGGACAGGTGGAGCCTCCCACGTCGCCTGGCAGGCTGCTTCCGGGGGCTAGCGGGCGCCAGCGCGTTCGGCCCTGCGATGCGCCAGCGTGCGGGACAGCAGCCAGAGGCTCAGGGCGAGCACCGCCAGGCCCACGCCGGTGAAGGCGCTGCCCACGCGCAGCGACGCCTTGCGGTCGTCCCGGAACACCTCCAGCGTGTCCGTGCGGGGGCCCGTCAGATAGCGCCGCACGGTGTCCGCGAAGGCCGTCGCTTCCGCCTCATCCTCCGTCCACTGGAAGGCGAGCGGCTGCATGCCGGAGGTCGTCTCCAACTGGGGCCGGAAGATGGGGGCCGCGCCGCTTCTGCGGCTGCGGCTGCGGTCCACCTCCACGCGGAGGATGTCCGGGGGCGCGTAGCGGCCGACCTCCTCCTGGTCGAGCCAACTGGAGCGGGTGAGGACGCACGGGGCCTGGGGTTCGCACCGCAGGTCCATGCGCGCCTTCTGGCCGAGGAAGAACACCCCCAGCACCAGGAAGGGCAGGGCGAGCATCAGGAAGGCCGTGGCGCCGATGGCGGTGGCGCGACTGCGACGGTAGGGGGGCGCACGCACGGCCTGCGTCTATAGACCCGCGAGTCCCCGGGGGGCAGTGCTTTCGCGCGCTCGCAAGTGTCGCCCTCCGGGCAGGCGGGCGGCGCGGGGTGTTCAGCGCCCGGTGCCCCTGGTGGCGGGGGCGGGAAAAGCCAGGACGGTCGAAAGGCACTTGCGACATGGGTCGGGGGTCCGCACCCCTTGTCCTGGGACGTCGCACCTTTTTCCTCAAGGAGTCAGCCGCCCATGAAGGCCGTGGCCATCACGTTCCCCTCGCGCGAAGTGCGGGTCCTCGACGTGCCCGAACCGCGCCTGCATTCCCCCACCGAGGTCAAGGTGCGCACGCTGGAGGTGGGCGTCTGCGGCACCGACCAGGACATCCTGAAGGGCCACCACGGCGCGGCGCCGAAGGGCGAGGACCACCTCATCCTGGGCCATGAATGCGTGGGCGAGGTGGCGGAGGTGGGCGCGCACGTGCAGGGCCTGAAGGTCGGGGACCTGGTGGTGCCGCGCGTGCGCCGGCCGTGTCCGCACACGCGCTGCCCGGCGTGTCGCCATGGCCATCCGGACTTCTGCATCACGGGCGACTACACGGAGCGCGGCATCCAGGGCGCGCACGGCTTCTGCGCGGAGTTCTTCGTGGAGGACGCCGCGTACCTGCACCGCGCGGACGACGCGCTGCGCGGCGTGGCGGTGCTCACCGAACCGCTCACCATCGCGGAGAAGGGCTTGAGGGAGGTGGGGCACATCCAGTCGCGGCTGCCGTGGAAGGTGCAGCCCGGCAAGGCGCTGGTGCTGGGCGCGGGGCCGGTGGCGCAACTGGGCGCGATGGCGCTGATGCGCGCGGGCTACGAGACGACGGTGTATTCGCGCAGCCCCAAGCCCAACGAGAAGGCCGCCGCATCCGAGTCCATTGGCGTTCCGTACGTGTCCTCGAAGGAGGTCACGGTGGAGGCGCTGAAGCAGAAGCTGGGGGGCGGCGTGGACGTCATCTACGAGGCGACGGGCGCGTCGAAGGTGGCCTTCGATTCGCTCAAGGTGTTGGAGGAGAACGGCGTGCTCATCTTCACCGGCGTGCCCGGGCGCGAGGAGCCGCTGGAGCTGCACGGTGAAGAGGTGCTGGGGCAACTGGTGCTGGGCAACCGGGTGATGTTCGGCACGGTGAACGCGTCGGACGGGGACTTCAGCGCGGCGCTGGAGGACCTGGCCCGCTTCCGTGCGCGCTGGCCCGGCAGGGTCGAAGCGCTCATCACCCAGCGCCACCCGCCGTCGGAGTTCGCGAAGGTGGTGGAGGCGAAGGGCGGCATCAAACACGTCATCACGTTCCAGGAGCATGCCCGGTGAATCCCAATGTGGACCTGAAGGGCGGCGTCGCCATCGAGGACCATGGCGTCATCGGAGACCTGCGCACCGTGGCGCTGGTGGGCCAGGAGGGCACCATCGACTGGTTGTGCTACCCGCACTTCGACAGTCCCAGCATCTTCGCGGCGCTGGTGGACCCGGAGAAGGGCGGGTACTGGCGCGTGTCGCCGGAGCCGGACGGGGTGATGAAGCGCCAGTTCTACTGGCCGGACACCAACGTGCTGGTGACGCGCTTCTACACGCCGGACGGCGTGGGGGAACTCATCGACCTGATGCCCCTGGGCAGGGGCGCGAGGGCGGAGGGGCGTGAGGTGCTGCGCCGCATCCGCGTGGTGCGCGGGGAGATGGCCTTCCGCATGGAGTGCTTCCCGGCGTTCAACTACGCGCGGGACGAACACGAGACGCACCTCGTGAGCGGTGGCGCGGCCTTCGTGTCGAAGGACCTGAGCATGCAGTTGGTGACGCCGGTGAAGCTGGAGCAGGAGGGCCGGGGCGTCGTCGCGCACTTCACGCTGAAGGAGAGCCAGTCCATGGTCTTCACCCTGCGCGAGGGCGGGGTGGAGGGTTGCCACCAGCATCTGCACACGCATGAGTCCGCGGAGCAGCTCTTCCGGGACACGGTGGACTACTGGCGGCACTGGCTGTCGAAGTGCAAGTACACGGGGCGCTGGCGGGAGATGGTGCAGCGCTCGGCGCTGGCCCTGAAGCTGATGACGTTCGAGCCGTCGGGCGCCATCGTCGCGGCGCCCACGTGCAGCCTGCCGGAGTCCCCCGGGGGCACGCGCAATTGGGACTACCGCTTCTGCTGGTTGAGGGACGCGGCCTTCACCGTCTACGCGTTCATGCGCATCGGCTTCGACGAGGAGGCCGCCGCATTCATGCGCTGGGTGGAGGCGCGGTGCGCGGAGTCCGGGGACGGGCCGCTGCCCCTGATGTTCAGCCTGGATGGCAGCCCGGTGCCGAAGGAGGAGGAGCTGAAGCACCTGGCTGGCTATGGCGGCGCGAAGCCGGTGCGCATCGGCAACATGGCGGCGAACCAGTTGCAGTTGGACATCTACGGCGAGCTGATGGACTCCGTGTACCTGTCCAACAAGTACGCGGCGCCCATCTCGTATGACTTCTGGCGGCACCTGCGCCGACTGGTGGATTGGGTCTGCGAGAACTGGCAGAAGGAGGACGAGGGCATCTGGGAGATCCGCGGCTCGCGCCGGCACTTCGTCTATTCGAAGCTGATGTGCTGGGTGGCGGTGGACCGGGCCATCCGGCTTGCGGACAAGCGCAGCCTGCCCGCGGACCGCGCGAAGTGGCTGACCACGCGCGACGCCATCTTCGAGGAGATCATGGAGAAGGGCTGGTGTCCGGAGAAGGGCGCCTTCATCCAGGCCTATGGGCACGAGGCGCTGGACGCGGCCAACCTCCTGATGCCGCTGGTGTTCTTCTTGTCGCCGGTGGATCCGCGGATGCTCTCCACGCTGGACCTCATCCGCAAGCCGCCGCGCGAAGGGGGCCTGACGTCGGACGGACTGGTGTTCCGCTACGAGGCGGACGAGAAGCTGGATGGCATCGAGGGCAGCGAAGGCACCTTCAACCTGTGCAGCTTCTGGCTGGTGGAGGCGATGACGCGCGCGAGCGCGGCCCGGCCGGACCTGCTGGACGAGGCGCGGCTCATCTTCGAGCGGATGCTGGGCTACGCGAACCACCTGGGGCTCTACGCGGAGCAGACGGGCATGTCGGGCGAGGCGCTGGGCAACTTCCCGCAGGCGCTCACGCACCTGTCGCTCATCAGCGCCGCGTTCAACCTGGACAAGACGTTGGGACGCCACGATTGACGCACGGAGACTGATAGAGTGCGGGCACCCGCCATGTCCGACCTGTACCCGCTGCTGTTCCGCTTCGCCGTGAAGGCGGATGCCCACTACGACGTGCTCAGCCGCCGCGTGCGCAAGGGGCTGGGCATCGCCCCGCCGCTGCGCATCCTGCCGTACCGGGGCTACGGCACCCCGGAGCGCGTGGTCATCAAGGCGCGCGTGCTGGAGGAGCGCAAGGTGAAGCCCTCGCGCCAGCGGCACACGCTGTTGAGCAGCGCGGTCGCCTCCTACAAGCGCTACATGACGCGGGAGATCGCCAGCGCGCATGTGGCGGTGCGCTGGGGGGACAAGCACTGGGAGGGCACGACGGACGAGGAGGGCTTCCTGGAGCTGTGGGTGCCGCCGCCTTCGGGGGTGCGCTCGGGCTGGCACATGGTGGAGCTGGAGCTGCTGTCGCCGGAGGCGGAAGGCGTGCCGCGCGTGTCGGCGCCGGTGCGGGTGGCGGGGTCCAGCGCGGAGCTGGGCGTCATCAGCGACATCGACGACACTGTCATCGCCACGGGGGTGACGGATCCGCTCAAGCGCGCGTGGGCGCTGTTCCTCACGGAGCACCGGGGGCGGCTGCCGTTCCCGGGCGTGGACGCCTTCTACGCGGCGCTCCAGGCGGGCGCGAGCGGCACGGCGGACAACCCCATCTTCTATGTCTCCAGCAGCCCGTGGAACCTCTACGAGCACCTGGATGAATTCCTCTCCATCCACCGCATCCCCATCGGTCCGCTGTTGCTGCGCGACTGGGGACTGTCGCGGCATGGCTTCGCGCCGGGCGGGGGACACGGGCACAAGCTGGACAAGATTCGCGGCGTGCTGGAGACGCTGTCGCATCTGCCGTTCGTGTTGATTGGAGACAGCGGGCAGGAGGACGCGGAGCACTACCGCACCATCGTGCGCGAGTTCCCCGGCCGCATCCGCTGCGTCTACATCCGCAACGTGCCGGGCCGCTCCAAGCGCGGCGAGGAGATGACCAGCATTGCGGAGGACATCCGCGCGGGCGGCAGCGAGCTGGTGGTGGTGGATGACACGGTGGCCGCCGCGAGGCACGCGGCCCGGGCCGGGTGGATCCGCTGGGAGGAGGTGCCCGAGGTGGAGGCACACCGCCGAGAGGACGCCGCCCGGGGTGCGCTGGGCGACCGGGGCTGAAGATTTCCAGTCACTCCGTGATGACAAACGTCACGGAGGCGTCACGCGGGTGTTGTCACTTGAGGGTGGGGACGGGGGTGTGGCAGAGCCAGGGCTCCCTGTTTCACTGCTCAAGGATGTGACCATGCTTCGACACCGGGTGCAGTTGTCCGTGCTGGCTTCCGTGCTGTGGTTGGGTGCGTGCAACGCGCCGCCCGCGCCGACGGAGGAGCCGACGCCGACGCCGGAGGCCACGCGGTCGGTGCGCTCGGTGGAGTCGCGGCTGAGCCAGATTGAGCTGGAGTACGAGGGCCCGACGGCGTTGCTCGAAGCCGACATGGAGGCGGGCAACGAGGAATGCGACACGTACAACAACTGGTGCGACGGCACGCTGGATGTCTACAGCTTCCCGTGGACGTCCACGCAGACGCCGACGTTGGCGGACGCGGTGGAGTCGGTGCTCGCGCTGCGGCAGGACGACCGCACCCCGTTCCGCTTCCAGGGCAACGTGCCGTTCAGCACGATGTCGCAGCAGCTCTTCTTCTTCGACGCGTTGGATCCGCACCTGTTGACGGAGCTGGGCAACGGCACGGAGCAGGTGCAGATCGCGTACTACTACGCGTCGTACCTGGTGGCCGCGGGCGCGCACGACTGGAACCACCTGTTCATCGTGCTGTACCCGCAGTCGCACCGCGTGGCGGTGTTCAACCTCGTGAACCACGAGATCTGAGCCGCCAGTCGGGACCTCACGTCACCGGACGGCCACTCTGCATGTGGACCATCCGGATGGCACGGTCCATCAGCTCGCCCTGGGCGGAGCGCTTGTCTCCGGTGGCCGGCGGAATGCGCCGGCGCCAGGTGCCGTCCGAGGCCAGCTCCCAGGAGCCGCTCGTGTCCACCATGCAGCGCTCCACCACGTCGCGCACCTGCGCGCTCAAGCCAGGCTCCTCCACCGGCGCCAATATCTCCACGCGGTGGTCCAGGTTGCGCGGCATCATGTCCGCGGATCCGATGTAGCAACGCGACGTCGCGCCCCGCTCGAACGAATAGATGCGCGGGTGCTCCAGGAAGCGGCCCAGGTTGGACACCACCCGGATGTGCTCGGACACGTTCGGCACCCCGGGCCTGAGGCAGCAGATGCCTCGCACGTTGAGCTCCACCTTCACGCCCGCGCGCGACGCGTCGTACAGGCCCCGGATGATGCCGGGGTCCACCAGCGCGTTCATCTTCATCAGGATGCGCGCCGGCGTCTCCGGCGTGTGCGCCGCGATGGTCTTCTTGATCTCCTCCATCAACCCCTCGCGCATGGTGAGCGGCGCCACCAACAGCTTGCGGAAGGAGCGCGGCCGGCCAAAGCCCGTCAGGAAGTTGAAGACATCCGCCACGTCCGCGCCAATGTCCGGATCCGTGGTGAACAACCCCAGGTCCGTGTAGAGCCGCGCCG
>SECN01000737.1 GCA_004173515.1 Myxococcaceae bacterium | reverse complement strand
ACGCTGTTCGCGAAGGAGGTCCGGCGCTTCATGCGCGTGCCGGGCCAGACCGTCCTGTCGCCCCTCATCAGCACCACGCTGTACTTCATCGTCTTCGGCTACTCGATTTCCGGCCGCGTGCACGAAGTGGAAGGCCACCCGTACCTGCACTTCATCGTGCCCGGGCTCGTGTTCCTGGGCATCGCGAACAACGCGTTCCTCAACAGCAGCTCGTCGCTGTTCATCACCAAGATTCAGGGCACCGTGGTGGACCTGCTCGTCGCCCCGCTGGGGCCCGGCGAGCTGATGGTGGGCTTCATCGGCGGAGCGATGATTCGCGGCCTCGTGGTGGGCCTGCTCACCTGGATGGTCGCCTCCGTGTTCTCCGGCTTCAGCCTGGTGCACCCGCTGGCGACGCTCTACTTCCTGCTGCTCTCCAGCTACGTGTTCAGCGTGCTGGGCATGCTCGCCGCCGTGTGGGCGGAGAAGTTCGAACAGATCAACTTCTTCCCCACGTTCGTGATGCTTCCACTCACGTTCCTGGGCGGCGTCTTCTATTCGGTGCGCGAGCTGCCCTCGCCCTGGAGCCAGGTGAGCCTCTTCAACCCCATGGTCTACATGGTGGAGGGCCTGCGGCACGGGATGCTGGGCAGCAGCCTGTTCTCCCCGCTCGTCGGGGGCGCCATCCTCGCGGGCACCGCCGCGGTGGCCACCGGCGTCACGTACGGCGTGCTGCGCTCCGGCTACAAGATGAAGGCGTGAAGCACCGGACATCCGGCGACCGCCTGCCTGCCTCCCACCTCCCTGGGTAGTGAGGCAGGCCCCTCCCTGCAGGACAGGCTCCCTGTCTTTTTGGAAATCGGCTGTTTCCTGCCCGGTGAGAAAGAGCGATATCCTTCCGCTCAGACATGGCGGTCGCGTTCGGGAAATATGAGCTGCTGAAAAAAATCGCCTCGGCCGAGGACGAAGAGTTCCTGGACATGTTCCTGGAGGAGGCGCGGCTGGTCGCGCGCCTGTCGCACCCGAACCTCATCACCATCCTGGACCTGACGGAGATTGAAGGCCGTCACTGCCTGGCGATGGAGTACGTGCAGGGCGAGGACGTGCGGCGGTTGGACCGCTTCTCGCGCAAGCAGGAGAAGCCGCTGCCGGTGGGGCTGGTGATCCGCATCATCGCGGACGCGGCGGCGGGCCTGTCGTACGCGCACGGCGCTCGCGACGGGCAGGGCCATCCGCTCCAGTTGGTGCACCGGGACGTGTCGCCGCAGAACGTGCTCGTCGGGTTCGACGGGGGCGTGAAGGTCATCGACTTCGGCGTGGCGAAGGCGGCCACCAGCGGGCAGCAGACGGCGACGGGCGTGCTCAAGGGCAAGTACCCGTACATGTCGCCGGAGCAGGCCAACGGCCTCGCCGTGGATGGCCGCAGCGACCAGTTCGCGCTGGGCGTGGTGATGTGGGAGCTGCTCACGGGCAAGCGCCTCTTCAAGGGCGACACGGACCTGATGACGCTGCGGCTGGTGCGCGACTGCCAGATTCCGCCGCCGTCGCAGCTCAACCCGAAGCTGCCGCCCGGCCTGGACGAGGTGCTGCTCAAGGCGCTCGCGCCCACGCCGGAGGGCCGCTATCCGGACTGCGCCGCGTTCCGGCTGGCGCTGGAGGACTACGCGCTCAACCTGCGGCTGCCATCCAGCAGCGCGCACCTGGCCGCGTACCTGCGGGGCCTGTACGCGGAGCGCATCGCCACGGAGTCTGACCCGGCGAAGCTGGACCAGCTGGCCGAGGACGCGGACCTGGATTCGCAGTCCAACTCCTCGCGCAACGGCATGCCCACGTCGGGTGCGCGAGGGCTCGCCTCGTCGCGCGCGTCGAAGCTGGTGGGGCCGCCGTCCCGTCCGCCCACGCGCGTGGAGCCCGAGTCCACGCGGGGCACCGCGGCCCTCCAGGCCCCGGTGGCGCCGAAGCGGCGCACGTGGCTGCCGTATGTGGCGGGGGGCGTGGCCCTGGTGTTGGGCGGCGCGGCGGTGGTGTGGCTGCGCGGCGCGGAGACGGCCGTCCCCGCTCCGCCGGTGGCGACGGTCACCCGGACGCCGGAGGAGACCCAGGGGCGCACGCCGCCCGAGTCGCCCGCGCGTCCGGAGAACACCCCGCCCCAGCCGGTGCGCCTGATGGTGACGAGCGAACCGTCGGGCGCCACGGTGCAGGTGGCGGGCGAGGAGCGCGGCACCACGCCGGTCGCGCTGCCGCTGGTGCCTGGAGAGCCGTCGGTGTCGGTGACGCTGGCGCTCAACGGTTATGAGCCGGTGACGCGGCAGGTGTCCGCGGCGGACGCGCCCACGGTGGCGGTGGCGCTGCAACGCCGGGCGGCGCGGCCGCAGAAGCCGCCGACGAAGCCTCCGTCAGGCTCGTCGCTGGGCATCAAGACGGGGCGCTGAGGCGCCCTCCTGCCACCGGTCCGGCTGGCACCCAGCACCTGTGTGGAGGTCGCGTGAGGCAGCTTCAGCCCTTCCCCCCACGTCCGCTCAGGCCTTCCGGCGCGACTCCGCCGACAGGACGATGACGTAGCCATCCGGGTCGCGGACCCAGAACTCCCAGCGGCGTGAGTTCGGGTTGACGTGGGGCGCTTCCACCCAGTCCACCTTCAACCCGTGCGCCGCATCGACCGAGGCATCGAAGTCCGTCGTCTCGAACCACAGGAGCACGCCGTGTCCCCGGGGCGCCGAGTCCGGCCCCACCAGGTTCGGGTGCTCCTCCAGGTCCCAGGCGTGCAACTGCAACAGGGGCTCGCCGTTGCTGACGAGCATCTCGTACTCGTCACCGCCGTGCGTGCCCTCGCAGCCCAGGAGCGTCTGGTACCACTGGCTGCTCGCGGCGACATCGCGGACCGCGAGGAGGGGCTGGGCTCGGACCTGGGAGGCCCTGCGGGGCGTGCTCGGCATGGTGCCTTCCGGTGACGTCGCTTCATCCCGTGAGCTTCTTGCCGGTGGGGATGTGCAGGAACTCGTTGGGCCCGTGCGCGTTGCTGCCCGGCCCCAGCAGGCCGGTGATGAGGAACTGCGCCTCCGGGAAGCGCTCGCCCAGCATGCCCATGAAAGGGATGGTGCCGCCCTCGCCCATCGCCATCGCGGGCTTGCCGAAGCAGGACTTCGACGCGGACTCCACCGCGCGCGACAGCCAGCCGGCCAGGGGCGGCGCGTCCCAACCCACGCTCGCCTTGTCCCCGTCGAACGTCACCTTCGCGCCGTACGGCGGATCCTTCTCCAACACGTCCTTGAGCGCCTTCGCCGCCGCCTTGGGGTCCACGCGCGGGGGAATGCGCATGGACAGCTTCAGCGTGGTGAAGGGGCGCAGCACGTTGCCCGCGCTCGCGAGCGCCGGCAGGCCCTCCACGCCCGTCAGCGCCAGCGCCGGACGCCAGGTGCGGTTGAGCACCAGCTCCTCGCCGTCCTTCGTCACCGGGCCCGAGCCCTCCACCCAGGGGAACTTGGTGTACAGCTCGTCGCCCAGCGTCCGCGCCGCCGCCTTGGCCTGCTCGCGCCGGCCTTCCGGAATCTGCGTGTGCAGCGCGTCCACCTTGATGTGGCCCGTCTGCTCGTCCTCCACGCGCGACAGCAACTGCCGCATGATGCGCAGGGACGAGGCCACCACGCCCGTCGCGTCACCGGAGTGCACGCCCTCCGTGAGGATGTCCACGCGCAGGTTGCCGGCGACCATGCCGCGCAGGCTGGTGGTCATCCAGAGCTGCTCATAGTTCGCGCAGCCCGAGTCCAGGCACACCACCAGTGACGGCTTGCCGATGCGCGGCGCCAGCGCCTCGATGTAAGCGGGCAGGTCGTAGCTGCCGGACTCCTCGCACGCCTCGATGATGACCGCGCAGCGCGCGTGCGGAACGCCCTGCTCCTTGAGCAGCCGCAGCGCCGACAGCGAAGCGAACGCCGAGTAGCCGTCATCCGCGCCGCCGCGCCCGTAGAGCTTGTCGCCCTCGCGCACGGGGGTCCACGGCGTCAGGCCCTCGCGCCAGCCGGTCATCTCCGGCTGCTTGTCCAGGTGCCCGTACAAGAGCACCGTGTCGTCGCCGCGCGTGCCGGGCACTTCCATGTAGATGACGGGCGTGCGCTCCTTGCCGTCCGGCGTCTTCAGCCGCACCACCTCCACCGTCAGCCCCGGCAGGTGCGCGGCCTGCGCGCGGCACCACTCCGAGATGAGCTGGACGGCCTGCTCCATGTGGCCGGTCTTCACCCAGTCCGGGTCGAAGGCGGGCGACTTGTTGGGGATGCGGATGTAGCGCTCCAGCGCGGGCAGGATTTCCTGCTCCCAGATGCGCTCGGACGAGGCGAGGGCTTGGTCGACGTTCATGGCGGCGCCATGCTGCCCACCCCGGCGCCCCCTGTCGATGGA
>SECN01000736.1 GCA_004173515.1 Myxococcaceae bacterium | reverse complement strand
CGACAAGGAATTTCGCTACCTTAGGACCGTTATAGTTACGGCCGCCGTTTACCGGGGCTTCGATCAAGAGCTTCGCCTTGCGGCTGACCCCATCAATTAACCTTCCGGCACCGGGCAGGTGTCACACCCTATACGTCCACTTTCGTGTTTGCAGAGTGCTGTGTTTTTGATAAACAGTCGCAGCGGCCTGGTCACTGCGGCCCGGAAATGCTCAGCTACGCATGTAGCCACATCTCCGGGCGCACCTTCTCCCGAAGTTACGGTGCTATGTTGCCTAGTTCCTTCACCCGAGTTCTCTCAAGCGCCTTGGGATTCTCACCCTGCCTACCTGTGTCGGATTACGGTACGGTCTGCACAACCTGAAGCTTAGAGGTTTTTCCTGGAAGCGTGGGATCAGTGACTTCGTCCTAGAGGACTCGTCTCGGTGCTCGGTGTAGAGGACCCCGGATTTGCCTAAGGTCCACACCTACCGCCTTTCCCCGGGACAACCAACGCCCGGTACACCTACCCTTCTCCGTCACCCCATCGCAGTTGTGCGAGGTGCTGGAATATTGACCAGCTTCCCATCGACTACGCGTTTCCGCCTCGCCTTAGGGACCGACTAACCCTGCGCCGATGAACGTTGCGCGAGGAAACCTTGGGCTTTCGGCGAGGGGGCTTTTCACCCCCTTTATCGTTACTCATGTCAGCATTCGCACTTCCGATACCTCCAGCGGACCTTACGATCCACCTTCGCAGGCGTACGGAACGCTCCTCTACCGCTCACACTTGCGTGTGAACCCCGAGCTTCGGTACATGGCTTGAGCCCCGTTAAATCTTCCGCGCGGGCCGACTCGACCAGTGAGCTATTACGCTTTCTTTAAAGGATGGCTGCTTCTAAGCCAACCTCCTGGCTGTCTGTGCCTTCCCACATCGTTTCCCACTTAGCCATGATTTTGGGACCTTAGCTGCAGGTCTGGGTTGTTTCCCTTTTCACGACGGACGTTCGCACCCGCCGTGTGTCTCCCAGGCTTGCACGTGTTGGTATTCGGAGTTTGCCATGGTTTGGTAAGTCGCGATGACCCCCTAGCCATAACAGTGCTCTACCCCCAACAGTGATACCTGAGGCGCTACCTAAATAGCTTTCGAGGAGAACCAGCTATCTCCGGGTTCGATTAGCTTTCTATTTCACTCCCCTCTCCGGGGTTCTTTTCGCCTTTCCCTCACGGTACTGGTTCACTATCGGTCGGTCAGGAGTATTTAGCCTTGGAGGATGGTCCCCCCATGTTCAGACAGGGTTTCACGTGCCCCGCCCTACTCACTTTCATCGTACAAGCCCTTTCACATACCGGGCTATCACCGTCTATGGCCGGACTTTCCAGACCGTTCCGCTAGAACTTGCACGACTTTTGGGCTTATCCCCGTTCGCTCGTCGCTACTTAGGGAATCTCGGTTGATTTCTTTTCCTTCAGGTACTTAGATATTTCAGTTCCCTGAGTTCGCCTCCCAGCCCTATAGATTCAAGCTGGGATACCGCTTGCGCGGTGGGTTTCCCCATTCGGACATTCCCGGATCGAAGCTTGTTGCCAGCTCCCCGGGACTTTTCGCAGGCTACCACGTCCTTCATCGCCTCTGACCGCCAAGGCATCCACCGTATGCGCTTAGTCGCTTGACCATATAACTCCAAGTCGCCTCGGAGCCATACAACAAACAACTCGTGTTGCTTCGCCTACTTGCCTCAACGACACGTCTGGTTCGACAGAACCAAAACGCTTGTTTACGTCCCAAGTTTTCAAAGAGCATGGCGCGCACTTCAACGTCGCGCCATCAAATATCTTCAGTGTGCTGATCCAGAAGTGTCCGGCCAGGGACTCAGGCTTGCGCGGATCCGATCCGCGGAATGGTGGGTCTGGGAGGACTCGAACCACCGGCCTCACCCTTATCAGGGGTGCGCTCTAACCACCTGAGCTACAGACCCGTGTAGTTCCACGGTTCCGATCGAAGTCGACGGGAACGGCAGGAGGACTGGTGGAGCTGATCGGGATCGAACCGATGACCCCCTGCTTGCAAAGCAGGTGCTCTCCCAGCTGAGCTACAGCCCCGCGTGGGGGACCTGGCACGGCAATGCGTGCTTCTGGATGCAGGTATCTTGTGTGGGCACCTTGGGGTGGTGAAGTCGTTCTCGAAAGGAGGTGATCCAGCCGCACCTTCCGATACGGCTACCTTGTTACGACTTCACCCCAGTCATGAACCACTCCGTGGCAAGCGTCCCCCTTGCGGTTAGACTACCTGCTTCTGGAGCAACCCACTCCCATGGTGTGACGGGCGGTGTGTACAAGGCCCGGGAACGTATTCACCGCGACAATGCTGATTCGCGATTACTAGCGATTCCGACTTCACGGAGTCGAGTTGCAGACTCCGATCCGGACTGAGATTGGCTTTCTGGGATTGGCTCCACCTCGCGGTATTGCAACCCTCTGTACCAACCATTGTAGTACGTGTGTAGCCCTGGCCGTAAGGGCCATGATGACTTGACGTCATCCCCACCTTCCTCCGGTTTGTCACCGGCAGTCTCCTTAGAGTTCCCACCATTACGTGCTGGCAACTAAGGACAAGGGTTGCGCTCGTTGCGGGACTTAACCCAACATCTCACGACACGAGCTGACGACAGCCATGCAGCACCTGTGTTCGAGTTCCCGAAGGCACCAATCCATCTCTGGAAAGTTCTCGACATGTCAAGGCCAGGTAAGGTTCTTCGCGTTGCATCGAATTAAACCACATGCTCCACCGCTTGTGCGGGCCCCCGTCAATTCCTTTGAGTTTCAGTCTTGCGACCGTACTCCCCAGGCGGCGAACTTAACGCGTTAGCTTCGATACTGCGTGCCAAAGTGCACCCAACATCCAGTTCGCATCGTTTAGGGCGTGGACTACCAGGGTATCTAATCCTGTTTGCTCCCCACGCTTTCGTGCCTCAGTGTCAGTGTTGGTCCAGGTAGCTGCCTTCGCCATGGATGTTCCTCCCGATCTCTACGCATTTCACTGCTACACCGGGAATTCCGCTACCCTCTACCACACTCTAGTGACCCAGTATCCACTGCAATTCCCAGGTTGAGCCCAGGGCTTTCACAACAGACTTAAACCACCACCTACGCACGCTTTACGCCCAGTAATTCCGAGTAACGCTTGCACCCTTCGTATTACCGCGGCTGCTGGCACGAAGTTAGCCGGTGCTTATTCTTTGGGTACCGTCAGAACAATCGGGTATTAACCGACTGCTTTTCTTTCCCAACAAAAGGGCTTTACAACCCGAAGGCCTTCTTCACCCACGCGGTATGGCTGGATCAGGCTTGCGCCCATTGTCCAATATTCCCCACTGCTGCCTCCCGTAGGAGTCTG
>SECN01000252.1 GCA_004173515.1 Myxococcaceae bacterium | reverse complement strand
CCGGGCGGGGTGGACCGCAAGGGCGGGGGCGCGCGCTCCGGCGCGGTGTCGCCCAGCACGGGCACCAGGAAGTCGCGCGCGGGCAGGTAGCCCAGCGCGTCGCCGTACACGAACAACACCCGCCCCAGCACGTTCGCGGTGGCGAACGGGGCCACCAGCGTCATCGCCTCCGCGATCCACCGGGGCAGGAAGAAGAGGTTGAACTCCAGGACCTGGCTGGCCTGCCGGTGCATCGCCGCGTGGACGACGGCCAGCAGCACGAACACGCCCATCACCTGGAGCGCGTCGCGCCCCAGGGCCCGGATGCACGCGAGCGCCCGGCCCGGATGCAGCGCGCCGAGAACCGACTGGCCCATGGAGGCCAGCAGCCACGCCCACGGCAGCCACAGGAAGCCCAGGAGCAGGAGCCCCCAGGTGAGCGGATCCTCCACCGCGGCCGGAGACATCACGGTCTCCAGGGGCGCGCCAAAGACGCGGAGCAGGAGGTGATGGTCGGACGGTGGCGCCAGGGACAGGGCTCGCGTGAGCGCGGGCAGCAACACGCCCACGGTGACGCCCAGTCCGCGCAGGCCCGGCACCAGGTTGTCGCGGACGACATCGGTTAAGCCGGGGGGCTGCGGATCCTGCTCGCCCCGGGCCGCGCCCTTCACCAGCGCGAAGAAGGTGGCCCAGAAGACGCCCAGCGCGAGCGTCAGCGGCAGCACCTGGAACAGGCGGATGCCGACCGCGAGCGAGCGCAGGACGGCCAGCATCAGGCTGACGGCCACGAGCGTCTGGAGGCCCGGCCCGGAGATGGGAAAGCGCAGGGCGTCCATCAGCCGCTGCCGGAAGTCGAAGTCGGAGCGGTGGCGCAAGAGCACGTTCGCCGTGCCACCGCAGCGACCGCAGGCGAAGTACTCCACCGGGCCCATGCGCCGGGTCTCCACGCAGGCGGGGCACAGGGGCGACTCGCATTGCTCGCACCGCCAGCCGGCGACGGCGGATGGGTGGGACGGGCACCGGGTGGAGGCGGGGGCGGCCATGGTGCCGCGGAAGCCTACTACGCCGGGCTGGTCGTCTCGTCCCAGGGCGCGCCGAGCCAAGCCTGGAACGCGGCCTTCTGCGCGTCGGTGGGGCGCTCCACGCGCTGGAGCCACACGGCATCCGCGGGCTTCTGGCCCAGCACCACCGGCACCTCCAGCAGCCGGTCGCGGCGGAACAGCGTCACCTTCACCGTGTCGCCCGGGCGCTTGTCCTCGCAGCGCGCGATGAGGCCCGCGCCGTCCACGCGCCAGCCGTCCAGCGCCACCACGTCGTCCTCCGGGTAGAGGCCCGCCTCCAGCGCGGGCGTGCCCTCCGGCACGGTGGACAGCGTCGCGGCGCCGCGCAGGGTGACGCCCAGCCAGCCCTTCGCCTTGGGCTCCTGCTTGAGGCGCGGCGGGGTGCCGCCCTTGTCGTTGGGGGCCTCCCGCACGCGGAAGGACACCTCCAGGCCCACGTGCGCGAAGACGCCGTAGTCCAGGTCCTCCGTGGAGCGCACCGCCCTATCGAAGAAGGGTGTCAGGTCCACGCCCGCCACCGCGCTGGCCGCCTTCTCCACGCCGTCCTCCGGCACGCCGGAGCCGTCGCCATGGTGTTGCCACAGCCACCGCATGACATCATCCAGGCACTTCGCGTCCCGCGTGGCGCGGCGCACCTCCAGGTCCAGCAGCGCGCAGACGACCTCGCCCTTCAGGTAGTAGGAGACGGCGCTGTTGGGGGAGTGCTCGTCGGGGCGGTAGTGCTTCACCCAGCTGACGAGCGACGCCTCGGTGAGCGTCTGCACGCGGCGGCCCGGGGTGGAGTGCAGCAGGCTGAAGGTCTCCCCCAGGCGGGCCAGGTAGCGCGCCGCGGACATCAGCCCGGCGCGGCGCACGAAGAGGTTGTCGTAGTAGGCGGTGCCGCCCTCGAAGGCCCACAGCAGCGTGGTGTAGTTCTCCTGCGAGTAGTCGAACGGCACCAGCGCGCGCGGCTTCACGCGCTTGATGTTCCACAGGTGGAAGTACTCGTGCGCCGCCAGCGTGAGGAAGTCCTCCCAGCCCCGGTGCGACGCCAGACCCGTGCGCGGGAAGAGCAGCGCCGTGGAGGCCTGGTGCTCCAGCCCGCCCCGGCCCTTGTCGGTGAGGTAGACGAAGAACACGTAGCGCTTCATCGGAAGGCCGTCGTACATGCGCGCCTGCGCTTCGCAGATGCGCTGCAGGTCCACGCACAGCCGCTCCGCGTCCGGCACGCTGTCGCCCCACACCACCACCTCGTGCGGCACGCCCGCGGCGGTGAAGGTGAGCGGCGTGTGCGGGCCCACCTCAAAGGGGCTGTCCACCAGCGTGTCGTAGTCCCGCGCGTGGAAGGTGCTGCCTTCCGAGTCCAGCGCGCAGGTCGTGCGCCAGCCGGGGGGCGCGTCCACGGTGACGTGGTGGGGCAGCTCGCGCGTGCCCTCCGTGTAGAGGAACACGGTGGCGCCGTTGAAGTAGCCGTGGCTGCCGTCCAGGTGGCTGGTGCGCACGGTGAGCTCGTTCGCGTAGACGCGGTAGCGCAGGGTGACGGCGTGGCCCCGCGCCTCCACGCGCCAGGTGCGCTTGTCCACGCGGCGCACCGGCAGCGGCTGGCCGCCTTCGTCCACGGCGCTGACGTCCTGCACCTGGCGCGCGTATTCGCGCACCAGGTAGCTGCCCGGCGTCCACACCGGCATCGCCGCGTCGAGCGCGTCGGGGCCGGCGGGGAAGGTGGCCTCCACCTCGAACAGGTGCGCATGCGGACGGGGCATGGCGACGCGGTAGTGGACGGCTTGCGACATGGCCGGGATGCCTTTCTGCGGGGAACGACGGGCGGGATTACTTCGCGCGGACGAGCACGGCGCCGAAGAAGCCGTCGGTGCCGTGGGTGTGTGGGGCCAGGCGCATGAAGGGGCCGGAGCTCACCTTCTTGCCCAGCTCGGCGCCCAGGATTTCGGCCACGGGGCGGACGGTGAAGTCGGGGTGGCGGGACAGGAAGTCCTCCACCACGTTCTCGTTCTCCTCGCGCAGCACGCTGCACGTGCCGTAGATGAGCCGGCCGCCGGGCTTCACCATCGTGGAGAAGCGCTCGAGCAGCGCCTTCTGCCGGGCCACGTGCATCTCCAGGGACTCAGGGGTGAGGCGGTATCTCGCGTCCGGCTTGCGGCGGAAGGTGCCGGTGCCGCTGCACGGCGCGTCCACCAGCACGCGGTCCGCCAGACCCTTGAGGGGCTCGAGCGCGGCCTGCGCTTCCGGGCCCTCGGGCGGGATGATCTGCGTGCGCACGTTGTGGACGCCGGCGCGGCGCGCGCGCTTGCGCAGATCCTCCATGCGGCCTTCGTCCACGTCGAGCGCGTGCAGGTCGCCTCGGTTCTTCATCTGCGCGGCCAACTGGAGCGTCTTGCCGCCGGCTCCGGCGCACGCGTCCACGACGCGGGTGGGCGGCGCGTCCACGAGCATGCCGAGCAACTGGCTGCCCTCGTCCTGGATTTCGAGCCAGCCGTCCTTGAAGTTCTGGAGCGAGAAGATGTTGAGCCGCGTCTCCAGCGTGATGCCCAGGGGGGACAGCGGCGTGGGCTTCGTGGACTCCACGTCTTCCGCGGCCAGGCGCTCCTGGAGCACGTCGCGGTCGCCCTTGAGGGCGTTGACGCGGGCGTTGAGCGGGGCGCGCTCGTTCATCGCCTCGGCGGCGCGGCTGGCGTCCTTGCCGAAGACGGCGCGGAACTTCTCCGCGAGGAAGTCCGGCAGCGACGCGGCGATGGGGAAGCGTTTGGCCTCGGGCATGCCGTCGAGTTCGGCGGCGGCGTCCGGGAGGCGGTCGAGCACGGTGAGGTCCGTGCCGGACAGGCCGCTGGTGCGCGAGACATAGTTGGGGTCCTCGCCGTGGAGGATGCGGGACGCGGCCAGCCGCATGACGTCCTGGCGGGTGCCATCCAGGGTCTCGAAGTTGTGCTGGGAGTGCTCCAGCAGGAAGTCCACGGTGCGCTGGCGGCGCAAGAGCGCGTAGACGCGCTCGGCCACGGCGCGGCGCTCGGTGGAGTAGAGCAGCGTCTTCCTGCGCAGGACGAACTCCAGCGCGCGGTCGGACAGCCGGCCCTCGCGGCGCACGCCGCCGTAGGCTTCGAGGCACGCCTGGAGGACCAGGTCCTCGCGCAGGGGGCGGTTCGGGTTGGGACGGGCCCGCTCGTGCTGGGCGCGGCTCATCTTGGGCTTGTCGGCGCGTCCGCCGCCTTCCTTGCGCTTCGGGGCGCCGGTGCGGGGCGGGTGCAGCCCGCCGCCGCCGCGCTTCGATTTCGGGGCGGCATCGCGGGAAGGCGCCGGGCCGTCGGAGCGGGAGGAGCGGGGGCCGCCGGGCTTCGATTGGGGGGCGGCACCGCGGGAAGGTCCCGGGCCGCCGGGGCGGGACGAGCGGGGCCCGCCGGACTTCGAGGCGGCACCGCGGGAAGGTCCAGGCTTGCGAGTCGTGGCCATGTGGCATGGGCCTTCGCATCCCCCGGGCCGGCTTGACAAGCAGGGAACGCAAAAGACGCCCCCGGAAGGCCCCGGGGGACCGGTCAGCGGGCGTCCGAGCGCCAGTTGGAGGAGGGGAGGGGGCCGGCGACGCGGGGGTCAGCGGCTCCGGCGACGTCGGCGGACGAGGCCCGCCACGAGGAGCCCGGCGGCGGGAACCAGGACGCCCGGACCGGCGGCGCAGCCTCCGCCTCCTCCCGAGTCCTCACCGGGGGTGACGCCCGGCGTCGAAGGCGTCGAGGGCAGCTCCGGGCGCGGGTTGGAGGTACCAGGGTCGGTCCCCGTGTCCGTGCCGGGGTCCTCTCCGCCAGTGCCCGGGTCGGAGGTGCCGCTGGCCGTCACGGTGACGACGGTGGTGGCGCTCAGTCCGGTGGCCGTGGTGGTCACGGTGTAGGTGCCGGGCTGGGTGTAGACGTGCTCCACCTGGAGCCCCTGGGCGGTGGCGCCGTCACCGAAGTCCCAGGTGACGGTGGTGCCCGGCTGGGAGGCCGTCGCGACGAACGAGGCCGTGTGGGGGGCGTCGCCGCTGGCGTTGCCGACGGTGACGTTGAGCGTGCCCTGGGGCGGCTCGGTGGGGGCGGGCAGCTGCTTGGTGAGGGAGAAGGAGTCGAGCACGCCGCCGTCCGTCTTCACGAGCTTCGCGGTGAGGGTGCCCTCCACCACATCGACGTCGAGGAAGCCGTGGGCCGCGTCGTCCCGCAGGACGCTCCAGGACGGGCGCGAGGTGGCGAAGGCGCGCAGCGTGGCACCGCCGCCGCCCACCACGAGATACGGAATGCCGCGCTCGCTCTTGCCGGCCTCGGCATCACCGAGCATGGGCTTGCTGCGCTCGTAGTCGTGGTCGTGACCGGTGAGGACCAGGTCCACGCCGTACTTCTCGAAGAGGGGGCCGAACTGGCGGCGCATGGTGAGCTGCGAGCCGTGCTCGCCGCTGGACCAGGACGGGTGGTGGAAGAAGACGACCTTCCACGGCTGCGTGGTGGCGGCGAGGTCCTTCTCCACGAAGGCCTTCTGCGCGGCGAGCGTGCACTTCGACGCGGACGCGAGCCCCACGGCGCAGTTGGAGTCGATGGAGACGAAGTGCACGTGGCCCCAGTCGAACGAGTAGTAGCGCTCCGAGCCTTCGGCGTTGTTGGTGGGCAGGTAGAGGTTGTCCAGGTAGGGCTGGGCCTCGTTGGTCACGTACTCGTGATTGCCCGGGGTGGCGAACAGGGGCACCTGCGCGAGCAGGGCGGCCATGGGGGTGAAGAGGTTCGTCTGGAATTCGGCCTCGGTGCCGGATGCGTAGGCATTGTCACCCAGCGCGACGAAGAGCTCTGGCTTGTTGGCGAGCATGGCGGCGGCGACCTTCTTCTGGTCGCTGCCACCGGTGCCGAAGTCGCCCACGGCGGCGAAGTGCACGCGCCGGGTGCCGGGCACGGGCGCGGTGCCGAACGTCTTCGCCGGGGTCGTCTCACCGCACGCGTCCACCGAATACGTATAGGTGGTGGCGGGAGTCAGGCCGGTGAGGACCACGGCATGGACGCGGGCCGAATCCGTCGAGCGTGCCACCGTGCTGGTGTTTCCGACGCCATAGCGGACCTGGGCCGAGGCGCAGTTCGAGGTCAGCCGGAAGGCCACGGTGGCGGTGTCGGGGCCCACGCGCTGAAGGTAGGGATCACGCGGCAGGGCGAGCGCGGTGCCGGAGGCGAAGCCCATCACGAGCAGGGCGGCCAAGGGGGCGAGCGACAGAGACTTCGTCCGGTCCATGCATCCTCCGGCCCGAGACATTCGGGACGCGGGCGCAACCGTTCATCGTCAAACGTTCATCCGAAAAACGTCCCTGGAAGGGGAGACAGGCGAACGGGCGATGGGTGAGGTCGCAGGCTGTAGGGGCAGGGATTCGAAGCAGGGCGCGACACTGGGGCGTGGCCCCAGCGGGCAGGCGGGCTTGCGGAGTCCGGACGCTGCATTACCCCTGAAGACATGATCGGAATCGCAACCGAGACCCGCGAGTACACCCTGCCCGAAGGGTGCCCCGTGTGCGAAGCGGACCTGCCGGTGCGCGTGACGGCCCGGGGCCCGAGCGCGGTCTGTACGCACTGCGGCTGGATGGGCCGCCCGTTCATCACTGTGACGCATCAGGGCCTGCGCGTGTCGTACGACGACGGCGCACGGGCCTGAGCGCACTTTAGGCTGTATCCTGCTCTGTGGGCCCTCTTCAGCAGGTGGAACGCCTTCAACCCGATGGGAGATTCAGTGCCCTCTCATTGCTCCCTCCTTTTGAGACAAAGCGGCCTTTCGGGGAGAAGAGGGCTTCGTCCAGGAACGTTCAACGGGGCCCCACACAGGGGAGGGATGGTCTATAGATCGTCCCATGAGCGTTCTTGCATTCGATTTTGAAACCGTCATCCTTAGATTCCGCGACCTCGCGACGCAGGATGGCGAGACGGTCGGGCTGCACTCCAAGATCGCCCGCGAGCATGGGTACGTCTGGTGGGGATGGTGGAACAAGGGCGGGGAGCAAGTCCCGTCAAGCGAGTTTGCTGCTCTCCTCCGTAAGGCTCAGATGCCGGGAGGGCTCAAGCTCTACTTATTGGACTCCGGGCACAGTCGAACTTACACGGCGAACTGCACCGACATTAAGTGGGAATTGACAGGGGATGTTGGGCCTTCTCCTGAGCTGGAGAAAACTCCTGCGTACTACAGCAGTAAATCCGAGCTGGCTTGGTTCAAGCTTGGGCCGATTGAGCCCTGCGAACTCAAGACATCGGGCTTTACGTACGTTCGAGTGGATTCGCTCTTCACCTCGCAGCCCTCGAGGTATAGCGCTTTTTACGGCAAACGGATTTTTTCCGCCCAGGAACTCACCGAGCAGAATCGGACAATTTGGTTTGTCCGCGCGGCAAAGGACACCGACAAGCAGCACGAAGTGTCGCTTCTGGATGCTGCAACTCTATCTCCCGAGCATTTTCCTGAACGCTTTATCCAAAGTGGCGGCAGCGATCTTCTATGGGTGTCTGATCTGCATTATGGCTCGCCTCCCCACGCAACACACGGCTTTCCGCTAGATCCAAAGACGCCGGGAAAAAGGACGCTTGGCCAAGCGGTGCAAGAGGCCCTGGAGTCGCATGGCGTCAAGGAAGTCGGCGGGGTGCTCGTTAGTGGTGATATTTCATGGAAGGCTGCACCCAGAGAGTTTGAAGAGGCGCTTGCTTTTTTTAGATGGATGGAGAGTTCAGCCCGTGTGACGCGATTTCAGTTCGCTGTTTGTCCAGGGAACCATGATCTAGCGTACAGCACAGGGGAGGAAGGTGCGGACGCGAAGATTGATTTCACGTTCGCAGATGCTAGGGCTGCTTATTCGGATTTTTACGCGCGGTTGTTTGATCTTCCTCCTAATGAGTATCTGAGCTGTGGTCGGCGGTTTCTTTTGGCTGGAAGCTTTCCGATAGAGATTGTCTGTCTTAATTCGTCGCTTTTGCAGCAGCGCCCCGGTGTGTTTCGTGGTCATGGGTTTGTTGGCGAGGACCAACTGCGGGATGCTGCAAAAGAGTTTGGTTGGTCTGGACGAGATGTTCAGCGTGGACGCCCCTTTCGCATTGTAATGCTTCACCATCATCTGGTTCCTGTGACGTATCGGGAGAGTATCGATCCTAAGGTTTCTTACAGTGTCACGCTGGATGCCGAAGCACTTATGCGGTGGGTGGTGGAACACCGGGTAGATCTTGTTTTGCATGGCCATATGCATCAGCCTGCCTGTGTCCGAATCTCTAAGCCGCTGAAGTTGAAGGAGGAGATTGACGGATGGCATGATTTCCATGTGATCGGGATGGGTAGCACGGGTGTTGAGTCGGGCCACCAGGGCGCAATTGGTCGAAACACTTTTGGTATTCTTCATTTTGATGCTCAAGGTGTCAGGGTGTCCGTGTACACTGTCTCGCCAAGTGACCCTTCGGAGAAGCTCTGGTCTGTTCAGATTCCGTTTGCTCGCCCCTGAGGCCCGTTGATGCAACTCTTGATTACGGATTTGGATAACACGCTTTATGATTGGGTGTCGTTTTTCTCTCGGGCCTTCGAGGCGATGGCTGCTGGGTTGACAGAATTGCTTGGGGTGGATTCTCAAGTTCTCTTTGATGAGTTTAAGGCTGTTCATCGGCGATTTGGTGATTCGGAGTACCCATTTGCGCTTTTTGAACTGCCGTCAGTGCGACAGAGGTTTGGTCACCTGCCTGCTGATGAGCTAAGGGATAGGCTGGATGGTCCGCTCCATGCGTTTAATTCGGCTCGTCATAGGGAATTGAGGCTTTATGATTCCGTTGCCGATACGCTTGAGAGGCTCGTTTCTGATGGGGTGGTTGTTATTGGGTATACTGAGGCATTGGCTGTTAATGCGGCGTTTCGACTTCAAAAGCTTGGTGTTTTGAAGTACTTCCAGCGACTGTATGCGCTGGAGGCGGCTGTTCCTTTGTCTGCTTCTCCGGCTGCTGTCCTGCGTGATTCGGATTTTGTTCAGATTGTACCTCGCAGAGAGCGAAAGCCAAATCCTCAGTTGCTCGTGGATATTTGTGCTCGTGAAGGGTTTCGGCTAGATGAGGCTTGGTATGTTGGTGATAGCCTTAGTCGTGATATTGCAATGGCGAACTCGGCGGGAGTGAGATCTGTTTGGGCTGAGTATGGTACTCGGTATGACCAGGGACTTTGGGAGACGTTGGTGAAGATTAGCCACTGGTCTGATGATGATGTTGAGCGCGATATTCAGCTCCGTCGTCAGGCGAAGATGGTGAGGCCGATGTATGTGATTCAGTCGTACTCGGAATTGCTGTCGTTGGTTGCGGGTCCTCTTGGTGTGTAGGGTTGGTGTGTGGGGGTTGGTGTGGATTGGTTGTGATTTTTTTATTGGGGTCTGGTTGTCGCGGCAGAGAAGGCAGATAATTTGAGGGGCCGTACTGCGGAGTATCTGCCCGCGTGCCCCACCCCATGGATGAGGAAAACGGTTGACGGTGTGTGAGACGGTCCTCAAGGAGCGTCACATCCCGCTCCCCTATGCGGAGGCGATTTCAGGGGAGGGTGACACGGAGTAAGTCAGGGGCGGGAACGGCTCGCGTCCAAGACGATTTCCGAGGCTGGTGCCATGACTGCTGTGCGGGTGGGCGAGTCCGCGTGCGGAGATTGCGGTCGCCCCGTGGAGCTGATCGCCGGGCAGTCGGCCCTTGACGTGCTCCGATGGTGGGCGTCTTACACGTGTGACCACTGCGGCCGCATGGTTGAGATGGATGGCAGGGGCATCCCGGACGAGGACTTCCGCGATGCTTTCCTTCGTGCGGATGGCACCTGGGGACTGAAGATCCACGCGTCCGGCTCCCAGGCGGTCCTGGCCCTCAAGCTCCTGCGCGTGGAGCTGGGGCTCTCCCTCGTGGAAACAGGAAGGCTCCGGGACAGGATGACCGGGGTCGTGACCCAGGGCACTCTGGCGGAGATGCAGCACTTACAGCAGTTGCTGCGAAGAAGTGGCGTCGAAGCTTCAAGGTAACCGTCCGGCCAATGACGTGCTGCGGGCCATTGCCGGGACAGCAGGGCGCGGCGGACGCTTCTGCGTATGTCGAGGCAGGTGGAGAAGCCGGAGTGGGCGCGCGTCGCGGAAGCAT
>SECN01000735.1 GCA_004173515.1 Myxococcaceae bacterium | reverse complement strand
GGCTTCAGGCCCTTCGTGTCAGGGATGATCCAGATCTGCAGGAAGTGGACGTCCTCGTTGGAGCCGTTCATCTCGCTGTGCATCACGCCCGTGCCGGCCGTCATGCGCTGCACCTCACCGGCGCGCAGCAGGCCATTGCCTCCCGTGCTGTCGCGGTGCGCGATGGCGCCGCTGAGCGGGTAGGTGATGATCTCCATGTCCCGGTGCGGATGCGTGTCGAAGCCCTCGCCGGACGTGACGCGGTCCTCGTTGATGACGCGCAGGGCGCGGAACCCCATGTGGTCGGGGTCGAAGTAGCTCGCGAACGAGAAGGTGTGATGGGAGTCCAGCCAGCCGTGGTTGGCATGTCCGCGGGCTTCAGAGGGTCGAACGTTGATCATGGTGTGTGCTTCCTTTCGAGAAACACAATGCGCCCCAGGACCCCACCTGGCCAGACTCGAACCTCGGGACACATCGTTCCACCCATGGGACGAAACGCGTCCACCGTCTCAGCGTTTCGCGCGCTTCGATGATTCCTGACGCAGCGTGGGCCAGTGCTCGCGCAGCACGTCCACGAAGGCCATCACCTTGGGCACGTGGTGCCGCGTGGGCGGGTAGACGGCATGCACCGGCGCACCGGCGGAGCTCCAGTCCGGCAGCACGCGCTGCAACTTGCCGGAGTCCAGATCCTCGACGCAGTGCAGGCCGGGCAACAGCGCGACCCCGGAGCCCGCCAGCGTTACCGCGTGGAGCATGTCCGGCTCGTTCACGACGAGCCGCCCGGCGACCTTGACCTCGACGGCCCGCCCGCCCGCGTGCAGCGTCCAGACGTTGCCCTGCAGCTCCTTTCCGAAGAGCAGGCAGTCGTGCTTCGCCAGGTCCGAGGGCGTCTTGGGCTCGCCCTTCTGCCGGAGGTACTCCGGCGAGGCGACGACGACGCGCGCGATGTCCCCCAGCCTGCGCGCCATCAGCGAGGAGTCCGGCAGGTTCCCGGCGCGCACCGCCAGGTCGAAGCCTTCCTCCATCAGGTCCACCGCCCGGTCCGTGCACAAGAGCTCCATCTGCACGTCCGGGTAGCGCTCCAGGAACTTCGACACCAGGGGCGCGAGGAAGTTGAGGGACAGCGGCGTCGTCACGCGCAGGAGCCCGTGGGGGCCCGCCTGCAGGCGCGTCACCGCCAGCTCCGCGGCCTCCGCCTCCGCGACGATGCGCTCGCAGTGCGCGTAGTAGGTCCGGCCCACCTCCGTGAGGTGCAACTGGCGCGTGGTGCGCTGCAACAGTTGCGCGCCCACGCGCTCCTCCAGTTCGGACACCTTCCGGCTCACGGTGGACTTGGGCATGCGCAGCGCGCGCGCCGCCGCCGTGAAGCTGCCGGCCTGCACCACCCGGGCGAAGACGAGGAGTTCGTTGAGGTCCATGGCGCGTGGGGGGACGTGGGCACTGTCCCAGGCGTGGAACAGTCCGTCCTGTGCGTCCCCTCTAATCCGGATGCCCCCGGGCCGCTACCTTGCTCCTTGTCGAACACCTCTTCCGACGCAAAGGAACACGACTATGGCTCAGACCCTCTGGAACATCGACACGACCCACACGGGCATCCACTTCACCGTGCGGCACATGGTGGTCGCGAAGGTGCGCGGCAGCTTCCAGAAGTTCAGCGGCACGCTGACGCTGGACGAGCAGGATCCGACGGCGTCGTCGGTGTCCGTGAGCATCGAGACGGCGAGCATCCACTCGGGCGTCGAGCAGCGCGACAACCACCTGCGCTCGCCGGACTTCTTCGACGCGGCGAAGTTCCCGGCCATCACCTTCCAGAGCACGAAGGTGGAGAAGGCGTCCGGCGACGGCCTGCGCGTGACGGGCAAGCTCACCATCCGCGACATCACCCGCGAGGTCGTCCTGGAGGCCGAGCAGCTCGGGGTGGCCAAGGATCCCTGGGGCAACACCAAGGCCGCCTTCGAGGCGAAGACGTCCATCAACCGCAGCGACTTTGGCCTGACGTGGAACCAGGCGCTGGAGGCGGGCGGCGTGCTGGTGGGCGAGAAGATTGAAATCGCCCTGGAGGTCCAGGCCGCGAAGGCCCAGGCGACTGACAAGGCCGCCTGAGCGAAAGCGACGCCTAAGCAACTTGGGAGTAGCCCGGTTCCGTGGACACCCGAGATGTGATGGAAGGAGCACGGGATGTCCGCGACTGACGAGAAGCAGAGGAAGCCCCGCAGGCCGCGCCGGGAGTTCACGGCGGAGTTCA
>SECN01000734.1 GCA_004173515.1 Myxococcaceae bacterium | reverse complement strand
GTCACGCCGGGCCCCCACGTCCGCGAACGCAAGAAGACGCCCACGAGGAGCCCCGCCAGCAGACCGCCCAGGTGCCCCGCGTTGTCCACGCCCGCGCTCGTCCACCCAAGCCACAGGAAGACCAGCACCGTGGGCAGCGCGCTCTCCCCGGAGAACCACCGGAAGCGCGCCCCCGGCCCCGGGCGCGAGCGCCGCCCCAGCACCAGGAGCGCGCCCACGCAGCCGAACACGAGCCCCGAGGCCCCCACGCTCACCGTCGGGGACCACCAGAGCGAGCCCGCCATCGTCGCCAGGCCCGCCACCAGCAACAGCGCCAGGTAGTCCCACCAGCGGCACGCCCGCTCCACCGCCGAGCCCACCACCGCGAACACCAGCAGGTTGAGCCCCAGGTGCAGTCCGTCCCGGTGCAGCAGGTTGGCCGCCAAGAGCCGCCAGCCCTGACCCAGGTCCGTCACCAGGGGGCCCGTCTTGGCGCCCCACCCTTTCCGGCCAATCGACCGATGGACAACACTGCCTCCCTGACCCTGGGATGGGCAAAAAACCCTGTTGTTCCCGGGGGATACATGGCTTGTCTCGGCAAAGGGCATTCTGCTATAGCTGTACTCGGACCGGACCCGTGCTGAAGCTCATCATCGAAGACGACGAGGGGCGCAAGACCGTTGTTCCCTTCGTGCGCGACGAAATCACCATTGGCCGTCAGGAGGGCAACACGATCCGCCTGACCGAGCGCAACGTGTCACGTCGACACGCCCGACTCGTGCGCCTCAATGGTCACGTCGTGCTCGAAGACCTGGGGAGCTACAACGGCACCCGGATCAACGGAGAACGCGTCGCAGGCCAGCTCCCTCTCAAGGAGGGCGACCTCATCCAGATCGGCGACTACGATCTGGCATTGCAGGTCGAAGGCGCGGCCGCCACCGCCGCCCCTGCTGGCGCCATCACCGCCAAGGTGCCTGCCTCCCGCCGGGCGGATCCCGACGACGAGGACGACGCCCCGGCGGCCGCCGCGCCACAGGCCAACGAGGAGGAGGACGAGGACGACGCCGAGGATGGCGACGAACACGACCACACGCCTCCGTCGGCGGAGATGCGGCGCAACGCCACCTCCATCATCCGCATGGATCAGATGGAGGCGGACCGCCCCCGCAAGGTGGAGCGCGTCCCGGACGACGAGCAGCCCCGGCTGCTGGTGCTCGCCCCCACCGAATTCAAGGGCCAGGAGTACGACTGCAACCGCACGGAGCTGCGGATCGGCCGCACGTCGGAGAACGACATCGCCCTGGACCACCGTTCGCTGTCGCGCACACACGCGAAGATCGTGCGCGAGGAGACCGGCGAGTGGCGTGTCATCGACATGCAGTCGGCCAACGGGATGACGGTCAACGGCGAAAGCTACGCCCAGGCCACGCTGTCCCATGGCGACGTCGTCGAGATGGGCCACGTGAAGCTGCGCTTCGTGGGCCCCGGCACGCTGGCGGAGGACATCGCCGCGCAGGGCCGCTCGGGCTCGAAGAAGATGATGGTGACCGCGGCCGTCGCGTTCCTGTCCATCGCCGCGGGCGCCGCGCTCTTCGTCGTGAAGGGCGAGGAGTGGTTCGGTCCGCCGCAGACGCCGCCCGTCGTCACCGACAACCAGCCGCAGCCGACCCCACCGACGCCGCCGCCTGACATCGCGCCCACGAAGCCGCCGGAGACCGTGGTCGCGACGCCGCCCGAGACAGCGCCCCCGGAGGCGCCGCCCGAAGTGAAGGTGACGGAGCAGGATTTTGAAGCCGCGCTCCAGAACGAGGAGTTCGAGAAGGCCGCCACGGTCCTGGAGACACTGCGCAAGACGAAGGCCGTGCCCAACCCCAAGGCGAATGGCATGCAGCAGCGCCTGACCCTGGAGACCAAGGCGAAGCAGCAGCTCACCCTCGCCGAGGAGGCGTTCAAGGCCGGCAAGGTCGCCGAGGCGGCCACCGCCTTCAAGGCCGCGCCCGCCAACACCGTGGTCTTCGCCGCCCGCTACACCGAATTGGGCGCGCAGCTGACCGCCGCGCAGCAGCAGGCCGCCCTCGAGGAGCCGCCCCCCGGCGAACCGACGGAGCCCCCGCCCGGGACCAAGACGACAGGCCGCGCCGTCGAGTCCGAGTACATGCGGAACATGAAGCCGGCGGATGTCGCCAAGAACATCGAGGACATCCTCGCCAAGGTCCGGGGCATGACCACCCAGGACCCCAACGGGGCCCTGGTCATCGCCAAGGACTGCCTCCAACTGGCCCCCGCCGTCCCGGAGTGTCACCTGATGCTTGGCGTCGTGTATGCCAAGCTCAAGGACACCAAGTTGAGCGTGCAGCACTACGAGAAGTTCCTCACGAATACATCCGAGGGACACAACAGGCGGGACTCGGTCATCAAGGTTCTGAGCAAGATGAACGCAGAGACGAAATCCCCGCCGTGACGGACGGCAAGCAATCCCCCCCGCAGCACTTCCCTCAACCCTGCAGCGAGGAGACGCTGTGCAGATTCGCATCCTGGTAGTTGATGACGAGCAGGACAACTGCGACTACCTCAAGCTGGTGCTGACCCGAGAGGGCTATGAGGTGGTCACCACCACCGACCCCACCCAGACGGTGGACATCCTCCGGGGCTCTGACTTCCACCTCGTCATCCTCGACATGATGATGCCGCAGATGTCGGGCACCGAAGTGCTGGAGCT
>SECN01000251.1 GCA_004173515.1 Myxococcaceae bacterium | reverse complement strand
AGCAGCCGCGCCGCGCCCGTGAAGTCGCGCGCCCGGCGCAGCACGTCCACCAGCCAGTGGCGCTCCTTCGCCGTGCCCTGCGAGGCCTCCTTGCGCAGACGCTCGCGCTGCGCGGCCCCCAGCTCCTCGTAGAGCTGCGCCGCGCGCTCCGGCTCTCCCTGCGCCGCCAGGGTCTGTACCACCTGGAGCGTGCTGCCTCGCATCGTGACGCCCCGTCCGCTGCCCGCCGTCTCGCCTGCCATGTCGCCTTCCCTTCCCGGACCCGCTCCGCCTCGGACGACGTGCCCGGTTCCGCCAGCGTCCTGACTAACCAGGAACCCTCGCGTAAAGCTACCACTCCACCCATCCCCCGTGGCCCTGGGGACACCGGGTCCGCTAGGGTCCCGGACCATGGCTGTTCCTGTGCCGGCCGGGGGGGATGCGGCGCGCCTCCCGGGGCCCGAGCGTCCCCGCGCCTGGTACCTCGTGGGTCCTTCCGCATCGCTGCGGAGGGGGCAGGCGAGGGGCGTCCAGGTGGGCGGGCGCGAGCTGGTGGTGTTCCGGAGCGAGACAGGCCAGGTGCACGCCCTGGAGGCGCACTGTCCCCACCTGGGAGCGCACCTGAAGCACGGCACCGTCCAGGGTGAGCTGTTGCGCTGTCCCCTGCACCACTGGAGTTTCGACGGGGCGGGCCGGTGCCGCGCCGTGCCGGGTCGGGGTGATGTGTCCCACCTGCCGGGTCCCCAGGCCTTCCCGGTGGAGGAGCGCTTCGGCGGGGTGCTGGTCTTCAACGGTCCTGCGGCGCTCTTCCCACCTCCCGACGTGGGGGGCCCGGAGCACGTCTGGAACGTGGGCCCGCCGGTGACGGTGGGCTGTCCCTGGCTGCCGCTCGCGGCGAATTCGTTCGATCTGGAACACCTGCGCACGGTGCACCACCGCGAACTGTGGGACGTGCCCACCGTGGACACGCCGGATCCGTTCACGCTGCGGCTGCGCTACACGTCGCGGGTCATCGGCACGGGGGCGAGCGACCGGCTGATGAAGGTGCTGTCGGGCAATCGCATCCGCGTGACGCTCACGCTGCATGGAGGCACGTTGATGTCGGTGCACAGCGACCTGGGTCGGGCGCGGGGGATGTTGCTCGCGGGGCTGACACCGGTGCCCGAAGGGGTGTCGGTGCAGCTAGCGGTCGCCGCGCGCAGGGGGCGGATTCCGGGCGCGGCGGCGCTGGCGCTCAAGGTGTCCCGGTGGCTCTACACGTCGTTCCTGCGCCGCGACCTGTCGGTGCTGGACGGGATGCGCTTCAACGTCGCCACGGCGACCGCGGATCCGGTGATGCGCCAGTTGATCGACTTCGCCATCGGGCTGCCCGAGGACCCGACCGATGCGCACCGCTGACGCCCCGTCCATCCCGGCCACGCTCAACGCCGTATTGCTCGTCGCGGCGATGGGCGCGGGGGCGCTGTGCCTGTGGACGGCGTCGCACGCGGAGGCGCTCGCGGTGCGGCTGGTGGCGGCCGTCGTGTTCTCCTACGTGAACAACACGGTGTTCTCGCTGTTGCATGAGGCGACGCACGGCGTGCTGCATCCGTCGAGGCGCGTGAACAACGGGCTCGGGCGCCTGGCGGCGACGTTCTTCCCGACGTCGTTCAGCTTGCAGCGGGCCTTCCACCTGACGCACCACCGCCACAACCGCACGGACCGCGAGCAGTTCGACTACCTGCGGCCGGGCGACCACCGCTTCCTCAAGCGTGCGCAGTGGTACGCCATCCTCACCGGCATCTACTGGGTGTTCGTGCCGGTGGGGGCGGTGGTGTTCGCGCTCGCGCCAGGGTTGTTGAAGCGGCTGCGCGGCACGGGCACGCGCTATGGAGAACAGACCGGCGCGGACGCGTACCTGGGTCGGTTGGAGGAGGCCCCGGGTGCCCTCATCCGAGCGGAAGTGCTGGGGATGGTGGCCGTGCAGGCGGGGCTGGCGTACGCGCTGGACCTGACGCCGGCCGGATGGGCGCTGTGCTACGCGGCGTTCGCGGTGAACTGGAGTTCGCTCCAGTACGCGGACCACGCGTGGTCTCCGCTGGACGTGCGTGAAGGCGCGTGGGACCTGCGGGTCGCGGCCCCCGTGCGCTGGGTGTTCCTCAACTACCACTACCACCGAGCCCACCACGCGCATCCCCAGGTGCCCTGGCTCTACCTGGGCCGCTACGTGGACGAGAGCGTCCCGCGTCCCGGGTTCCTGAGCATCTGGCTCCAGATGTGGAGGGGACCGCGTCCGTTCCCGGAGAAGGCGCGATGAGCGACGCCACGGCGCTCTTCGGCTGGCCGACGTCGGGAGAACTGAAGCGCACGGCAGCGCTCGCATGCGGCTTCGCGCTGTTCTTCCTGGCGGTCTACGGGGGCGCGAGCTGGGTGACGGGGTTCTATCCGGGCGGCCTGCGCGTGGATCTGCCCTTCGAGCAGCACATCCCGTTCATCCCCGGCTGGGCCGCCGTCTACGTGAGCATGGACGTGCTGCTGTTGCTGTCCCTGTTCATCTTCCGGACATGGCGACAGATGCTCCCCTTCGCGGTGGCACTGTGCGCGGAGACGGTCGTGGGAGCGCTCTGCTTCCTGGTGCTTCCGGTCGAGGTCGCATGGCCGCCGCGCGCCGTGAGCGGAGGTTGGACGCAGGTGTTCCAGCTCGCGGACACGATGAACCTGGAGCGCAACTACCTGCCCTCGCTCCACGTCGCCTTCGCGTGCACGGCGGCGCTGGCCTACCGCGAGCGTTCAGGACCGGTGGCCCGCGCGGTGTTCGCGCTGTGGGCCCTGGCCATCGCGGCCTCCACGCTGCTCATCCATGAGCACCAGTTGGTGGATGTGGTCGCGGGAGCGCTGCTGGCGTGGGGCACGTGGCGCGTCGTGGCACCCCGGGTTCGGGAGGAGCGGTTCCTCGAAGCCGTGCGCGTGGAAGCCCTCTGCGCGAGGGAGCTGTACCGCTTCGCATGCCGACACCCGCGCTACGGGCTCATCGCGCTGGCGCTGTATCAACAGTCCGTGGGGCGCTGGCGCAAGGCACGCAGGGCCCGGGCAGGCTTCTGCTTCCTCCAACTGGTGGACGACGTGCTGGATGGAGACCGCCCTGTCGAAGGCGAACCGTTGGATCACATCGACGCGCTCCTCGTCCGACTGGAGAGCGGTGCACCCCATGTCCCGGGAGCGTCCTCTGAGTTCCACGACACCGCGACCACGCTGGGCCGGGTCCTGCTCACGGAACTGACCGACGAGAAGGCCCGAGCGCAGGTGCTCGAATTGGTGCGCACGATGCGCAGGGACCGCGAGCGGGTGCGTGACGGACGTTGGTGGGACGCGGCGACGCTCCAGGCGCACCTCGCGACCACCTTCCGCCTGTCGGTGGCGCTGATGCTGCACGTCGCGGATGCGCGGGTGCACTCGGATGAAGCCCCTGCCCTGCTCGCGGCGCTGGGCTGGTGTTCCGTGATGCGCGACCTGCGCGAGGACCTGTCACAGGGACTCTTCAACGTGCCCGCGGACATCGCCGCCGACGTGCGCGCCGGGGGGCATGATCCGGCGGACATGGACTCACTGCTCGCCTCCGAAGCAGGACGCACGTGGGCCCTCACCGAGTACCAACGGGCCCGGGCGCTGCTCGACCGGTCCGCCGTGGAGCTGGCCGCGCTGGAAGGCAGGCCCGGCGTCTCATTGCTCCGCCTCTTCCACCGCTCGGTGGAGTCGTTCTGGGCGAAGAAGCTGCCCCGGCGGATGCCCTTCCTGCGCCAGTCCTCCGCGCTCCGGACCTCTTGAACCCTGTGCCTCCGGGGCGGCACGAGCCTGCTTGCGCGATGCGCCAACCCACCCCCTGCCTCTTCAAGACGCAGGGGAATCCACCCGGCGTGCGGTTCCGGGGAGCGGACGTGCACACGCGTTGACGCGGGGAGGAGGCGGGCATCTGCTGGAGTCCATGTCTGACTCCATCCCAAGCGCGCCATCTCTCGATGGGGCCAACGCCCGCCCGGTGGACAGCGCCGAGCGGGTGATCCTGCTGGACGTGCTGCGAGGCTTCGCGCTGTGCGGAGTGTTCGTCTCCAACAGCTTCGCCTGGTTCAGCGGGTTCGTGCTCCTGCCGCGCGAGCAATCCCAGGCATTGGCGTCGCCTCCGCTCGAGGCCGTCGTCAGCGCGCTCTACCACTTCTTCGTGAACCAGAAGTTCGTCACCCTCTTCGCCTTCCTCTTCGGGCTGGGCTTCGCCATCCAGCTCAAGCGTGCCGAGACCCGGGGCGCCTCCGTCGTCCCGCTGTACTCCCGCAGGCTGCTGGTGTTGCTGGGCATCGGCGGGGTGCACCTGGTCGGGCTCTGGCTGGGCGACGTGCTCTCCAGCTACGCGGTGGTGGGCTTCGCGCTGCTGCTCTTCCGTCAGCGGTCGGACCGGACGGTGCTCATCTGGGTGGGGGTGCTGATGTTCGTGGTGCCGGTGGTGGTGCCCGTGCTCCAGCACTTCGTCCCCATCCTGTTGCAAGGCGCGGAGGCAGCGGCCCAGGCAGCGAAGGCCCGTGACGGGCTGGATGTCCGGATGAAGGCCCAGCTCCTGGAGGGACTCACCAGCGGATCCTTCTGGACGACGCAGGAAGCGAACGCGCGCTTCCTCACGCACATGCTGCCGCAGACCAAGCGCTTCGTCTGGATGGGCGTCATCCTGGGCCGCTTCCTGCTGGGAATGCTGGCGGGACGGATCCTCTTGTTGCAGGACGTGGAGCGCTACCGCGCCGTGTATCGCAAGATGATCGCCTGGGGACTGGTGTTCGGCGTGCTGGGCAACGGCACCTGGCTGGTGGTGCAGCGCCTGCGAGTGGCGGGGACGTTGGATCCGGAGAAGGACATCTGGATGTACCTCCTGCCGGCCATCCTGGAGCTGGGCTTCCTGGGACTGGCCTCGGTGTACGTGGCTGGGTTCGCCCTGCTCTTCCAGCGCGAGCGGTGGAAGCGGGTGATGCAGGTCCTGGCCCCGGTGGGCCGCATGGCGCTCACCAACTACCTGCTGCAATCCGTGGTGAGCCTCTGCCTGTATGACGGCTGGGGGTTGGGCCTCATGGGCCGGACGCCGCCGTCACGAAGCGTGGCGCTCGCGCTGGCCGTCTTCGCCCTCCAGGTTCCGCTGAGCCACATATGGCTGTCGCGCTTCCGCTTCGGTCCGGCGGAGTGGCTGTGGCGTTCGCTCACCTACGGCCGGGCACAGCCCCTGCGACGGGACGAAAGGGAAGCCCCGGCGCAGGTGGCGAGCTGAACGCTCAGGCCGTCGCGGTCCGGCGGCCCCGGCGTCCGAGGAAGAAACCCAACGCAAGGGCGGCGACGGCGACGAGGGCGCCGAAGCCCATCGCGGCGTTCTTCACCTTGGTGAGCAGGGGGTTGTCGAACACGTTGGTGGAGTAGTGGAACGCGGCGATGAGCCAGCGGTCGCCCTCCTTCACCAGCGTGCAGGTCCACCGACCGTGGATGACGATGTCGCTGCCGTCGCTCAGTTCGTAGTGGTCCAGCGACGAGCCATACGCGACGCCCGCGTTGCCATACAGCCGGGTGAGCGCATCCACGTCGAACTTCGCGGTCACCTTCTTCACGACGCTGTTGGGACCGCCCAGCATCTGCGCGTAGTAGGCGCGGATGGAGTCCTTGCCCACGCGAACGTCGTTGTTCATGGTGGAGAACACGACGTCCGGGTGCAGATGCGACAGCAATCGCTCCAGGTCCTGCTTGTTGAGCGCGTCCTCCATGTCCTGCTTGATGGCGCGCAGCGCCTGATGCGTGGCCTCGTCACTGGAGGCCACCACCGCGGGCGCCGCCACCGGCTCCTGGGCTCCCGCCACCACGGGCACCACGACGAACAGCAACGCCAAGAGACCCAGCCGAGTGCGCACCATCGAAGCTCCGTAACGGAAGAGAAGGCTGTGGAGCATAGACGACTGGACGCGATTCTCGACGGCTCTCTTCCGGCAGTGGATCGCTAGACCTCCTTGAACTTCGCCCCAGTTGTGCCCAGTCGGACCAAAGCATCTCGGATGTCCTCGGACACAAGCAGCGCGACGTTCCAACCCCAGGAGCGGAACACTCGGGCATCCCCCACCTTTCCGGTGCCGATGCGCAGGCCTCGAACGTTCCGGTACTCGCCAACCTTTTCAGGCTGCCCGTCCGCAGGGGTCCAATGCGCTACGAACTTCGAGGCCTTGTCGTCGATACAGCGGACGAGCTGTGTCGCCACGAGAATGCAGAATTGATCCGCCTGCCCCTGAATCATCACGGGAAACAACTGCACATCGGTCGGCGCAAGCTCCGCGAACACGGTCGCCACCCTCACGTGAACCACCGGGATGCAAAACCCCGCCCGAGAGAAGTCGAGCGACAGGCCTGACGTGGGAACAGGGACCCGCAGGACTCCCGGGTCGGGCAATGACCTTCCATCCGTGAAAGCCCACGGATCGTCCAACTCGCGTCCCAGCGGATCCGTGGGCGTCCCGAGCCCCCATCGACCCGGAACGGTCATGTCCTCCGCAAGTTCGAAATATCTCACGGGAGCCTTCTTCATCGTGACGTCACCCGGTACGGGTCACCAGTGCACCAGTCGCTGGAGTTCAGCGGTCGGGTCCCGCCTCACTCGGAGGTGGTATGGACAAGGGTGATCGAAAGTACTGTAGTACTGGAAGTTGCCAGACGCTTCGCCTCTCTGGCCGACTCAAGTTCGACGGAATGCAGGGGGAATACCGTGGACGCGAATCAATTGCTGGAGCTGGTCAAGCGCTATCAGGAGTCCAAGGCCTTCATCACCAATGAGGAAACCGCCAAGCTCGCGCTGGTGGTCCCCTTCATCAAGCTGCTTGGCTACGACCCCGGCTTCCCCCGTGAGGTCCGTCTGGAGTACGCGGCCGACTTCGTCCAGGGCGATGGGAAGAAGCTCCCAGACCGCATGGACTTCGCCATCTTCGACCAGACCGGCGCGAAGCCCCTCATCGTCATCGAGACCAAACCCCTGGGCACGGACCTCAAGTCACGCGCCCAGCAACTGGCGCGCTACCTCTCCCAGCTCCCGGAACTCCACTTCGGCATCATCACGGATGGGTGCCACTATCTCTTCTTCGGAGATCTGGAGAATCCCAACGTGATGGACCCGGAGCCCTTCTTCACGTTCTCCCTGGAGGACACGAAGTCTGACTGGGCGAAGGTCGCGAAGTTCCTGTCCAAGTTCAGCCGTGAGTCATTCAACGCGACGACGTTGATCACCGACGCGGAGAACAGCCGGTATCGCCAGAGCATGATCGACAAGCTCTCCGCCGTCCTGAAGGCTCCCGGCGAGAACGAAGGCTTCCTCAAGTGGCTCACCGAAGACATCTACAAGGGGAAGCGAACGACTGCGGTGATGGAGCGCCTCGGGGAAGTCGCCAAGGAGGCCATTGAACCCACCCTCCTCCGGGTGATGGGCGATGACTTCCTCAACAAGCTCAAGGAGCGCATTCAGCGGCTGAACGAGGGCACGGAGCCATCGGTTGCATCCGAAGGCACCAATGTCGTGAAGGCCGACAGCGCCAGGCCGTTCGACACGGAACCTCGCGCTCCGGGAGATGAGAAGGCGCGAGCCGCCGTCGAGACCACCGAGGAGGAGCTGGCCTTCTTCAACGTCGTCCGCGACATCTGCGGCAAGAATGGCCACGCGGCGGAAGACATCCTCTACCGGGACACCTCGAACTACTTCAACGTGTCCTTCAAGAAGCCCACGAAGTGGTTCGTGAGGTTCTTCGGCAATGGCAAGCGCAAGAGCATCGCCACCTGGGTGCCCGTCGAACAAGCCAAGGCCCTCGCGACGGGATTCGAGGTCGAGGCAGCGCCCGCGGCCTTCGGCGTGAGCCGGGTCTACATCGAGACGATTCCCCAGATATGGGCGCTCAAGGCACTGATGGCACGGAGCCTGGAGCTGTCCCTCACCATCAAGGAAGAAACCAGCTCGGAACCGTCGGAGCCCAAGGCGGCACCGCTCAAGGTCGTCTCCAGCCTGTAGAAGACGACCTCCCCCCCGGAGTTTCACCCCACCGGCAGCGGCTTCACCGTGAGCTGCTTGGACGCCAGGAACTCCGGGTTGAACACCTTGGACGCGTAGCGGCTGCCGTGGTCACACAGGAACGTGACGATGCGCAGCCCCTGCCCCGCGTGCCGCCTTGCCACCTCCCACGCCGCGCGCACGTTGATGGCCGCGGAGGTGCCCACCACCAGCGCGTCCTCCCTCGCCAGGTGGTAGAGCATCTCCAGCATGTCCTGGTCCTCCAGACGCATCGCCTCGTCCACCCGCGCCTGCCGGAAGTTCTCCGTCAGCCGCATGATGCCGATGCCCTCCGTGATGGAACTCCCCGTCGTCTCCAGCTTCCCGGTCCGCACCTGGCTGTAGAGCCCCGACCCCGGCGGATCCACCAACACCACGCGCAACGCCGGGTTCCTCTCCTTCAGGTAACGGCTCGTCCCCGACAACGTCCCGCCGCTGCCCACCGACGCCACCAGCACGTCCACCTTGCCCTCCGCCTGCTCCCAGATTTCAGGGCCCGTCGTCTCGTAGTGGAAGTCGCCGTTGGCCGTGTTCTCGAACTGGTTCATCCACGCCCAGCCGTGCTCCTCCGCCAGCACGCGCGCCTGATGAAAGAAGTGGGACGGGTTGGAGAAGGCCACCGCCGGCACGCGCCGCACCTCCACACCCATCGCCTCCAGCAGCTCGTATTTCTCCCGGGCCTGGTTGTCCGGCATCGTCACCACCACCCGGTAGCCCCGCTCGCGCCCCAACAGCCCCAGGCCGATGCCGGTGTTGCCCGCCGTGCCTTCGACGATGGTGCCTCCCGGCTTCAACTGCCCGGACGCCTCCGCGCGCTGGATCATCCCCTTCGCGGCCCGGTCCTTGATGCTTCCGCCGGGGTTCATGAACTCCGCCTTGGCGACGATGTCACACCCTGTCTGACGGCTGAGCGAACCAATGCGCAACAGCGGCGTGTTGCCCACCGCGTCCCAGAGCGAACCCAATCGTGGAGCCATGTCTGTGTTTCCCATTGCCGCCTACAGCTTGCGCATGCGCACGCGGCGGACCTTGTGGTCGTTGCCCTTCACCAGGATGAGCCGCGCCCGCGAACGCGTGGGCGCGATGTTCTGCGCCAGGTTCGGCCCGTTGATCTCCGCCCACACCGACGCGGCCCGGGCCACCGCCTGCTCCCGCGTCAGCTCCGTGAAGCGCCGAAAGAAGGACCGCTCGTCGTGGAACGCCGTCTCCCACAGGTGCAGGAAGCGCTCCACGTACCAGTGCCGGATGTCTGTCTCCGGCGCATCCACGTAGATGGAGAAGTCGAAGAAGTCCGACAGGAACGTCTGCGGCAGTTGCCCGCCCTCCACCAGCCCCGTCTGAAGGACGTTGAGTCCCTCCAGGATGAGGATGTCCGGCTGGCGGATGATCCGCGCCTCCTCCGGAACGATGTCGTAGACGAGGTGCGAATACACCGGCGCCGTCACCTCGTCCTTCCCCGCCTTCAACTCCGCCAGGAAGCGCACCAGCCCGCGCCGATCATAGCTCTCCGGAAAGCCCTTGCGGTTCATGATGCCGCGCTCGGTGAGCACCCGGTTGGGGAACAGGAACCCGTCCGTCGTCACCAGCTCCACGCGCGGATGATCCGGCCAGCGCGCCAGCAACGCCTGGAGGATGCGCGCCGTGGTGCTCTTGCCCACCGCCACGCTGCCCGCGATGGCGATGATGAACGGCACCTTGCGCCCCGAATACCCCAGGAACGCCTGCTGCGCCGCCCACAGCGACTGCGCCGACGCCACCTGCAGGTGCAGCAATCGCGACAGCGGCAGGTAGACGTCCACCACCTCGTCGATGTCCAGCCGCTCGCCCAGGCCCCGCAGCTTCTCCACCTCCTCCGCCGTCAACGTCAGGGGGGTGGAAGCCCGCAATTCCCGCCACGCGTCGCGGTCGAGGTCGACGTACATCGATGCGGCGCGGGGCTTGGTCGCGGACATGCCCCCAAGCATGAAGCAGACCTGCATGGATCCGGCAAGTGAACGTGACAACAGGCCTCCCGGAGTGCCTTGACAGGAGGGCTGCCCCCTCGCAACGTCCCCTGTCGCCTCCTGGCGAGCCCCCCTCTCCCGAGGTCCCGAGTGTCCG
>SECN01000250.1 GCA_004173515.1 Myxococcaceae bacterium | reverse complement strand
ACCCCAGGCCCCGCTTCCCCTCGCCTTTGGAACCCGGTGGCCTGTCCTCGCCCGTGCGGGGATGCGACCGGAGGGGCCCGTGCGCGTGAAGCGGGGCCTGGGGTGGCGCTATCGGCAGGGGCTGGTCCGGCTGCGGTCCTGGGCGCGCACGACGGCGGCCCGCGTGTGGGCCCCGGTGGCGGGCACGTCCGGGGGCCGGTTCGCGGCGGACATCTTCCTCGCGGGGCGCACGGTGGCGCGCGGCTTCATGGGCGAGAACCTGCGCCTGCGCGCCGCGGCGCTCACGTACATCAGCATGTTCTCGCTGGTGCCGCTCTTGACGGTGGGGCTCGTGCTCCTGCGCGCGCTCCACCAGGAGCAGTTCCAGAAGAAGCTGCGCTTCGTCATCTCCGAGGTCCTGGCACCGGGGGTCAGCGAGGAGTCCGCCGCCCTGCTCGACCGGTTCCTGCACCCGGGCAGCTCCATCGCCGTGGGCAGCATCGGCTTTCTCGCGGTGCTGATGTCCGCGGGCTCGCTGCTGCGCCACATCGACGGCGCGGTGAACGAGCTGTGGGGCATCCGTCGCCAGCGGCCGTGGCTGACGCGCCTGTCCATCTACTCCGGCCTGCTGCTGTTGGGCCCCATCTTCCTGGCCATCTCCTTCTCCGGCACGGGCCGGGTCCGCGTGCTGCTTCAGACCCACGCGCCCTCCGCGCCGCTGTTCATCGCGCTGGGCACCATGCTCATCGCCATCGGCAGCCTGACGCTGCTGTACCTCTGGACGCCGTTCGCCCACGTGCGCGTGCGCTCGGCGCTGGCGGGCGGGCTGGTGGCCGGCGTGGGGTGGATGCTGGCGAAGCAGGTGTACGCCGAGTTCGCCGCGCGCAGCTTCCTCTACAACCCGCTGTACGCGTCGCTGGGCGCCCTGCCCCTGTTCCTCGCCTGGGTGTACGTAAGCTGGCTGGTGATGCTGTTCGGCGCCCGGCTGTCCTACGCGGTGGAGCATGTGTCCTTCCGCGACTCGCTCTTCGCCTTTGGCAGCCATCCGCGCGCGTACGAGCTGGTGGCCGCCCGCGTTGCCCAGGACGTCACCCTGTGCTGGGTGGACGGGCTGACGCCGCCCCTGCCCCGGGAGCTGGCCACGCGGCTGCGCGTGCCCGAGTCGCTCGTGCACGAGGTCGTGGACCGGATGGTGGAGGGCCGCCTGCTGGAGCGGGGGCGCCGGGGAGGGCTGCGGCCGGCGAGGGACCCCGCCGAGCTCACGCTCGCGGACAGCACGCTCGCGGTGCACGGGGTGATGATCTCCGGAGGCCCTGAAACCTGGACGGGCCCCCGGGCTCCGGGCTTCGAACAGTTCGAACCCCTGTTCCAGGCGGCCGACTGCGCGGGGGTGGACCTGCTGCGCCGCACCCGGTGGATGGACCTCGTGACGCCCCTGCGTCCAGGGCTGCTCGCCCCGGTCGCTCCAGAGGCACCCAAGGCAGCGGCTGGCAGCGGAAATCCGTAACGTTTTTAGAGGGTTGGGAGCCTACCCGGCTTGCAAGGAGGAGGTGTTCTGTTATGTATTCGGGACTCGACCACGGGCCATTGAGCCCTGTCACCAAGGGGTCACGGGGTTTGCGGGAGCGTCCGATGCTCAAGTCCGATCTGATCAACATCCTCGTTGCCAAACGAGGCGTGACCCAGAAGCAGGCTGAAGCAACCATCGAGACGATTTTCGAGTCGATGAAGGACGCGCTCTGCCGCGGCGAGAACATCGAGATCCGTGGACTCGGCGCCTTCCACGTGAAGAACTACCAGGGCTACCAGGGACGCAACCCGAAGACGGGTCAGGTCATCCCGGTGAAGCCCAAGCGCGGCCTGCTCTTTCGCACGGGCAAGGAACTGCGCGACCGCGTCAACCGTCCCGCCCCCCTCCAGGCCCAGACGGACCTGCAGTCCTCCGAGTTCAAGGGCAGCAGCGGCACCGGGACCCTGTAGGCCCCCACGCGGTAGGGCCCCCAGGCATCACCGTCCCACGGCGATGGGCGACAGCCGGCCGATGGGGCGAATCTGCAGGTCTCCATCCAGCTCACCGTAGGTGAGCACCGCCACGTCCGGAAACGGGCCCTCGCACAGCTTGCGCAGCGGCCTCCGGATGTCCGGCGCCGTGAGCAGCACGGCCCGGCCGCCGGTGGCGATCTGCCGCAGTCCCTCCAGGATTTCGACGACGCGCTCCGGCTCCGGAGAGGGCCCCCGGGGGCCGCTGGCGCGCAGCACCTCCTCCACCTCCGGGTCCACGAGGTACGCGTACAGCGGGCCCGTGGGCGCGAACTGGTGGCTCAGGTAGCGGTGCAGGGCCTGACGGCAGCGCTCGGCCAGGGCGGTCGCGTCCCCTTCCGTCGTAGGGGCCACCAGGGCCTCCAGGATGGCGCGCAGGTCCCGGATGCTCACCTGCTCCTGCACGAGCCGCCGCAGCACGTCCACCAGCAGCGGCAGCGGCACCTTCTGCAGCGCCTCCTTCACCAGCACGGGCGCCTGGGCCTCCAGTCCCTCCAGCAGGCCCTGCACCTCCTGGAGCCCCAGGAGCGCGGAGGCGCGCAGGCGCAGCACGGCGCGCAGGTGGTCCGCGATGATTTCCGCGGGCTTGCGCAGGGGCACCTGGGCCATCTCGAGCCGGGAACGGGCTGCCTCCCCGACCCGGCTGATGGAGCGGCCGGTGGCGGGCTCCACGGAGGCCTCCACCTGGACCTCCAGGAAGGCCAGTTCTCCGGGCGGGACGAGCGCATAGAGCGCCCCGGGCAGCACCACGCCCCCACCGGCGGGCACTTCGTCCAGGAGGATGCGGTACTCGCCCGCTCCCAGGTACGCGGCCTGGGTCCTCACGCGGATGCCCGGGATGCGCACGCCCAGTTCGAAGAAGAGCTCGTCGCGCACCCCGTTGAGCACCGTGTGCACGAAGGCGCCGCCGTCGGCTTCCGCGAGGGGCGTCAGCAGCGAGGACAGGTCCAGCGTGAGCGGGGCCACGCCCACCGGCGCCGCGGCGCTCTCCGGAGGCTTGCCCGCCGCGCCAACGGGGACGGCGGCTCCCGCCACGGTCCCATTCTTCGCCAGGGCCTTGTCCGAGACCTCCGGCGCCTTACGCCGCAGCGCATGGCCCAGTCCTCCGAGGCCCGCCGCCAGGGCGAGGAAGGTCAGGTGCGGCATGCCCGGCATCAGGGCCAGCGCCACGCACAGCCCCGCGACGATGCCCAGCGTCCGGGGGTCCCCGAAGAACTGGGTGCCAATCTCCGTGCCCAGTGAGTCCTCCTCCTTCTCCGACGCCACCCGCGTGACGACGAGACCCGCGGCCACCGCGATGCACAGCGAGGGCACCTGGGACACAAGTCCGTCGCCGATGGCGATGAGCGCGAAGGTGGCGGCGGCTTCGGAGAAGGTCTGGCCGTTCTGCAACACGCCGATGAGGGTGCCGCCCAGCAGGTTCACCGCGACGATGACCAGCCCCGCGATGACATCCCCCTTCACGAACTTCATCGCGCCGTCCATGGCGCCGAACATCTGGGACTCGCGCTCCAGGTCGCGCCGACGGCGGCGGGCCGCGGTCTGGTCGATGGCGCCCGCGCGCAGGTCCGCATCGATGGACATCTGCTTGCCGGGCATCGCATCCAGCGTGAAGCGCGCGGACACCTCCGCGACCCGCTCCGCTCCCTTGGTCACCACCAGCAACTGGACCAGGGTGAGGATGGCGAACACCACCGCGCCCACCACGTAGTCGCCGCGCACCACGAATTCACCGAAGGCCTGGATGACCTCGCCCGCGTGACCTTCCGACAGGGCCAGCCGCGTGGACGACACGTTGAGCGACAGCCGGAACAGCGTGGTGAAGAGCAGCAGCGTGGGGAAGGACGTCACCCGCAGCGCGTCCTTCGCGTGGAGCGCCGCGACCAGCAGCGACACGGCCGCGGCGAGGTTCACCGCGAGCCCCACGTCCAGGAGCCAGGCCGGCAGGGGGATGATGAGCGCGCCCAGCACGGCGGCCATCGCCACCGCGAGCACCACGTCCGAGGACTGGCGGGCCTTCAGCAACACCTTCATGAGCGGATTCATCACGTCTGTCTCCGTGGACGGTCGTCCGTCTCGCGCGTCTCCATCGCGGTCCGCAGCACGACCGCCGCCGCCTGGTACAGCTCCTCGGGGATGGACTCCCCGACGTCGAAGTGGATGAGGCTGCGGGCCAGGGGCACGTCCCGGATCACCGGGATGCCCTGCCGCCGTGCCTCTTCCTTGAGCGCGAGCGCGTCCTCTTCACGGCCCTTGGCCACGAGGTAGGGCGCGTCGCACTCGCCCGATTCGTAACGGAGCGCAACCGCGATGTGTGTGGGGTTGACGATCACCGCGGTGGCCTTTTGCACCCCGCGTGCCGGGCCGCCCTGCGCGAGCTGACGGTGCACGGCCTTCCGCTGTCCCTTGTGGCGCGGGTCGCCCTCGCTTTCCTTGTGCTCCCGCCGGACCTCGTCGCGGGTCATCCGCAGCTCGCGCAGATGGCGACGCCGGGCGAGCACGTAGTCCACGGCGCCGCACCCGAGCACCAGCCACGCGAGCTGGACGACCAGCGCCGCAAGGCGTCCGACCAGGAACTCCAGTCCCTGCGTCCCGTCGAGCCACGCGGCACGCAGGGCATCAGGCCCCACCGACTCCACCTCGCTCCAGACCCACAGGGCCAGCAGCGCCGCCACGAGCAGTGCCTTGCCCATCTCCAACAGGGGACGGGTGCTGAAGAGGCGCTTGAGGCCCGCGGCCGGGTTGATGCGTTCGAACTTCGGGGCGGCATGCCGCGCATCCATCTCGAAGCCCACGGTGGCCACCGACACCGCCAGGGACGCCGCGAGTGCGCCGCCCAGCGCGGGGCCACACAGCCGCGCGGTGACCCAGGCCCCCTCCTCCCATGCCCCCGGAAGGGTCTGCTCCAACAGCAGCCGTGCGGCCCAGTCCTTCAGCCGCGCGAAGCCCTCTGGCGCGAACGCGAGGAAGCCCAGCAGGCCCCCCAGGGTCGTCGCGCTGGAGGACAGCATGCGGCTGCGGGGAAACTGGCCCTTGCGCCTCGCTTCCCGCAGACGTCTGGCGGTGGGCTGCTCCGTCTTCTCGCCGCTCATCGCGCGACCTCGCCCAGCAGCGCCAGCGCGCCCTCCGTCGACACCACCCCCGCGAGCAGTCGCTCACATAACAACCCGACACCCAGCCACAGCAGGGCGCCTCCTCCGAGGATGCGCAGCGGCGCGCCCAACTCCTGGAGGTTCACCTGCGCAGCGGCCCGGGACGCCATGCCCAGGAAACAATCCACCGCGAGCGCCGCCGCGGCCACCGGTGCGCCCACCGCCAGTCCCGTGGCCATGGCACCGCCCACCATCACCACCACGTGCAAGGTCGCGGCTTCGGTGGGCACGAAGGCCCCCAGCCGCACCACGCCGAAGCCGCGCAGCAAGGCCGAGATGACCAGCGGGAACAGCGCCCCCGACACCACCCTGGCCACGAGCAGGTGGTACAGCCCATCACCGGTGGCGGACTCCCGGCTGCCCGCCATGGGCAGGCTCGCCTCCGCGGAGGTCCCCCGGAAGAGGTCGATGAAGCGGCCCCCCATCCTCGCCGCGTCGAAGGGCAGCGCGGACACGAGGCCCACCGAGACGCCGTAGGCCAGCTCGCGCACCACGAGCGCCGCCATCACGAGGGGCGTCTCCACGGGACCGGCCAGGCCCACTCCCGCTTCGAGGTGCAGGAAGAGCGACAGCGCGAGCACCAATCCCAGGCGGACCGTCGTCGGCGCGGCCTGACCTCCCAGCAAGGGACAGAGGAATGCGATGGGCACGAGACGCGCCGCGCACAGCGCCACCGCGAGGATGTGCGGTCCCAGCGCGAGAACCTGTTCGCCCAGCGCTTCCGGGTTCACAACGCCACGTCCGCGATGAGCGTGAGCAGTTGCCTTGTGAAGAACGTGAGCTGTCCCGCGATCCACGGGCCCGCGAGCACCAGTGACAACACCGCCGCGCACAGCTTGGGGACCACCGACAGCGTGCTTTCCTGCAACTGGGTGGTGGCCTGGAAGAGGCTCATCAGGAAGCCGACCACCATGCTCGCGCCGATGGGCGGCAGTGAAGCGAGCACCATCAGCAGCAGGGCCTCGCGCCCCAGGGTCAATAGGATGTCCTGGGTCATGAGCTCACCGGTAGCCGAGGATGAGACCGCGCGCGAGCAGGGCCCAGCCATCCACGGCGACGAAGAGGAGGATCTTGAAAGGCAGGCTCACCTGGCTCGGCGACAGCGTCTGCATGCCCAGCGCGAGCAGCACGTTGGCGATGACCATGTCGAGCACCAGGAAGGGAAGGAAGACGATGAAGCCAATCTGGAAGGCTTCCTTCAGCTCGGTGATGACGAACGCGGGGATGACGACGAACAGGTCGGTCTCCTGCACCTGATCCGACTCCTCCGGAGGCCGCAGCTCCCGGGCCAGGTCCACGAAGCGCGCACGCTCCTCCGGACTGCCGTGCTTCATCAGGAAGCCGCGCAGGGGCTCCGTCACCTGCTTCGCCGCGGAGACGAGCTGCGCACCGGAATGCACCTCCTCGTACGCCGCCTGCCCCGCGTCGTACATGCGCTCCATCACCGGCGCCATGATGTGCCCTGTCAGCACCACCGCGAGTCCCGTCAGGACCAGCGTCGGCGGCGCCTGCTGCGTACCCATCGCCGAGCGGGCCAGGGAAAGCACCACGGCGATCTTCGAGAAGCTCGTCAGCATCAACACCGCGAACGGCAGCAACGACAGGAGCGCGAGCATCCCCATCATCGCCAGCGGGCTGCCCGCGTACGACGCCTGCGCCAACGACGTCTCCGCGGAGGCGAGCGCGGGCAGCAACAGTGCGCACCCCAATCCCAGGGCCTTCATCCCCCACCCCGCTTCCGCGAAGCGCCACATGTCGGCCTCGCCCGTTGCACGAGGGGGAAGCGCACCGTCGTCTCCAGGTCCAGGTCCACCCGAGGCTTCGCCACCAGTCCAGGCGCCAGGGCGGAAGCCACCACCACGCCTCGGGTCTCGTGGATCTCCGCGAAGGTGTCTCCGTACGCCACGAGGTAGCGACGGCCTTCCACTTCCACGAGCGCGAGACCGCAGCGCTGCGAGAGACCGGTCCGGGTGACGACGCTCAGCGGCTCGGGACGTGATGGGCCCTTGTCCTCACGCGCACTCCCCTTGCGGATCAGCGCCCACCCCAACCCCGCCAGGGCCAGCGCTCCCACCAGCAGACGCGAAGTGCCCACCAGCGACAAACCGCCCAGGGGCGCGAGCGTCGCCAGCCCCACGAGCAGCGCCGCAGCGAAGAGCAGCCGGCCGCGCGGCGAGAAGAAGGTCAGCAGGGCGTTCATCGGCGCGCTCACGGCAGCAACGCCAGGATGCGGGCGCCCACCTCACCCTCGATTTCCACCAGCTCCGCGCGGGCGACGACGCGGTCGCCCACGCGCAGCAGCACGGGACTGCTCGCGTTGACGTGCAGCGGAAGCAGTGTGCCGGGCTTGAGCGCCGCCAGCTCCGACAGCGGCAACAGCAGCCGCGTCAGTTCAATCTCCACGTCCACCGGAAGCGGAGGCATCGCCTCGCTCCGCTTGTTCGTCGCCACCATGTCCGACTCCTGTCGGGCCGCATGCGAGCGCACGCTTCCCGTCGAAAACCCGTCCGCGAGGAACTCGCCGTCGAGCACGAAGCCCCGGGTCACCAACCTGCCTTTTCCCTGGAGACGGCCGTCCCTGAGGCGCACACCCTCGAAGAGCACGACGTCTCCCGCGCTCAGCGCGTCCACGGCCGAGGGCTGCAACGGGCTGCGTCCCACGAGGCACCGCGCGGGCACCGAGGCCGTGAGCCCCTGGATCGCGACGTCCCCCGCAGGCTCCTCCGGCAGCTCCTGGAACGCGGTCTGCACGGCGCGCGCGGGCAGGAGCACCCGGCCTCCCGACCGCAGTCCTTCCACCGTCACGGACAGCGACACCGCCACGTAGGGCTGGCGCGCGTCCACCCGCGTCAGCACGTCACTTCGCCGCATCGACACCGCGGACAGCCGTGGGCCCAGCCTCCGCATCCACGCGTCGTGCCCTCGCATCGCGACCAGGGCGGACAGCAGCAGGTACACCAGCGTGGACTCCTCCAGCCGCGTCAGCTCCGTCACCGGTCCCGTTCGCAATCCCGTGCCCGCGAGCCGCGCCAGTGCCGCGAAGACCAGCGGCACCTCCAGCTCCACGATGGCCGTCCCCCCCACCGAGGACAGCTCCACCAGCGCGAACACCCCCCCCAACGCCAGCTCCCGCTCCGGATGGACCGCCGCGTCCACCAGGTGGCCGTCCACCCCAACTTCCGCCCCCACGTCCCGGGACAGTGCCGCGCCCACGTCACGCAGAAGCTCCGTTCCCCAGCGCGCCACCTGGGGGCGCTGACCCAGCAGCAGGTGCGCACGCGTCAGCCGGCGTGCACCCAGTCGGAACGGGCGGGCGGACTTCTTCGCGGGACTGGGGGCTCTGCCAGGGCTCGTGACCATCTGGAACTCCGAAACGGCGAGAGGACACACGTCCCCTGTGCACGGGCACGGCCATGGGCCAGCCCCGTGGAATCAGGGTGTTGGCGGGGCGCGGACGTCCTGTATCGGGATGCGGCGTGCCCGGTTCGGGATGGCCTTCCCCGAACCGGTCCACTCAGCGCGTGGCCTCGCGGATGCGCCGCTCCGCCAGGGCCACCAGGACCTGCGCGGACCCGACGGTGGGTGCTTCCCCGTCGAGCTGCGGAAACCGGCTGCGGTGATACGGCGGCAGCCTCCGGAAGACCTCCCGACGCAGCGCTTCTGGCGCCGTCTCCAGCAAGGCGGTCAACCGGCTCGCGGCGTCCGCGCGTTCACCGAACTCCACCGCCACCTTCGCCTGCCGTTGAGCGGAGGGCATGGCGGCGAACCGCTCCAGGTGGCGCAGCGCCCTTCCCGCCTCCGCGTCCACCAGTCCGTCCAGCAACACCGAGGCACGCTCACGCGAGAGGACACAGACGACCAGCGCGATGCGCTCCAGCGGCAGGGACAACGTTGGCAGCGTGAGGTCCTCCCTCGTCGCCGGAGGTTTCTCCTCGCGGGCGTGGAATAGCTTCCGGGCCCTGAGGAGGGCCCGCCCCACGCGTGTGGCTTCCATGGCGCCCATGTCCCGCTCAGGCCAGCTTGCGGGCGGAGCCCGGTGTCACCACCGGCCTCGCGGGTGTCGGCGGAGCTGGAGGGGCCGCGGGGGGCTTCTCCGCCAGGGTCCGGAAGTGCCGCCAGCGCAGCGTCGTCCAGACGAGCGCCCCCGACAGTCCCGTCACCAGCACGCCCAGGAGCGCGAGCAGCACCCGCAGCCGCAACGGCACCAGCCCACTCCGGGAGGATGGCGCCTCCACGCGCGTCGTCACCTCGTCCACCAGCAGCGACACCGACTCCGGTGACAACCCCTCCACGCCTCCCGCGAGGAGCTCCCGCAACGTGTCCGCCGACTTGCGCACGCGCGACGCGCCCCCCGGCACCGTGCGCAGCATGGCCGACGCCTTCGACGGCGTGGGCGCCTGGCCGGGCCTCGGCGGCGGTGGAACCACGAGGTGCACCCGCGCCAGCAGCACCCCGTCCACCGTCTGGAGCGTCTTCTCCAGCTCCCGCTCCATCGCCCGGACGCGGCAGACCTGCTCCTCCAGCGGAGAGCGCACGAGCCCACTGCCGCCGAACACGTCGCACCCGGACTCCACCGCGAGCCGGGGCAGCCCCAGCTCCGCCAGGATGCGCACCGCGTCCGACGACTGCGCGTCCGTCACCTCGATGGCCCAGGTGGGTTTCTTGCCCGGCTCGGGCACCTTGCGCGCGTCGAGCCCCCGCTCGACGAGCACCGTCTGCAGCTCATTGGCCTGACGCTCGTCGAGGCCGTGCTGGATGCGCTCCCGGCACGCCGAAGCGCCCAGGAACAGGAGGAAACAGAGACAACGAAGGGGAGCGGAACGCATGGAAGGAAGGACTCCTCACACCTGGGTCTGGAGGACCTGCTTGACGCCGCCGGTGGCCTTCTCGACGACCTTGCCGGCGAGATCGAGCTCCTGACTGGCGCGGTAGACGTGGGCCTGGAGCGCGAGCAACTCCGAGGGACTGAACGTGCGGCCGGACTCGGCGAGCTTCAGGATGTGGTCCAGCCGCTGCTGCGCCTGCCCCACCC
>SECN01000733.1 GCA_004173515.1 Myxococcaceae bacterium | reverse complement strand
CCCCCACCGGCCGGGCTACCAACAACACGGCGCCGCGAGACCTTCCGCAAGGGTGAATCGCGGGCGCTTCCGACCGTGAAGTGACGACAATGGACGGTTTGAATCCCCGGAAGGTCTTCTCCCTCCTGTTCATCATCGGCATCGCCGTGGTGTTCACGCTCCAGTTCGGCCCGGGCAGCAACGGGTTCAGCACGGGCGGTGACGCGGCGCCGACGGCCAGCGCGGCCGCGGTGGTGAACGGCAAGGAGATCCCCCTGCGCGACTTCAGCATGGCCTGGTCGCGGCAGATGAACTTCCTGCGCTCGCAGGGCAGCCCCATCCCGGAGTCCATGGCCCGCCAGTTCGGCATGGACAAGCAGGTGCTCGACCGCCTGGTGAACGCGGAGCTGCTCGCCCAGGCGGCGGAGCGCCACGGCATCAACCCGTCGGACGAGGAGCTGCGCAAGCTCATCCACCAGAACACGGACTTCCACGCCAAGGAGGGCGCGTTCGACTTCGCGCGCTACCAGCAGGTGCTGCGCGACTTCTACCGCCGCACGCCGCAGGAGTACGAGCAGGAGCTGCGCCGGCAGATGGCCGCGCAGAAGATGCTCGACGTGGTGCGCACGGGCGCCGTGGTGTCGGACGACGAGGTCCGCGCGCGCTACGAGAAGGACGGCAACCAGGCGAAGCTGGTGTTCGCGCGCTTCCTGCCCACCATGTTCGTGGACAAGGTCCCCGCGCCCACGCCCGCGCAGCTGGCGGAGTTCCAGAAGGCGCACGAGAAGGAGATCGCCGACTACTACGCGGCCAACAGCTTCGTCTACAACGTGCCGGAGCGCATCCGTGCGCGGCAGATCCTGGTGAAGGTGGCCCCGGACGCGACGGCCGAGCAGAAGGCCCAGGCCAAGGCGAAGGCGGAGGGCCTGCGCAAGGAGCTGGACGCGGGCAAGGACTTCGCCACCCTGGCGCGCGCCAGCAGCGACGACGACGCCACCAAGGCGAAGGGCGGCGAGCTGGGCTGGGTGGAGCGCAACACGTGGGACCCCACCCTGGCCACCGCGGCGTTCGCGCTCAAGGCCGGTGAGGTGACGCAGCCGGTGGAGTCGCCGCTGGGCGTGCACCTGGTGAAGGTGGAGGAGAAGAAGGACGCGCAGAACAAGAAGCTGGAGGACGTGAAGGGCGAAATCGCCACCACCCTCTTCAAGCAGGATCAGGCCAAGGGCCTCGCGAAGGCGGAGGCCCAGAAGGCCCTGGCCGCGGTGAAGGCCGGCAGGTCGCTCAAGGAGCAGTTCCCGGTGCCCGCGGGCCAGCAGCCGGCCATCCAGCGCTTCGAAACGGAGAGCAAGCCGGAGGCGGTGGAGACGGACAGCTTCACGGCGGCGGGTGACTCCGTGCCGCACCTGGGCCCGGCGCCCGGCCTGGTGAAGGCCACCTTCGAGGCCTCCGCGCCCAAGGCGCTGGACGAGGTCTTCACCGTGGGCGAGGCGAACGTCGTCGCGCAGGTGGTGGAGCGGGAGAAGCCGGACACCGCGGGCTTCGACAAGCGCAAGGAGGAGCTGCGCACCCAGGCCCGTCAGGCCAAGCAGATCGAACTGACGGAGTCCTTCCTCAAGTCGCTGCGCAAGAGCGGCAACGTCACCATGAACACCGAGGCCATCGACTCAGTGCTGGGCGCCGCGGGGTAGTCCCGCCGGACAGCGCGGGAAGTCTTCAGCGGGCGAAGGGGACCTCCAGCGGAGGAACCTCTTCGCCCGTGACGCGTTCAGCGACCGCGACGGAGTCCCGGCCCTTGCCCTTGGCCGCGTACATGGCGAAGTCCGCCGCGCGGATGAGGTCCGTGGAGGACACGGCATGGTCCGGGAAGGACGCCACCCCGACGCTCGCGGTGAGCGCCACGTCCAGCCCCTGCTCGCGCAGGAAGCGCTGGCCCCGGAAGGCCTCGCAGATGCGCTGGGCGATGACCTGCGCGCCGTCCGTGTCCGTTTCAATCAACATCACCGCGAACTCGTCGCCGCCGTAGCGGAAGACGGCGTCCAGGTTGTGGCGGCCCAGGCTGATGAGCAGGTCGCCCACCTCCTTGAGCGTGGCGCTGCCCACCAGGTGGCCGTGCCGGTCGTTGATGGACTTGAAGTGATCCAGGTCCAGGAACACGAGCGACAGCGGGTGGCGGAAGCGCGCCGAGCGCTTCACCTCCTGCTCCAGCTGCGCGCGCAGGTGCCGCGCGTTGAAGCAGCCGGTGTGCTCGTCGGTGAT
>SECN01000732.1 GCA_004173515.1 Myxococcaceae bacterium | reverse complement strand
CGAAGCTGGTGGTGTACCCGGCGGGGACACCGTCGCTGGAGGAGCTGGGCCGCAAGCTGGAGGAGTCGGGCATCACGTCGCTGTGGCTGACGGCGGCGCTCTTCGAGCAGATGCAGGCGAGGCAGCCGCAAGCGCTGGCGAAGGTGAAGCAGGTGCTGGCCGGTGGCGACGTACTGCCGGTGGGCCGGGTGAAGGAGCGGCTCGCGACGGGAGGCGTGCTCATCAACGGGTACGGGCCGACGGAGAACACGACGTTCTCCAGCACGCACCGGATGGAGCGCGCTGAAGACGTAGGCACGACGGTGTCCATCGGTCGACCCATCCGGAACACGACGGCGTACGTGCTGGATGGAGCGAAGCAGCCGGTGCCGGTGGGAGTGCCGGGCGAGCTGTACGTGGGCGGCGAAGGCCTGGCGGTCGGCTACGTGGGCCGCCCAGAGCTGACGGCGGAGCGCTTCGTCCCGAACCCGTTTGGAGACGGGGAGCGGCTGTACCGCACGGGCGACATGGTGCGGTGGTTGAGTAACGGCACGCTGGAGTTCTTCGGAAGGCGCGACGGGCAGGTGAAGGTGCGGGGCTACCGCATCGAGTTGGGCGAAGTGGAAACAGCGCTGGCCCAGTCCGCTGGAGTCCGCGAAGCCGTGGTCGTGGCCCGAGACGACGGAGCCGAAGGCAAGCGGTTGGTGGCGTACGTGACGGCGGAGGAGGGCGTGGCGCTGGAGGCCAGCGCCCTGCGCAGCCACGTGAAGCAGCGGTTGCCGGAGTACATGGTGCCGTCAGCGTACGTGGTGCTGGAGGCCCTGCCACTGACGCCGAACGGGAAAGTGGACCGCAGGGCCCTGCCCGCGCCGGAGGCACGAAGCCCGGAGCCCGAGCGCTTCGTGGCACCGCGCACGGCGACCGAGCAGAAGCTGGCCGCCATCTTCAGCGAAGTGCTGAACGTCGAGAGCATCAGCCTGGACGGAGACTTCTTCGAGCTGGGGGGGCACTCGCTGCTGGCAACGCAGTTGGTGTCGCGCGTGCGCGAAGCGTTCCAGGTGGAGTTGCCGCTGCGGGACGTCTTCGAAGCCCCCACGGTGGAGAAGCTGGCACAGCAGTTGGAACGCAAGTCGGGCCCGGGAGCGGCATCGCAGGCGCCGCCGTTGGTTCGGGTTTCGCGTGAACAGGCGCTGCCCTTGTCGTTCGCGCAGCAGCGGTTGTGGTTCCTGGATCAGTTGGAGCCGGGAAGCGCCTTCTACAACGTGCCCGTGGCGGTGAAGCTCACGGGGACGCTCGACATCGGAGCATTGGAGCGGAGCTTCGAGGAACTGGTCCGACGGCACGAATCGCTCCGCACCACGTTCCGCATCGGGGAGGAGACGCCCATCCAGGTCATCTCCACCACGTCGGAGGCCCGTCTGAAGGTGGTGGAGCCAGGCGGACTGTCCGACGCCGAGCGTGCGCTGGAAGCAAAGCGATTGGCGGAGCAGGAGGCCGGGCATCCGTTCAACCTGGAGCAGGGCCCGTTGTTGAGGGCGACGCTGCTGAAGCTGTCGGATGAAGAGCACGTGTTGGTGCTGGTGATGCACCACATCGTGTCGGACGGCTGGTCCATGGGCGTGCTGGTGAGGGAGGTGGTGGCGCTGTACGCGGCGTACGCGCAGGGCCAGAGCTCACCGCTGCCGGAGCTGCCGGTGCAGTACGCGGACTACGCGGTGTGGCAGCGCGAGTGGTTGAAAGACGAAGTGCTGGAGGCCCAGCTCGCGTGGTGGAAGCAACAACTCCAGGGAGCGCCCCGCGCGCTGGAGCTGCCGACGGACAAGCCGCGCCCGGCAGTGCAGACGTACCGAGGAGACACGAGGCCCCTGCACTGGCCAAAGGCCCTGTGGGAGTCGGTGAAGGGGCTTGCGCAGCGTGAGAACGCAACGCCCTTCATGGTGTTGCTGGCGGCGTTCCAGACGGTGCTGGGGAAGTACGCGGGGCAGGATGACGTGAGCGTGGGCTCCGCGATCGCCAACCGTACGAGGGCGGAGACGGAGGGGCTGATTGGCTTCTTCGTCAACACGCTGGTGCTGAGGGCGAAGCTGACGCCGGAGCAGAGCTTCCGGCGGTTGTTGGCGCAGGTACGTGAAACGACGCTGGGCGCGTACGCGCACCAGGAGGTGCCGTTCGAGAGGCTGGTGGAGGAGCTGCAACCGGAGCGTGACTTGAGCCGGGGCCCGCTCTTCCAGGTGATGTTCGTGTTGCAGAACGCGCC
>SECN01000020.1 GCA_004173515.1 Myxococcaceae bacterium | reverse complement strand
GATCCGCAGCCCGCCTCGTCGTAACCGGAGGGAACGTCCACCATGGCCATGGGAAAGACGCCGGGCTCCTCCGAGGATGAAGGCGACGGCGCGGGCTTCGCGGAGATCAACATCACGCCGCTCACGGACGTGATGCTGGTGCTGCTCATCATCTTCATGGTGACCAGCACCGTCATCACCCAGCAGGGCCCGGGCGGCGGCACCAAGACGGGCCTGAAGGTGAACCTGCCCAAGGGCGGCGCCGCGGACGTCACCGCGCGCACCACGGACATCTCCGTGGCGGTGCTGTCGGACGGCCGCTTCGTGCTCGCCGGCAACGTCGTCGGGGAGGCGGAGCTCAAGCAGGCCTTCGACAAGGCCAAGGAGCAGAACCCCGACACCGTGGTCATCGTGCAGGCCGACGAAGGCGTGTCCCACGGCACCGTGGTGCAGGTGATGGAGCTGGCGAAGAAGGCCGGCCTGGGACAGCTCGCCATCGGCGTGCGCGAAGGCAACTAGCCTCCCCGCCTCCGCATCAGGCCCCCCCAAGACAAAGGCCCCCCGGCACGGATGCCGGAGGGCCTTTTCACTTTCCAGCGCGAAGCGGGGCGCGGACTAGACGGACGCGAACGCCGCGTCGGTGATGTCCATGGGCGAGGTGTCCTCGGTGGCGATGAGGCGCGCGGCGTACTCCACGTTGGGCAGCACGTTGCGCGCGTACCAGAGGGCGCTGAACTTCTTGCCGTCGTAGAACGCCTTGTCCGGGTGGTCCGCGGCCACGGAGGCGGACGCCTTCTCCGCGATGACGGCCGCGTCCAGCAGCAGCCAGCCCACGGCCACTTCCGACATCATGTTGAGGAAGCGGTTGGCGGACAGGGGGATGAGCGGGAAGCGGGCCTGGTCCTGCGACCAGCCGAACAGCGCCATCGCGCTGGACATCAGGCCTTCCTGCGCGCCGGCCAGCGTCTTCACGGCCTCGCCCAGCACCGGGTGCTCGCGGTGCGCTTCCACGAAGCTGCCCACATCGCCCATGAACTGCTGGAAGTGCGCGCCACCGGCCTGGCCCATCTTGCGGCCCACCAGGTCCATGGCCTGGATGTGGTTGGTGCCCTCGTAGATGGAGAAGATCTTCGAGTCGCGCGTGTACTGCTCCACCGGGTAGTCCTGGATGTAGCCGGCGCCCCCGTACACCTGGATGGCCTGCGCGCACAGGCGGAAGGCCTGGTCGGAGCCGTAGGACTTCACCAGCGGCGTCAGCACCTCCACCTGGCCCCGGTGGTAGCTGGCCGCGTCGTCGTCCTTGCCCGCCAGCTGCCGCGCCTTGTCCAGGTGCATGGCCAACTTGATGATCAGCGAACGGATGCCCTCCACGTGCGCCTTGATCTCCAGCAGCATGCGGCGGACGTCCGGGTGCTCGATGATGGCGGCGCGGGGCGCGGACGGGTCCTTCCACTTGGTGAAGTGGGAGCCCTGCTTGCGGTCCTTCGCGTAGTCCAGCGCGTTGTAGTACGCGGCCGACGCGAGGCTCACGCCCTGGATGCCCACGGCGATGCGCGCGCCGTTCATCATCTTGAACATCTGGCTCATGCCGACGTGTTCAACCGTCCCGACGAGCTCGCCCAGACATGCGTCGTTCTCACCGAAGTTCAGGACACAGGTGGCCGAACCGTTGATGCCCATCTTGTGCTCGATGGACGCGACCGTGACGTCGTTGGGCTTGCCCGCGGAGCCGTCCTCGTTGATGCGCAGCTTGGGGACGATGAACAGCGACAGGCCCTTGGTGCCGGCCGGAGCGCCATCCACGCGCGCGAGCACCAGGTGGATGATGTTGCCGGCCATGTCGTGGTCGCCGCCGGAGATGAAGATCTTCGTGCCCCGGATGCTGTACGTGCCGTCCGCGTTGCGGCGCGCGGTGGACTTGGCCGCGCCCACGTCGGAGCCGGCGTGCGGCTCCGTGAGGCACATGGTGCCGCCCCACGTTCCGTTGAGCATGCGCTCCACGAACTGCTTCTGCTGCGCGGGCGTGCCGCACTCGGCGATGACCTCCGCCGCGCCGAACGCCAGGCCCGGGTACATGTTGAAGGCGGAGTTGGCGCCGGAGAGGATCTCCTCCACCGTCACCTGGAGCATCATCGGCGCGCCCTGGCCGCCGTGGTCCGGGCTCACGCCCACCGTCTTGAAGCCCTGCTCATAGAGCTTCACCCACGCGTCCTTGAAGCCCGTCGGCGTGAAGACGGAGCCATTCTCCACCCGGCACCCCTCGCGGTCGCCCACCGAGTTGAGGGGCCCCAGCACCTCGCGCGCGAACAGGTACGTCGCGTCGAGCACCGCCTTCGCCTCGTCCGACCCCCAGGCGTCGAAGGGCGCCTGACCCGCGATCTGGCCGAAGCCGAACTGCTCGAACAGCGTGAAGAAGATCTCTCGAAGGTCGGTCTTGTAGGTGTTGATGCCGGCGGACATGGCCACTCCTGCGTGGGGGCTCGCGGCCCCTCCCGTTTGGCGGGTAGGGGTCAGCGGCCCATCTAACTCAGGAAGTGTGGCGTCGGCTGATTTTTGAGTCAACCCTGAATGACACCCCGCGTTGAGCAGCGGTCGAAGCCGCCCTTCTCGAACGCGGGACCTGGGCTGTAAACGCCTACTTCTTGGCCTTTTTCGCCACCGGGAGGGAGGCCGTCTTGGCGGCGGGCTTCTCCCGGGGAGCGGTCTTCTTGGACGAGGCGCCAGTCCGGGGCTCGTCCGAGTCCTCGTCCTCGTCGTCCTCTTCCTCAGGGGCCGAAGGCACGCTGGGGGCCGAGGAGGCAGCCTCCGGGGTGGCCGTCTGGGGGGCCGGGACGACCAGGCTTTCGCGGGGCACCTCCACCACGATGGGGGACTGGCCGGAGCGCTGCCGGTTCTCGTCCTCCAGGGAGTAGAAGAGCTGGATCTGCGAGCCGCCCTTCATCACGAGCTCGCCCTTCTGGTTCTCCGCCCAGAGGTCGATTTCGACGAAGTACCGGCCGCCGGAGCCGTGGCGGTCGCTCACGCGGCCCTTGCAGACCACGGTGTCGCCCGGCCACACCATCTTGATGAAGCGGACGTTGTAGCGCCGCAGCTGGCCGCCGCGGGCCCAGTCGCTGATGAGCTGGCCGAGCATGCCCATCACGAGCATGCCCGGGGCGTAGACGGACGGCATGCCCACGCTCTTGGCATACAGCTCGTCCACGTGGACCGGGTTGTAGTCGCCGGAGGCGCCCGCGTACCGGGACAACTGAACGCGATCCACCGGGGCCTTGGCCAGCGCCGGAAGCTCGTCACCGACGCGGATGGATTCGAAGTAGAGCTTGCGTGCGGGCATCAAACGTTCTCCTTGGCGGCCCGGACGACGAGCGTGCGGCGGGCGCGGAAGACGAGGTTGCCCTCCTCGTCACGGCCTTCGTCCTCGATGACCGCGATGTCCATCTTCCCGGACATGTTGGGCCGCTCGAAGACGTCCGAGACGCGGGTGGACACGTAGATGCGGTCCCCCGCGAAGATGGGCCGCTCGTAGTCGAACCCCTGTTCCGCGTGCAGCAGGCTCTTGATGCCCACCCCCAACAGCTCCCTCAGGTCCGCGGCGGAATGGAACGACGCGGGAAACGTGGGCGGCGCGACGATGGTGGGATAGCCCGACGCCCGGGCGTACTCCTCGTCGTAGTAGATGGGATTGTAGTCGCCAATCGCCTCGGCGAAGCGCCGGATGGCGCCCTTCTCCACCTCGTTGAGCGTCGGCGGCGAGGCGCGGCCAATCGCATTCTTGTCCAGCATTTCCCTCTCCTGATGAGTCTTCAGCGTCCTGCCGGAAGCTCGAGCACCGTCAGGAGCCCTGCTTCCGCGGCCGTCAATCGTGGCGCGGCATTCACCAGCGCGTTCGCGGTGGCCCGGTCGCCCGCCACTCCCCCCGGGATTTCCAGCACCAGTCTGGGGTCCGCGTCGATTTCGATGCGGTCCCTTGGATCTTCCGCCCCCACCGCGATGGTCAGCTCCAGGCGCACCCGCTCCTGACCCTCCTCCAAACCCACCACGGACTGGAACATGCCCGCGACGCGGCCTTTCTTCACCACAAATGCGCCGCCGGTGATCTCCTCCTCGGCGAACACGGGCGCGACCTCCTCCTCGAAGTCGTCGCAGTCCAGGCCCAGGCCCAGCGCCGCCAGCGCCGCGGACTCGATCAGGCCCACGTGGCCCAGCTCCTCGCGGTCCACCAGATCGAAGAATTCCTCCTCCGTCAGGCCGGCGCCCACCTTGCGCTGGAGCGCTTCACGCCGCGTGCGCGCGTCCACCACCCGGCTCACCGTCGCCTTGCGCACCGGGCCGCACACCTGTCCCGCCGTGGCCACCAGCCGGTCCAACACGAAGCCCGGGTTCACGCCGGTGCCCACGATGGCGACGCCCGCCTTCTGCGCCGCGCGCTCCAGCTTCTCCGCCAGCTCCGGGTACTTGAGGTACGGGAACGCCAGCTCCTCACAGGTGCTCGCCACCGGGAGGCCCAGCTTCAAGGCCTCCATCAACTGGTCCATCACCTGCGCAAGCCGCGAGCTGGTGGCGTGCAGCACCACCACGCCCTTGCGGCGCCCCACCGCGCGCTCCAGCGATTCAGAAATCTTGAAGCGCGGTCCCGCCTGTCCCAGCACGTCGCCCAGCGGGCGCCCCACCAGCGTGGGCTGCGGATCCACCGCTCCGATGAGTTCCACTTCCTGGGAGGAAAGGGCCGCCTTGGCAATCTCCTGCCCGATGAACCCCAGCCCCATCACCACGACCGGCACTGGCCCATCAGGGGCTTTAGCCATCGGAAATTGCTCCCGAATTCCAAGGGGTTACAAGCGTTTACGACGGGTAGGAACGCACCATAGAACACGCTTCCGCAGGCAGGCAAGCGTGACGTGGAGTCCGGCGACCACGGGTTTAAGTGAATCTTCAAGAATTCCGGCACTTTAGCGACACTGGAAAGCTTGGGGGGGCCTGTCTGCCTGCCCCCGAACCCGCTATAAGAGTTTGAGAATAACGCAGCCCACTCGCTCGGAGCGTACGGACCCATGGCTCGAATCCTCGTGGTGGACGACGACGTGCTGATCCTCGCCGCGCTGTCCCGCATCCTCCAGGCGGAAGGTTACGAGGTCGTGACGCACAGCGATCCGGTGCTGGCGGCGCGCGAGCAGGGCTTCGACGTGGTGCTGACGGACTTCATGATGCCGTACCTCAACGGCATCGAGCTGCTCTCGGCGCTGCGGGAGAAGAACCCCACGGCGGTGCGCCTCATGTTGACCGCGGCGGCGGACTTCAAGACGGCGTCGGAGGCGGTGAACCGGGGCGAGGTGTTCCGCCTGCTGGGCAAGCCGTGGGCGTTGAGCGAGCTGACGAGCAGCGTGCGGCAGGCCGTGGAGCACCGCCGGCTGGTGGAGGCCAACGCGCGGTTGACGCGCGAGGTGGCGGACAAGAACGAGGAGCTGCTGGAGGTAAACCAGGACCTGGAGCGCCGGGTCATCGAGCGCACCGCGGGCTTGCTGGACGGGCTCATCAGCGCGCTGGACTACCGGGACACGGAGACGCAGTGGCACTCACGGCGCGTGTCGCTGTACGCGCGGCGGCTGGCGCAGGAGATTGGCCTCACGGGCCCCGCGCTGGACGTGGTGGAGCAGGGCGCGCTCTTGCACGACATCGGGAAGATCGGCGTGCGGGACTCCATCCTGCTCAAGCCCGGCCCGCTGACGCCGGACGAGTGGGTGGAGATGAAGCAGCACCCGGAGTTCGGCTACCGGATGCTGGCGAAGATGCCCTACCTGCACGAGGCGGCGCTCATCGTCCTGCAGCACCAGGAGCGCTGGGACGGCAAGGGCTACCCGCTGGGGCTCAAGGGCGAGGACATCGTCGTGGGCGCGCGCATCTTCTGTCTGGTGGACACGCTGGACGCCATCACCTCCGACCGCCCCTACCGCAAGGGCCGCCCCATGAGCGTGGCGCGCGACGAGGTGCGCCGCTGCGCGGGCACGCAGTTCGACCCGGCGCTCGCGGAGGCCTTCCTCAACCTGCCGGAGACGGAGTGGGCCCGCATCCGCCGCGAGGTGGAGGTGATGGAGGAGGCGGAGAACCGCCGCTGGAACAGCGGGAAGCTCAACGCCCAGGGCGAGACGGAGCCCGCGCGCGCCAGCGGGGCCTGACGTCCGCGCCGCTACGGGGTGCGGGTGCCGACGATGACGTCGTCGATGACCGTGCCCTCCAGCAGCGCATCCACGGTGTCCATGCCGGCAAGGACTTCGCCGAACACCGTGTAGCGGCCGTCCAGGTGCGGCTGCGGCGCGTGGGTGAAGAAGAACTGGCTGCCGCCGGTGTCCTTGCCCGACAGCGCCATGCCCACCACGCCGCGCGTGTACGGACGGCGCGTCATCTCACAGCGGATGGAGTGTCCCGGGCCGCCCTCCCCGTCCCCACGCGGATCGCCTCCCTGCGCGACGAAGTCCGGCACCACGCGGTGGAAGGTGACGCCCCGGAAGTAGCCCTGCTTCGCGAGCGCCACCAGGTTGCCGCCCGTGAGTGGCGCTTCGCGCTCCAAGAGGACGGTGATGTCCCCCTTGCGCGTGCGCAGCGTGAGCGTCGTGTCCGGCGGCGCGGCGGGCGGCCTGTACGTGTCCTCGGGCAGCTCCACTCGGACGGAGCGCACCGGGGTTCCTGTCAGTGCAGTCAGGGACTCGGCCGCGACACGGCGCACGTTCGCGTGCGGGTGGTCGAGCCATTCGCGCAAGCGGGGCTCGGCCGCCTTTCCCTGCAATGCGACGAGCGCGCCCGCCACCGACTCCGCGAGGTCCGGCTCCCGGGGCACCCTTGCCGCCAGGGCCTTCACCGCGGGCAGCGCCTCGGTGTCTTGCAGCTTGCCCGCCGTGGACGCGGCGAGCCCCGCGACCACCGCGTCGTCTCCCGCGATGAGGGCTCGCACCGGCGCCTTGGCTTCCGGCACCGGACGCTCGGATAGGGCATCCAACGCCGCGCCGCGCACCAGGGGACTCGCGTGGTTCAGCAGCGGCACCGCGAAGGCGGCTCCGGATGCCGGGGCGTCCTTGTTCGGTTGCGATGAGGTGGGCAGCACCGGGATGAACTTCGCCACCTCGTGCAGGCCCAGGGACAGCCGCTGGGGTTCGGACACGCGGCCGAAGCCGCACCCGCGCACCTGCCCCAGCACACCGAGCTGCCGATCCATCGCCGCCGCCACCCGGCAGTCCAGCCACGCGAGATCCGCGTGTGCCGCCTCCGACGTGGCGACACGGTCGGCCTCCGCCAACGCGCCCCGGAGGCGGATCCACAGGGGCTGACCGCTCACCGGCAGTCCCTGCTGCGTCACCGCCAGCAGCGGATGCCCCCACGCCCCCTGCCCCGAGGCCACCTGCTTCACCTGCGACTCGAGCACGGCCAGCGCGACCAGCGGAGGACACCCGGGTCCCTCGTCGCCCTGGCACTTCGCCGCCCACTTCGCCAGCGTCCGCGCCGCCTCCGCCGCCACGCGGGGTGTCGCATCCGAGAGCAACGGTGCCATCACCGGGACGTCCGCGGATCCGCCCACGTCCCCCAGCCCCTTCGCGCAGAGGGCCCGCACGTCCGGATCCGCGTCGCCCGCGCAGACTCGCAGCGCGGGCACGGCCTCCGGCCGCTTCGCCGTCGCCAGCAGGTAGGCCCCGCCGTAGCGCACCGCCTGGGGACGCACGGGCTGCGTCAGTGCCACCATCGTCGCCAGCGGAAGCTGGGCCACCAACGGGGCACCGGCCTTGCGCGCCGCCACGCCCAGGGCCTTCGCCGCGGTCCCGGCCCACGCACCGTCGGGCGGCGACAGGCGCGCGGTCAGCACCTCCACCGCGCCGGGCGTGGCCAGCTTGCCCAGCGACTCCAGCAGCGTGGTCCGCACCGTGGGCTCGGCCTCGGTGGCTTCAGCCTGTGTCAGCGAATCGCCCAGCGCCAGCCGGGCAGGCTCCGGCAGGGGCTCCCACGACAACGCCAACTGTCCCGCCGCGAAGGCCGCTTCGTCACGCACCGCCGCGTCCGGCGCCGTCAGCCCGACCCGCACCGCGTCCAGTGTCCTCACGTCCTGGATGCGTCCGAGCGCACGCAGCGCCCGGCCGCGCACCACCGCGTCCGGGGCCGACGTGGCCAGCCGTACGAGCTCGCCTCCTCCCAGCGAGCGGCGATCCTCCCAGTCCGCGATCCGCTCCAGGACCCGGTCCGGCGGCCCTCCCACGTCGGATCGCGGCACCCCGCGCACACACGTGGTCAACAGGAGGAGGCCAGTGGACACGGCGACGGGCAGGCGGGCCATGTCCCAAGGGGGTAGGTCAATTCCCCGCGAAAATCCAGGGGTTATGGCACTGAACGGGTTTGACAGCCGCTCGCGAGGGCCGGGAAGATGCCGGGCCGTTCCCCCCTCCCGGAGCACCGGCCCTGAACTGCCCAGGCTGTAACAGCAAGGTCGCGGACGACACCGCCATCTGCCCCGAATGCGACTACATCATCGACAAGTCCTTCCTCGCGGGCGCCGAGGAAGAGTCCGGCGGTGACGCGAGCACCGGGGTCGGGCCACAGCCCAAGGCGCGTCCCTCCGCACCGGTGCCGCGCGCACGCCCCGCACCGAGCCGCTCCAAGCCGGGCGCCCGGGCCGCGCCTGCGCCGAGCAATGACTCCACCAACGTGCGGAGCATGGACGACATCGCCAAGGAGCGCGCGCAGCGTCCCCCCACCCGGAGCACGCCCGCCGCGAAGCCCGCGCCCTCGCGCGCGACGGCCGCCCGCCGCGCGGCGGCCCCCGTGGCCCGCGACGAGGACGACGTGGACTCCGACGCCAGCGGTGGCTCGCCGGATCCCTGGGCCCGTGACAGCAGCCGCGATGGCTTCCGCTCGCCCATCGAGGATCCCGAGGTCCTGCTGGCCGACGCGCGCAACTTCCTGGGGGAGCTGGAGGGCCCGGATCGCATCGCCTTCTGGGGCGCCGCGCTGGTGACCCTCTCCTGCTTCATGCCGTGGAAGGAGACGGCCGCGGACGGTGACTTCCTGGGCCTCATCAGCCTGGGCTTCATCTCCTTCCTCTTCGCCATCGCGACGATGGTCTTCATCGGCATCCGCGTGCGCAACGTCATGGCCTGGGTGAACCCCATGCTGCCGTGGGGCGCGCAGACGGCGTGCAGCGTCGTCTGCCTCGCCTGGTCCCTCGTCTTCCTGAAGATCTCCTCGGACACCAACCTGGTGCCGTCGCCGCTCGGCAACTCGGAGATGATGATCTCCTCACCGAGCATCGGCTGTTTCCTGGGCATCCTCGGCGCGGTGGTGGCGCTGCTCGGAAGCCTGATGGGATTGCGGCGCCCGACGGATTAGCCCCCGGTCCATGCTCCGGCGGCGAGGATTTCGCTGCCGTGCCGGCCGGGAGGCGGGCTACCGTCGCCGGCCACCATGTCCGACGCCACGCCCCTCTCCCGCCTCCTCGATGCGCTGGGCTCGGCCGTCGTGGGCCAGCCCCGCGTCCTGGCCGATCTGGTGACGGCCTTCCTTGCCCGGGGCCACGTGCTGCTGGAGGGCGTGCCCGGCGTCGCCAAGACGCTCACCGCGCGCAGCATGGCTGGCGCGCTGGGGCTGTCCTTCTCCCGCGTGCAGTTCACGCCGGACCTGATGCCCGCGGACATCCTGGGCACCAACATCTTCCAGCCCCAGTCGCAGTCCTTCCGCCTGATGAAGGGCCCCGTCTTCACGGAGGTGCTGGTCGCGGATGAGATCAACCGCACCCCGCCCAAGACGCAGGCGGCGCTGCTGGAGGCCATGGAGGAGCGGCAGGTCACCATCGACGGCGTCACCCACCCGCTGCCGCCGCACTTCTTCGTCGTCGCCACGCAGAACCCGCTGGAGCTGGAGGGCACCTATCCCCTCCCCGAGGCGCAGTTGGATCGCTTCCTCATGCGCGTGCGCGTGGGCTATCCGGACGCGGACTCGGAGACATCCCTGCTGCGCGCCTACCACCAGCGCGAGGGCAAGCCGCCCGGGGTGTCGCGCGTGCTGGACGCCGCCACGCTGACGGAGCTCCAGGACCGCGCGGCCCGCGTCGCGTGCGACGACTCCATCCTCCAGTACGTCGTGCAGTTGGTGCGCGACACCCGCGCCCACACGCGCGTGCGACTGGGCGCGAGCCCCCGCGCGGCGCAGGCCCTGCTCGCGGCGTCCAAGGCGCACGCGGCGCTCAAGGGCACCGACTTCGTCACCCCGGACGACGTGAAGGCCGTGGCCTCCAGCGTCCTCAACCACCGCCTGCTGCTCAAGGCCGAGGCGGAGGTGGAGGGCGTCACCGCGGACGACGTCCTGCGGCAGATGCTCGAACGGGTGCGAGTGCCCCGGTGAGCGTCGGGCGCCCCGTCCCCACCGGCCTCGCCGTGGCGCTGTTCGCCGGGGCGCTCGTGCCCGCGGCGCTCGCGGTGGCGAGCCCCGCCTTCGGGTGGCTGGCGCTCGCGGTGGACGTGGCCGTCCTCCTCTTGTGCGCGGTGGACTTCGTTCGCGCGCCCAGGGCCGGTGACATCGAGGCGCACCGCGAGGTGGAGCCCATCCTCTCCTCCGGGGTGGACAACCCCGTGCGCTGGGTGCTGCAAGCGCGCACCGGGGGAACCGTGCACGGAGAGCTGCGCGACGAGCCGCCCCTGGACGTGGAGAGCCACGGCCACCGCCAGCCCTTCACGCTGGACGCCGGAGCCCCGCCCACGCGCCTCACCTACCGCGTGCGTCCCCCATCCCGGGGCGATGCGCGCTTTGGCGACGTGAACCTGCGCCTGTCGGGGCCGCTGGGCCTGTGCTCGCGGCAGGTGCGCCTGCCCGCGTCCCGCGACGTGAAGGTGTATCCGGACCTGAGCGCCCTCTCGCGCGAAGCGCTGACGCTGGCGCGCGCGTCGGAGGCCGTGTCCGCGCGCACGCAGCGTCGCAAGGCCATGGAGGGCCGCGAGTTCGAGTCCCTGCGCGAGTACCGCCCCGGCGATGACTTCCGCCACATCGACTGGAAGTCCTCCGCGCGCCACGGCCACACGCTGGTGCGCACGTGGCAGCCGGAGCGCCACCAGCCGGTGCTGCTGCTGCTGGACTGTGGCCGTCACATGGCGGGCCGGGTGCAGGGACGCCGCAAGCTGGACCACGCGGTGGACGCGGCGCTGCGGCTGGCGCGCGTGAGCCTGGACGCGGGCGACGTGGTGGGCGTCGTCGCCTTCGCCAGCGACGTGCGCGCCTTCCTGCCCCCGCGCAAGGGCGCCGAACACCTGCGCCTCATCACCGAGTCGCTCTACCGCGCCGAGGCCGGCCTGGAGGAGAGCGACTACGGCCGCGCGTTCGACTTCGCCTTCGCGCGCCAGACGCGCCGCGCGCTGGTGGTGCTCTTCACCGACCTGGTGGACCCGGACGCGTCCGCCACGCTCCTCACCCGCACGCTGGCCCTCAGGCCCCGTCACCTGCCCGTCGTCGCGTCGCTGCTGGACGAGGACCTGGAGGCCGCCGCCACCGACGTTCCCGGCGACGCGACCGCCGCCTACGCGCGTCAGGCCGCCCAGCGCATGGAGGCCGAATACCGCCGCACCGCCACCACGCTGCGCGACGCCGGAGCCCTGGTGGTACGCGCGCCGGCACGCGCCTTCGGGGCCGCGGCGCTCAACGTGTACCTGGACGTGAAGGCGCGCGGACGGCTCTGAAACACACGCGCGTTCGTGGAGTGCGCCGGACGCATTCGTCAAGACCTGAATGGCGCGCCTCAAACGTCCGCGCACGTGCGCGAGCGCTTCAAACCACGGATGGGAGGCGGGACTTGGCGGAGGTCGCGAGGGGTTTGAGGGTGCAGGTGGAGGCGGACGCCGCGGCGGTCGCGGCCCGCGCAGCGGAGGAACTGGTCGCGGCGGCGTTGACGCCCTTCCACGAGCGGCTGCTGGCGGAGGAGCTGCTCGCGCGCAGCGGTGACACGCAGCAGCGGCTGGCCAACGCCCTGTCCGAAGCGAAGGTGGACCTGAACCCCCACCAGGTCGAAGCGGCGATGTTCGCGATGGACGCCCTGTCGCGCGGCGGCTGCATGCTCGCGGACGAGGTGGGCCTGGGGAAGACCATCGAGGCGGGCCTCGTCGTGGCCCAGCTCATGGCGGAGGGCAAGAACCGCATCCTCATCCTGGCGCCGGCGGTGCTGCGCGCGCAGTGGAATGCGGAGCTGCGCGAGAAGTTCGACCTGGACAGCGTGTTGGTGGACGGCCGCAACGTGCGCGCCCACAACAACTGCTTCGACCAGCCCTTCCCCGTCATCTGCTCGCACCCGTTCGCCGCCAACCGCGTGAACCTGCTGGCGGAGATTCCGTGGGACCTGGTCATCATCGACGAGGCCCACCGGCTGCGGAACGCGCACCGGCCCAACAACAAGATGGGCCAGGCGCTGCGCGCGGGACTCGCGGGCCGCCCCAAGCTGCTGCTCACCGCGACGCCGCTCCAGAACAACCTGATGGAGCTGTTCGGCCTGATGTCGCTGCTGGACGAGCAGATCCTCGGGCCCGAGCACGCCTTCCGCAGCCGCTACCGCGCGGACGAGGGCGGCGGCATGACGGAGGCCGCCGCCTGCGAACTCAAGGAGCGGCTGGCCCCGGTCGTCCAGCGCACGCTGCGCCGTCAGGTGCGCGAATACGTGCGCTACACCAACCGGCGCAGCATCGTGGAGGACTTCAACCCCTCCCCCGAGGAGCACGACCTCTACGAGAAGGTCAGCGAGTACCTCCAGCGCTCCGAAGTCGCCGCCATCGAGCCGGGCAAGAAGACGCTGCTGACGCTGTGCTACCGGAAGCTGCTGGCCTCCTCCACGTTCGCCATCGCGCCCACGCTGCGCAAGCTGTCGGAGAACCTCCAGAAGCGCCTGGAGGCCGCGCGGCTGGGCCAGCAGGCCCTGGCGCTCTTCGAGCCGGAAGAGGCCAAGCAGTTCGTGGAGGAAGGCGAGGAGTGGTCCGACGACCCCGCCAAGGCCCCCGCGGTGCGCACGCTGGAGCAGGAGGTCTGGGAGCTGCGGCAGTACGCGGACCTCGCGGACTCCATCCGGATCAACGCCAAGGGTGAGGCGCTCAAGCGCGCGCTGGATCGCACCTTCGCGGTGATGCGCACGCACAGCTGGCCGGAGAAGGCGCTCATCTTCACCGAGTCCAAGCGCACGCAGCAGTATCTGTTCAACCTGCTGTCGGAGCACGGCTACCAGGACAAGATCTCGCTGCTGTCCGGGGACTCGGGCAGCTCGCCCGAGGAGCGCCGGGCGCTGGTGGACGACTTCCGCAACCGCACGCAGATCCTCATCTGCACCGAAGCCGGCGCGGAGGGTCTGAACCTCCAGTTCTGCAACCTGGTCGTGAACTACGACCTGCCGTGGAACCCGCAGCGCGTGGAGCAGCGCATCGGCCGCTGCCACCGCTACGGCCAGCAGCGCGACGTGCTGGTGGTGAACTTCCTCAACCGGCAGAACGCGGCGGACGCGCGCCTGTTCGAGCTGTTGGAGAAGAAGCTCAACCTCTTCGACGGCGTCTTCGGCGCGTCGGATGAAATCCTGGGCGCGCTGGAGAGCGGCGTCGACTTCGAGCGGCGCGTGCTGGACATCTACCAGTCCTGCCGCAACCCGGCCGACATCAACATCGCCTTCGACAAGCTGCGCGAGGAGCTGGAAGGCGCCATCACCCAGCGCATGACGGAGATGAAGTCCGTGGTGCTGGAGCGCTTCGACGGCGACGTGCGCCGCCGGCTGCGCGTGGCCGGAGATCAGGCCAAGGAGGTGGTGGCCCGCCGCCAGCAGGAAGCGCGCGCCCTCACCGGCTCCGTGCTGGGCAGCCGCACCTCCGGACGGCTCCAGGTGGCCAAGGCCGCCTATGCCGTGCGCGACCGCACCCAGGACGCCGTCAGCTACCTGCAACTGGACGCGGCGAGCCTGCCGTCCCGGCTGGCGCGGCTGGCCGGCTGCGAGGGCTGGTGGTTCGCCTACAAGTTCGAGATCACCGGCCTGAAGCCGGAAGAGAAGCTGGTGCACCTGGTGCTGGTGAAGGACCGGGACGGCGGCTTCCGGGCCCTGCCGCTGACGGACGGGGTCCACTTCACGAAGCTCGAGGCCAAGGAAGAGAAGCGCCGTCAGCCGGCGCCGGTGTCCGTGCAGCTCATGCAGGAGCAGTCGCTGATGACGGCCAAGGATGAGCTCATCCGGGCCGCCGAGCGCCGCAACGCGCTGGAGCTGGACAAGGCCCGCGAGCGCGCGGACCGCTACGTCGAGGACTGCCTGATGGAGTCGCGCGAGGTGGTGGAGGCCGCGCGGCAGACGTGGATCGACGCGCGCAAGGAAGTCGCGGGCGTGGACGACACCGCGGAGCGCGCGAAGGCGCGGGCGAATTCGGACCGGATGGAGCGCGAGTACCGCCGCAAGCTGGCGTCGCTGCGCAACGAGGAGGAGAAGCGCTACGCGGCCAAGGACCGTCAGATGGCGGAGCTGGCCCAGAAGGGGCGCGTGACGGAGAAGCGCACCCTCATCGCCTCCGCTTACTTCTGGCTGTCCTGACGCTCAGAGGGGCTTGAGGCGCACCCACGTCGCGCCCCAGCCTCCATCGCCTTCCCCAGCGCTCCGGAAGCTGTCCACCTCCGGCAGCGTGGGCAGCAGGGACTGCACGGTGCGCCGCAGCGCGCCCGTGCCCTTGCCGTGGATGATGCGCACGTCGAGCACGCCCTTCTGCCGACACGCCCAGAGGTACTCGGTGACGAGTTCCTTCACTTCGCGGGGCTGGAAGAGATGCAGGTCGAGGTTGCCATCGACCGGGATTTCTACCGCCTCGCCCTCATCGGGCGGGGGCTCCGGCCCCTCCGGTGGCAGAGACAGGGGTGGTTTTCGCCGGGACACCGTAGCGAGCCTCCTCCTGGCGCTTCTTTTCTTCAGCCGCCAGACGCTGCTTCTCCCGCGCGAGCCGGAACTCTTCCTTGAGGCTGGTGATCTCCCCCTTCAGGGAGGAGACCTCCTTCGTCACGGCGCCTTCCTGCCCGCCGCCCGCGTCCTGCGCATGCTTGCCTGCCCGCTTCTCCTCCGAGCCGGCGCCTCCGGCGGAGGTCATGTGCATCAGCAGGACAGCCACGGTCATCGCCTTCATGGCCTTTCACGTAAGCAAGCGCCGTGCTCGCGCGCAAGTCATGTCGCGTGAGCAACGCTCCGCTGCCCGCCCTCCTCCTTGTGTGACACGACGCGTTCCGCGAGCCGGATGGCGGACAGGGGAGCGCTGCCTTCCGCCTTGTTGTTGATGGTCACGAAGACGGGCCGCTCGCGCCGCACCGCCGCCATGCACACCCGGGCCAGCACGTCGCGCGTGCCAACATCTTCGTCCACCAACTTGTTGAACGGTGCGTAGCGGGCGCGCGCTTCCTCGTAGCCCAGGTTGGGCGGCAGCATCCAGCGCACCACCACGGCGCGGGACTCGAAGGCGCGCGTGAGCTTCGCCTGACGCGCGACGGGCGGCATGTGGGCCCAGACCGCGAGCACGGGGCTCACGCCGGTGTCCGCGAGCGCCTGAGCGAAGGCTTCCGTCAGCAGCTCCTCGTTGCGGACCTCCACCGCGTACAGCGGCCCTTTGGGCAGCGCGGAGAAGAAGCCGTGCAGCCGCTCCACGAAGCGCGCCGGGCCTCCGAGCGACGCGGGGTCCTGCGGCGGAAATTGGAAGACGAGCGGGCCGGCCTTGTCGCCCAGGCCCTCCATGAAGGGCCCCACCACATGGTCCACCGCGTAGGCGGCCTGGAGGAAGCGGTCGTTCACCTGTCCGCGGTGCGCGCCGTAGCGCTCGTGCACGGGGAAGCGCGCCAGCGTGCAGGCTTCGTGGGCCTTCACGAGGAAGCGGAAGCTGTCGGGCACCTGCTGGGCGTACTCGGCGAAGGCGGTGGCGGGCACGGGCGCGTAGAACGTCCGGTCGATGCCCACCGTGCGCAGCACCGGGTGGTGCGCGTAGGCGCCCAGGCCCTCCTTCGCGAGCTGCGTCGTGCTGGCCTCGTGGTCATAGACGAGCCCCGTCCACCCCGGGAAGGTCCACGACGACGTACCCAGGTAGACGCCCTGGGGCAATTGCTCGCCCAGGACCCGCAGGTCGTCCGACACCGGGGCCGGGGCCAGCGGTTGGGTGCGCCGGCGGGACGACACGGGGGCTTCCTCGAGCGCGCCGGTGAAGAGGTCGAACTGGGCGGGTCGTCGCGAGGCGCTCATGCAGTCAGCTCCCTTCCTACGGAGGTCCAGGTGGAACCCTGGGAGTAATCCCCAAGGCCACACAATGCAGGAGGTTGCCTCGAATCGAGGTGACGTTCCAGGTTTCCGGCACGCTCAGCAGGCGTCCGAGCTCCGGAAGACGTTCAGGGCCTCCTCAGCCAGGTGAAGGACTTGAAGCGCGCCCCACCGCGAGGCGAAGCAGTTCGGGCGAGAGCAAGACCTTGATGCGGGGGGCATTCAGCCGCGCTTCGGCCACCTTCAGCGCGTCGAGCGCCTGTCGCACGTCCGACGCATCCACGAGCAGGCTCAAATCAAACACACACGGACTCTTGAGGCGCGCCACCTCCAGATACTTCTTGAACCTGCTGTCGCTGTAGAGCGTCGGCAGCGTGTAGAACCGGACGGACAGCTCGGTTCCCTCCTCCAGCGGCCAATCCTTGACGTTCACGGAGAAGTTGGCGTCCGCCAAACTTCGCAGGGCCTCTGCTTCGTCCATCACCGGCGTCGCCTTCCCGTTGAACGTCGACGCCTTGACCGCTTCTTCCAACGCGGGAGCATTCATCACGCGCAGCAGTCCCCCCAGTTCCTCCAACCGCTCATGTACGGCGGCCACCAGGGCCGCGACACGTGGGGTCACACGATGGACGTTGCCCAGATCCAGGACGACATCCTGTAGCTGCGTCTTCAGCCGGGAATCGAGCAGCTCGAGGAGCCGCGCTTCGGGCTCCTCGCTGTCCGGGAAGCACAGCGGTCGCGCGGGGTCGTCGGACGCGGAGCCCGCGTCGTCCGACTCCTGCGTGAACCCGATGAAGAGAATGCCTTTGACCTCTTTGAGCACACCCGGAGTGATTCCATTCGCCATGGACACGTCTCCTTGTCTTGGATTGAGAGCCTCCCCACCGGAAGGTTCACAAAGAAGGTCCGCAGCGGTGTCCCGGTTGCGCACCCGTTCCCCGGGGAAGGAACCGTTACCCTCCCGCCGGAATGGACGGCGCGACGGGCGCGGTTCGCGGCGCCTGCCTTGAGCCATGGCTCAACCCAGAGGGTTGGGGGGTTGCCACCCGGCCTCCCCCCTCCTGCGAAGCCTGTCGTTTCGCGGTAAGCTCGTGAAACCTTTGAAGCCCTTCATTCCACTGGAAAAGTGGATTGGGGTTGCAACGGGCGGGGGGTCACCTTGGACTGGTCATTGACGGCATCCCTGCTGGCGGAGCGGGACGGGCGCCCCATCGTCGTGATGGACCGGCGGGGGCGGATCGAGCTGGCCAATGGGGCGCTCACGTCGCTGCTGCACCGCCCCCGGGAGGAGCTGCTGGGCCGCCGTTGGACGGACGTGTGTACGCCGCGCGAACAGGGCCGGCAGGTGGGGCTGGCGCTGCGCGCGGTCTTCACCAGTTCGGAGCACCGGTTGGAGACGGAGGTGCTGACGCGCGAGGGAGAGCGATTGGCGGTGGAGCTGGATGTCGCGGCCGTGGGCCGACCGCCTCTGCGACTCGTCGCCATCGTCACCCGCTCCGGGCCTCCCCTGCCCGTGTCAGCACGTGCCGTGGCCCATGGGGAAGCGGGCCAGAACCAGGACCTGAGCTATGAGGTCTCCACCGAGCTGTCGACGTTCGGGATGCTCAAGTCCGTCTGGCGCGCGGGCCACCTGGAGCACGAGGACACGGTGGGACGTCCGTGTTTCGGCGCGTTCGCCCACCGCGACACGCCCTGCCAGGACTGTCCCCTGACGGCGGTGTCCCCCACGGCCTGGCCCCACACCATCGTCAGACAGGCCTCCACCGTCAGCGAGGGCTTCGAGGTCGTCACCGCCACCCCGACGGGCGCCGGCACCGCGCGCGTCAGCGTGCACACGATTGGCGACACCACGCTCACCGGCCTCTTCGAGGCGAAGGTGCGAAGGCTGGCCCAGACGGCGCGCCTGTCCGAGCGTGAAGGCGATGTCTTGCGTTATCTCGCGCTCGGCCGCTCGCCCACCGACATCGCGACCGTGCTCGGGATTACCGAGCGCACCGTAAAATTCCACCAGGCCAATCTGTTGCGGAAGCTCGGCGCGGAGACCCGGTTTGATTTGCTTCGCCTGTTCTTCTGACCAGGGCACCTTCCCCGCAGGACAGCTTTCGCCTTTCTGACATTGAGACATGCTGTCGGCTCGACCCTGGAGTCCTGCGGGTCGGGGGGGCCGTTGCCCATGGGCAGCGCCAGGCAGAACCAATCCATTCAGATGCCCGTCGTGCGCGCCTTCGCGTCAGGGGCGCGCCGTCCGTGAGTGACACTCCGGGGTGGGACGACGTGATGCGGGAGTTCCTGCTCGAGTCCCGCGAGCACGTGCAGAGCATCGAGGCGACGGTGCTGGAGCTGGAGGCGCAGCCGGGCTCGCAGGCCCTGCTGGCGCAGTTGTTCCGGAGCCTGCACACCGTGAAGGGCACCTGCGGCTTCCTGGGCTTCACCCGCCTGGAGGGGCTGATGCACGCCGCCGAGGAGCTGCTCGGGCTGGCGCGGGACAAGCGCTTCACGCTCGAGCGCGAGCGCGTGTCCACGCTGCTGGCGCTGGCGGACGCGGCGCGCGCGGCGCTGGAGCACATCGAGGCGACGGGCATGGAGCCCGCGGTGGACTACGCCGCGCTGCTCGCCCGGCTGGCGGGTGCGGCGGCTTCTTCCGTGCCGCTGGAGGCTCCGGAGGCCCCGCCCGTGCCGGGCCTCCTGCCCTGGCGCGGCTCCTCCACCGGCGTGGACTCCAAGCTGCGGGTGGACGTGGCGCTGCTGGACCGCTTGATGAACCTGATGGGCGAGCTGGTGCTGGCGCGCAACCGCATCCTTCAGTGCACGACGGGCCCCACCCTGGGAGCGGACCTCGCCACCGCGTCGCAGCGGCTGGATGTCGTCACCACGCAGGTGCAGCAGGTGGTGATGAAGACGCGACTCCAGCCCGTGGGCCAGGTGTGGAACCGCTTCCCCCGGCTGGTGCGGGAGCTTGCGCACGGGTGCGGCAAGCAGGTGCGGCTGGTGCTCCACGGCGCGGACACGGAGCTGGACAAGACGCTGGTGGAGGCGCTGCATGATCCGCTCACGCACCTGCTGCGCAACGCCGTGGACCACGGGGTGGAGACGCCCGAGCAGCGCGTGCAGCGGGGCAAGCCGCCCGTGGGGAGCGTGACGCTGAGCGCGTCCCACGAGGGCGGGCTCGTGCACCTGGGAATGTCCGACGACGGCGCGGGCATCGACGTGCAGCGCGTGCGGCAGGTCGCGGTGCAGCGGGGCCTGCTGACGGCGGATCAGGCCGCGCGGCTGTCGGACGCGGACGCGCTGATGCTCATCTTCATGCCCGGCTTCAGCACCGCGGAGCGCGTCACGTCGCTGTCCGGCCGGGGCGTGGGCATGGACGTGGTGCGCACACAGGTGGAGCGCATCGGCGGCACCGTGGAGGTGCACAGCCGTCAGGGCCTGGGCACCACGTTCACGCTGAAGATTCCCCTCACGCTGGCCATCATCCCCGCGCTGCTCGTCACCTGCCGGGGCGACCGGTACGCGCTGCCCCAGGCGAGCCTGCGCGAGGTGGTGTGGCTGGAGCCCGACCAGGCCCGGCGCGACATCACCCGCCTCCAGGACGCCTCCGTGCTGCGGCTTCGCGGGGAGCTGCTGCCGCTGGTGGTCCTGGCCTCGGAGCTGGGCGTGGGCCCCGCCGCGCCGAAGCTGGACGAGGGCGCCACCCTCGTCGTGCTCCAGGCCGGTGAGCGCACCTTCGGGCTGTGGGTGGACGCCATCCACGACACGGAGGAGATCGTCGTCAAGCCGCTGTGGAAGCACCTCAAGGGACTGGCCTGCTACGCGGGCGCCACGGTGCTGGGCGACGGGCGCGTGGCGCTCATCCTGGACGCCATGGGCCTGGGCCGCCGCGTGGGCGCCGTCAGCGAGGCCCCCACCCACGTCGTCCCGGAGGCCGCCCCCCCGGTGGCGCCCGCGCCGGTGGACACGCGCGAACGGGTGCTGCTGTGCCGCACCGGCGCGGAGGGCCGCGTGGCCATACCCCTGTCGCGCGTGGCACGGCTGGAGGAGCTGCCCCTCACGGAGGTGGAGCACCTGAGCGGGGGCATGGAGCTGGCGCGCTACCACGGCCAGTTGCTGCCGCTGGTGCGCGTGGCCTCCGTGCTGGAGGCGAAATCCGGCGCGTCGGCGCGACTCACCGAGGGCCTGCGGCACGCGGTGGATGCGTCGCTGTCCGTCGTCGTCACCACGCACGCGGACACGCGGGTGGGCCTGGTGGTGGACGCCATCCTCGACGTCGCGGAGGTGGAGGTGGCCCTCCAGCGCGAGACGCGGCGCGCGGGGGTGCTGGGCTCCATGGTGGTGTTGGATCGCGCCACCGAGTTCCTGGACGTGGAGGGCGCCGTGCGCGCCGTGCATCCGGAGCTGCTCGCGGGAGGTGCGCCATGATCACCCTGCGTCAGTTGTGCTCCTTCCACGTGGGCGAGCACCTGTTCGGTCTGGACATTGAACGCGTGCAGGAGATCCTCCTGCCGCCCCCGCTCACGCGCGTCCCGGGCGCTCCGCCGGAGGTGGCGGGGCTGCTCAACCTGCGCGGGCAGATCGTCCCCGCCATCGACCTGCGCCGCCGTCTGGAATTGCCGGAGGGCGCCTCCCCCGCGGACGCGCCCCATGTCGTGCTGCGCGGCGAGGACGGCGCGGTCAGCCTGCGCGTGGATGCCATTGGCGACATCCTCCCGCTGGAGGACGCGGCGCTGGCGCCCCTGCCGGACAACCTGCGCGGGTCGCTGCGCACGATGTTGCTGGGCGTCCACGCGCTGCCGGATCGCCTGCTGTTGGTGCTGTCCGCGGACGCGGTGGTGGACGGACTCACGCCCACCTCCAGCCCTTCCGCCTCCCCTTCCTTGCCTGCGTTCTCCCAGGAGTCCCGCTGATGGCCCGCACCGCCGCGCCCGCCGAGAAGAACACCCTCTTCCAACGCCTGGGAGGCAAGGCCGCCCTCACGGCCGCCGTGCAGAAGCTCTACGCCCGGGTGATGACGGACGCCCTGCTCAAGCCCTTCTTCCGCCGCGCGGACCTGGTCGCCCTGCAACGGCAGGGGGTCGCGTACCTCACGCAGCACCTGGGCGGCCCGGGCCTCTACCGCGGCCCGTCGATGCGCGAGCTGCACGCCGAGCTGAACCTGCGCCCGCACCACTTCGAGCGCGTCGCCGAGCACCTGGCCTCCGTGCTGGACGAGCTGGACGTGTCCGGCCCCGTCGCCCGGGAGGTGCTGGCGGCGATGGGGCCCCTGGAGGAGGACGCCGTACGCAAGCCCGCCGCGAAGCGCGCACCCGTGAAGGGACGCAAGGCCGCTGTGGAAGCGCCCGCGCCCCGGTCCTCACGGCGTCGCGCGGCGTCGCCCCTGTCCGGCGCGGTGGGCGAAGCGCTGCTCGACGCGGCCCGGGTCAACGTCCTCGTCCTGGACGAGCACCTGGAGGTGGTCTTCGCCAACGCGTCGTCCACGGAGGCCATCGAGCGCATCGAGCAGTCGGCCTCGCTCCAGGACGGTGCGTCGGAGGCGGCGGGAGGAGCGTTCCTGTCCCGCTTCGAGCACCAGCTCCGGCGCGAGGAGTCGCGGCTGAACACGCCGTCCGCGCTGCCTCACGAGGCCGTCTTCTCCGTGGGCGACGTCACGCTCAAGGCCCGCGTCGACGGCATCGTCGGCAAGGGCGGGGAGCTCACCGGCTACGTGGTGACGTGGGACGACATCACGGAGAAGCTGCGCGCGGACACGGAGATGGCGCGCCTGCGGGCCATGCTGGAGAACGCGCCCACCTGCGTGATGGTGGCCGACAAGGACCTGAAGATCGTCTACCTGAACCCGGCCTCCCGCCGGCTGTTGCAGCGGGTGGAGAAGCACCTGCCCATCACCGCGGACAAGGTGCTCGGCGCGACCATCGACATCTTCCACAAGGACGCGTCGTACCAGCGCAAGGTCTTGTCCAATGACAAGAACCTGCCGGTGCGCGCGAACATCCCCATCGGGCCGGAGATCGCGGACCTGCTGGTGACGGCGGTGTACGACGGCATGGGCCGCTACCTGGGGCCCATGGTGACGTGGGAGCTCATCACGGAGAAGCTCGCCGTGCAGCAGCGTGAGAAGGACTTGGACTCCACGCTGCGCGGCATCTTCCAGGAGGTGACGCAGCATTCGCGGACGCTCGCCGCGTCCTCGCAGGAGCTGTCCAGCGTCAGCCAGCAGATGGTGAGCAACGCGCAGGAGACCGCGGCGCAGGCCACCCAGGTCTCCGCGGGCGCCGAACAGGTGAGCCGCAACGTGCAGAGCGTCGCGTCCGGCATGGAGGAGGTCAACGCGAACATCCGCGAGGTGGCGCGCAACGCGAGCACCGCCGCCAAGGTCGCGTCGTCCGCCGTCCTGCTGGCGGACAAGACGTCCGGCATCGTCACCAAGCTGGGCACGAGCAGCCTGGACATCGGCAAGGTCATCAAGGTCATCACCTCCATCGCGCAGCAGACCAACCTGCTGGCGCTCAACGCGACCATCGAGGCGGCTCGCGCGGGCGAGGCGGGCCGGGGCTTCGCGGTGGTGGCCAACGAGGTGAAGGAGCTGGCGCGCGAGACGGCCCGGGCCACCGAGGACATCGGGCAGAAGATCGGCGCCATCCAGGACGACACCGAGGAGGTGGTCAACGCCATCCTGGAGATCGGCGCCACCATCGGGCGCATCAATGAACTGCAGACCTCCATCGCGTCGTCGGTGGAGGAGCAGACGGCCACCGCAGGAGAAATCCTGCGCAACGTGGGCGAGGCGGCCAAGGGCAGCCAGCAGATCTCCGAGAACATGGCCGCCGTCGCGGAGGCCGCGCGCAGCACCACCGAGGGAGCGGGCAGCACGCAGCGCTCGGCGGTGGAGCTGGCCCACATGGCGCAGTCGCTGCAACGGCTGGTCGTGCAGGTGGACACCACCGACAAACACAACCGGTCGAAGTAGCGCACCGCTCGGACCCGGAGACAGCGGCGCGTGAGGACCGGACTGAAACGATGGTGGGAGCTGGGCCAGGTCGCGAGGGCGTCCACGCGGATGCGTCGCGCCGCCCGGCCGCAGGATGTGGAGGGCGCGCGGCGGGAGCTGGCCGAGCGGCTGCTCGGGCTGCGGGGACTGCCACAGAAGGTGGGGCAGGTGCTCACGCTCGCGGAGCTGGGCTCGGACACACCCGGCTTCGGAGCGCTCGCGGAGGCCCCCTCCCCGCTCGCGCCCAAGGCCGCGCTGGCGGAGGTCTCCCGCCGCCTGGGCCGGCCGTGGCGTGAGGTGTTCCGGTCGCTCGACGGCGTGGGCATCGCGGCGTCGCTGGGCCAGGTGCACCGGGGCGTGCTGCACGACGGGAGCGCGGTGGCGGTGAAGCTGCGTCACCCGGGCATCGCGGACGCGGTGCGCGCCGACCTGCGCGCGCTGGGTTGGCTGGCGGCGCCGCTGGGAGGCTGGCGCGGGAAGTTGGACCTGTCCGCCTACCGGCGCGAGCTGGGCCAGATGCTCCAGCAGGAGCTGGACTACCACCACGAGGCCCGAGCGCTGCGGGAGGCGGGCGCGCGCATGGCGGACGTGCCGGGGGTGGTGGCCCCGGTGCCCGTGGACGCGCTCACCCGCGAGGACCTGCTGGTGATGTCCTGGGTGGACGGGGCGTCCATCGCGGAGGCCCGGCGCTGGAGCGAGGCGGACCGGCGCGTGCTGTCCACCACGTTGGTGCGGCTGTTCCTCCAGGGCCTCTTCACCTGGGGCGCGCTGCACGCGGATCCGCACCCCGGCAACTACCGCGTCTTCCGGGGGCCGGAGGGCAGGCCCATGCTGGGGGTGCTCGACTTCGGCTGCGTGAAGTCACTGCCTCCGGAGCTGACCCTGGGATTGAGACGGCTGATCGCGCTGCTGCGGACGCCCGGGGCCGGAGCGGATCCGAAGCGGGCCCTGTCCACGTGGGTGACGCTGGGCTTCACGCCGGAGCTGCTGGAGCCCATGGCGGAGGTGCTGCCCGCCGTCAGCCGCGTGCTGCTGGAGCCCTTCCTCCAGGACACCCCCTTCCATGTCGCGCGCTGGAACCTGGGCGCGCGCCTCACCGAAGCGCTGGGCCCGCACCGCTGGAACTTCCGGGCCGCGGGGCCCGCGTCACTGCTGTACGTGCTGCGTGCGTTCCACGGACTGATGCGCCACCTGGACGTGCTGGAGGCGCCCATCGCGTGGGGACCGCTGCTGGACGAATCGCGCGCCCCCCGGCTGCCCCCGCCGCCGCCTCCGCCCGAGCTGCCCGTGGAAGGCATCGCGCGCTACCTGCGCGTTCGCGTGACGGAAGGCGCGCATACGCGGGTGGCCTTGACCTTCCGCGCGGACGTGACGGCGCACCTGGAGGAGCTGTTGCCGGAGGACCTGCGGCCCCGACTCGCGGCGCGGGGATTGGACCCGGTGGCCATCGCGGCGACCGCGGTGGCGGCGGGACTGCGACCGTCGGAATTGTTCCACCTGGACGAGGGCGAGCGCCACGTCCGGGTGTGGCTGGAATGAACCGGAACACAGGAGGCGGCGGATGGTCACCATTGGCATGAACTACGAAGTGCGCGACGGCAAGGCGGAGGCCTTCGAGCGGAAGTTCGCGCTCGTGCTGGAGGCGATGCGAACGCTGCCCACGCATGCGCATACGGAGTTGTTCCGCAGCGTGGGAGCCCCCGGGCGCTACCTCATCGTCTCCGAGTGGCACAGCCGCGAGGGCTTCGATGCCTTCACCGCGTCCGAGGCCTTCCACCGGGTGACGGACTGGGGCGCCAGCGCCATCCTCGCGGGCCGGCCCACGCACGAGGTGTACGGCGGCGATACGGCCCCCAGCGTCCCGACGGGCCGCTGCCCGGTCGCCCACGCGGCCCGGTGAAGCGACCCCACGTGAACGCCATCCGGGTCCTGGTGGTGGACGACGCGGCCGTGGTGCGGCGCCAGGTGTCGTTGCTGCTGGAAAGCGACCCGGGCCTGGAGGTCGTCGCCACCGCGGCCAACGGACGCATCGCGCTGGCGAAGGTGGAGCAGTTCCAGCCGGACGTGGTGCTGTTGGATTTAGAGATGCCCGAGCTGGACGGACTGGAGACGCTGAAGCTCCTGCGCCAGCGCATGCCGGAGCTGCCGGTGGTGATGTTCAGCGCGCTCACCGAACGCGCGGGCGTGCTGACGCTGGAGGCGCTGGCCCTGGGGGCTCGCGACTACGTGACGAAGCCCACGTCCTCCGGCGGGATGAACGTCACCGTGGAGGCGGTGCGCGACGAGCTGGTGCGCAAGCTCAAGGCCCTTCCGGTGCGCAACACCTGCGCGGGGCCCGGCCCGGCGCTCATGCCCCGGCTGCATCCACCGAGGCCGCAGGGTCCGGCGCGGGTGGAGATCATCGTCATCGGCGCGTCCACCGGAGGCCCGGGGGCGCTCGTGCGCGTGGTGTCCGCGCTGCCAGCGGACCTGTCGGTGCCGGTGCTCATCGTGCAGCACATGCCGCCCCTCTTCACCCGGCTGCTCGCGGAGCGTCTGGAGGGCGTCAGCAAGCTGCGTGTGCGCGAGGCCGTGTCCGGCGATCTGGTGAGGCCCGGCTCGGTGTGGGTCGCGCCGGGGGACTTCCACCTCGCGCTCTCCAGCGACGCCACCGGGGTGCGGATCCTCACGCATCAAGGCCCCCCGGAGAACGCGTGCCGGCCGGCGGTGGACGTGCTCTTCCGTTCGGCGGTGGAGGTGTATGGCGCGGGCGTGCTCGCGGTGGTGCTCACCGGCATGGGGCAGGACGGGCTGCGCGGCTGTCGTCGGGTGGACGAGGCGGGCGGACAGGTGGTGGTGCAGGACCAAGCCACCTGTGTCATCGGCGGGATGCCCGGCGCGGTGGAGCAGGCGGGACTGGCGGATGGAGTATTGCCGCTGGACGCCGTGGCCGCGGAGCTGGTGCGGCGCGTGGAAGCGCGCGGACGGAGGGTTTGAGCATGCCCCTGCTTCACGACGACTTCGCCTGGCTGCGACAGCGCGTGCTGAAGCTGTCCGGGCTGGTGCTGGAGCACGACACGCATGCGCTGGTGGAGACGCGGCTCGCGGCGCTCGTGCGCGAGGAGCGCGTGGCGGACATCACCGCGCTGGTGGCCCGGCTGCGCGCCCAGCCCGAGAACACGTCGCTCCACCAGCGGCTGGCCGAAGCCCTGGCCAACCACGAGACGGCCTTCTTCCGGGACGCGTCCGTGTTCGAGGCCCTGCGCACCACGGTGCTGCCCGCCCTCCTGTCGCGGCGGATCCGCACGCGCACGCTGCGCATCTGGTGCGCGGCGTGCGCCTACGGCCAGGAGCCCTACAGCGTGGCGATGACGCTGGCCGAGACGGGGTTGCTCATCACCGGATGGACGGTGCGCATCCTCGCCACCGACTTCTCCACCCGGGCCCTGGGGCGCGCCAGCGAGGCCCGCTACGACACCCAGGAGATCCACCGGGGCCTGACGCCCCAGATGCGCCAGCGCTACTTCCGCCAGGAGCGCGACGGGTGGCGGCTGAACGAACGGGTCCGCAAGCCGGTGGAGTTCCGTCCGCTCAACCTGATGGAGGACTTCCACCCGGAGGCGCCGGTGGACCTCATCTTCCTGCGCAACGTGATGATCTACTGGGACGCGCCCACCCGGCGCGCGGTGCTGGCCCGCGTGCGGCGGATGCTGCACGTCGACGGCTACCTGGTGCTGGGCGCCGCGGAGGCCGCCCCCCTGGCGGAGGACGGCTTCTCCCGCACGCTCATCGGACAGACGAGCTGGTATCGCCCCGCGCCCCTTCCCAGCGCGACCGCCCCGTTGGAGGCGGCCCCGCGTCCGGGCGCTACACCTTGAGGCGGATGGCCCCGGGCAGGAGGGTCATCGTGCAGGGCAGCCGGCCCGGCGTCTCGCCATCCACGTCGAGGAACACGTCGCCCGACTCCGACTCGGCGTGGAGGGTGCGGCACTGGAAGCGCCGCGTGCCCTTCCAGGTGACATGGTCGCCGTTGTAGACGCCCTTGGACTTGAGGACGAAGTCGCTCAGTTTGTAGTTGGACCAGAGCGTGATGTCGAAGAGGCCGTCGTGCGTGAGCGCGTCGGGGGCGACGAACATGCCGCTGCCGAAGTAGCGGCCGTTGGCCACGGCCACGGTGGTGACGCTCACCGTCTCCGTCGGCTTGTCATCCAACGTCAGGCGAACCTGCCGCTCGGTGTACTTCACCAGGCCCTTCACGGTGCCCCACATGAAGCTCAGGTTGCCGCCCAGCGCCTTGCTGCCGGCGTTCACCTCGCGCGCCACCACCGCGCTCACGCCGAACGAGGCGATGTTGGCGAAGAAGCGCGTGGCGGGCTGGCCGTCGTTGTCGATGAAGTCCAGCCTGCCCACGTCGAAGGGCTCCGTCTTCTCCGTGCGCAGCCGCTCCAGCGCGGACGTCAGCTCCAGGTCCCACCCGAACGTGCGGCGGAAGTCGCCACCGGTGCCCCGGGGCAGCAGGCCGAGCGCCGCGTTGGGGTTGATGACCTGACCGTCGCGGAAGAAGCCGTTGGTGACCTCGTTGAGGGTGCCGTCGCCGCCGACCGCGACGATGCACTCATAACCGTCGTCGATGGCCTGCCGCGCCAGCCGCGCCGCATCCATGCCGCCGCTGGTGAAGCCGTGCCCGAACTCACCGAGCACCCGGCCCACCTGCGCGGAGATCTCCACCCATCGCTTCCCCGTCTGCCCGTTGGCGCTGCGCGGGTTGACCACGAGGAACGTCTTCATTCAGTGCCTTTCCCTGCGAGACGCGCTTGTTTACGCGGTTGTGCGCCGGTGCTCCACTCCATGACCCACCGGAAGGGGGCCGGGGCCGGGGTGTTTGTCACCCCGGCCATGCCATGCTGGGCTCCCCCTCCCCGCCTTCCTCCCGGACCCCGAGTGAAAGCCCCCTCCGCCACCGACCAGCTCGGCCCCCACCGTGACACCATGCAAGCCCTGGACTGGGCGCTGCCGACGCTCCGGGCGGACCTGGACGCGGCGGGGAGACAGCCCTTCCGGGAGACGGGGGCCCAGGAGGACTTCCTCCACCGGCATGACGCGCCCGCCCACGAGGCGCAGGGGCCAGGGCGCACGGCGCGCTTCGAGCGAGCCCTGGCGCGGGTGCGCGAACTGGCCGGCACGGGTGAGGCGCTGACGTTTTCCCGGATGGTGGAAGTGCAGGAAACGCTGCTGGGGGTGCGTACGGCCTTTCGCACCGGGGAGGCCTTCGCGCACGCAGGTGCGCACCGGTATGCGCAGGGGCCGGGCCTGGAGGCGGCCTTCATCGCGAAGGTGGAGGCGGAGGCGCGGGAAGAACGCCATCCGGTGGCGCACGCCACCCGGTTGTACCTGGACCTGTGTTTCTTCCACCCGTTCCCGGACGGGAACGCGCGGGCGGCGCGGCTGTGGTTGGAATACATGCTGCGACGGGGCGGGCTGCCCACCCCGACGCTCGCGCCCATCGTGCTGTTTCCCAAACGTCCGGGAGACGCGGAGCGCTATGTGCGCTTCGCGCGGCTGTTGGCCCGGAGCATCGCGGGGCCGGACGCTCCGTGTCGCAACGAGGTGCAGCCATGAGCCGTGAGCTTTCGAAGCGCCCGTGGAAGCGTATCCGCGAGAGCCTGGACACTTACGCGCCGGAGCCACTGGCGGCCCGGTTGCGCGACATCCTGGCGCCGCTCCGGCCGACGGCGGCCGGAAGGCACGCATTCAGACGGGGGACGCTCACACCCCTGAAGCACCAGGTGCAGGACCTGCTCAGCGCCACCCTGGGCCCCTGGTACACCGAGAGCGGCCTGCCGTTGGGCAACGAGAACCTGGGGGGCTACTGCTGGTGCCACTCGTTCTTCAACAGCGTGCCCACGCCGAACCGGGACGTGGATGACAACATCCGCTCCATGCTGGAGGCGCTGGAGCGCATCCGGAAGTATCTGTATGCGCTGGATGCCCTGTTTGAAGCCGCGCGCGCACGGTTCCTCGCGGCGCGAGAGGACAAGGCCCACCAGGCGACGGTGCTCGCGGAGGCGCTGGTCCAGACGGTGGACTTCACCGCCGCGGAGACATTCTGCGAAGAGGCCTGGTACCAGGTCGCGGAGTCCGCGATGGACTGGTGCTTCGACGCGCTGGACGTGCCGGTGGGCGAGGCCACGCTGGCGTTGATGGGCACGCTGTTCGTGTTCGAGTCCTGGTCGCCGCCGCCACCGGAGGAGTTCCGGGCCTCGGCGCAGCGGGTGGCGGTGGCGGCGCTGGATGACGGGTTGACGTCATGAGCAAGACCGCCAGCACTCCCTGGCAGCTCATCCGCGACAGCATGGAGGGCTATGCGCCGGAGAAGCTCTCCAAGGTGCTGCGCGAGTACCTGGAGCCCCGGATTCCACCGGGGACGCGCAAGCTGACGGATGAGCAGCGCAAGGAACTGGCGAAGCACGTCCAACACCTGCTCAACGAAAACCTGCCGCCCTGGTACACGGAGACGGGGGCGCACCTGGGCAACGAGAGCATCGGGGGCTACTGCTGGTGTCACAGCTTCTTCAACCAGCGCCCCACGCCGAACATGCGGGTCCAGGACAACATCCAGCTCATGCTCAACGGCCTGGAGCAGACGCGCGCCTGGTTGTTCAAGCTGGATGCGGTGTATCAGTCCCTGCGCGAAAGCCTGCCCTCGGAACCCGGGGACGACGACATCCGGGTGCTGGCGCTGGCGGACGGAATGGTGGAGGTGTTGCAGATCACCATCGACGCCACGGGCTGTGAAGAATCCTGGTATGTCTTCGCGGACCGGGCGCTGGGGTGGATGTTCGACGCCCTGGTCCTGCGTCCGGGCTATCAGGCCGGCAAGCTGATGAACAAGCTGTTTGCCTTTGAGTCGTGGCACTCGCCTCCCGAATGGGAACTGCGGGAGTCGGCGGAGAAGGTGGCGATGGCCGTCGTGGAGGACGAGGGCCGCCGGGCGCACCGGAAGAACTGAGTCCACTGTTCGACAGAGCGGGCGCGAGGGCCATCACAACCGAGGTGGCATCAAGATGCCCCCGGGGCCGAATGGGGGGTGCGCTGTAGAGTCCGCCGCCTCCGAACTTTACTTCCATCAGCGGCGTCAGCGGCCAATGGGAGAGTTCCGGCGCCACGGCCATCTACCTGCCATCGCCCACGGGCTTCCGTGTCTACCTCAAATTTCCAGGCATCACCTCCGCCCAGGCCAACAATGATTTCGGCTGGCACATCAACTGGAGCGCCAGGTAACCGAGAACCCGGTGGGGGGGTGACATCCAGCGGGAGGGATGGGCGGAAAGCGCCCTTCCTCCCATGGGTGGCCATCCTCTCTTGGGTGCGTGTCTGCTTGAGACGTCCGGATGACACATGACGAATCGCAACAGGGTGCGTGACGGTCCCGGCGCCGACCGAGGCCACGCTGAAGGACGGCCTTCCCAAGGAGAGGAGCGCGGGGCTCCAGGAGTCGTCCCCACTCCCGCGCCTCTGACTCGCCTTTGAAAAGAGTTCGCCAAGACTTTTCTCCAACTCGCGCACGTTTTGGCCATCGCTGGCGACGTCACCACAAAACCGTCGACATGAAATGTCACCATCGGGCCCGAGGAGCGCGATCCAAGCTCCATCCGTAGGAGTCAGACCGAAAATTGGAATCGTATCGCTCCCGGAAATGTCAGATCGATCGGGTATGAATCTCCCTGCGCGGCGCCGTTCTGGGCGCCGCCGAAAGGGTTGCCTCCACAATGAACATGTCATTGATTTCCCTCGGACTCCTGGTCGGCATGACGGGGGCCGGCTGCGCGGGTCCCGACGAGGCCGAAGCAGTGGACTCCTCTGTTTCGACGGACGCGACCTCCCAGATCACCCAAGGCCTGATCACCCAGGTCACCGGTACCAGCCCGGTCACCTTCGTCACCACGTCGGGCAACGAGACGAAGCCCTACGACCAGTCCGCCACGTCGGTGGTGGCGTACACGCGGGACTCAACCACCGGGGCGTTCACGGCCTATCCGGGCACGGGCTCCGCGGACGGCACCCTCTCCGTGCCGAACGTCCCTTCCGGCCGCATCTACCTGAAGCTGGGCTCGCGCTACCTGGTGAGCACCGGCCGCGCGTTCGATCTGGGCTCCACGGAGTGGGGCCGCGATGGCACCTTCGCCTCGCTGCCCACCCCCGTGACGGTGTCCGCCACCGGCCTGTCTCCCTGGCAGCCGGGGGACTACCTGGAGATGTATTCGTTGAACCCGGGCGCGTTCGGCTACATCAACGGCGGCGCCACGGGGTTCCCCCTGGCGGGCGCCACGTCGCTCTCCGGACTGAGCTTCAATTACGCCAACATGCTCAACCCGGTGCTGCTCGACAGCAGCCGGGGGGATGTGTTCTCGCTCGCGCAGATGCGGTGGCAGACGAGCGTGAATGGAGTGCCCTACCGCGCGATGCACAAGGTGCTCGACACGAGCATGACGCAGGTGGAGGGCCAGCCCGTCACCGTCAGCGGAACCTTCACCCAGCCCGGCGCGACAGGCACCTTCGCGGTGGACTGGAGACGCTCGGCCTTCGAGGCCATGCGAACCCAGGTGAACCCTGGCGCGGTCAGCACATACAATGAAATCTGGATGTCCGCCCGGCCGGCCGCGCTGGGCTCGGCGCTCGCGTCCATCAGCGGGCAGCCACTGCTCGTGAAGCTCAATCCTGACACGCAGCGGACCGACATCGTCACGGGGAGCATGACCTACAACAACCCGCTCCCGGCGACGTGGCAGAAGGTGGCGCTCGCCGCCGCGGGCTTCACGAAGAGCTACGCGCTGGGGACCGCGGCGCCCTACATCATGGGCGTGGACATCCGCGTCGACCAGGAGGCGAGCGCGTTCACCGCCGCGCCCGTGCAGCCCCTCGTCGGGCCCGTGCAGGCGCCCCAGGTGAACACGCGCGGCGCGTTCCAGGACCTCACGGGCGTGGGGACCGACGCCTCGCTGCGCTGGTCGAAGCCGTTGGTCGGCACGGCCACGAACTACGTGGTGAACATCTACCGGCTGGGCGTGAGCAGCGGTTCCACCACCGCGACGCGCGTGGCGGTGCTGCACACGGATCTCCAGAGCGTGTACCTGCCCCCGAACGTGCTGCAGTCGGGCCAGACGTACTTCGCGGAGATCCAGAGCTGGTCCCAGCCCGGCTCGGACCTCGCGACGGCCCCGTTCAAGCGCTCGCTGCCCCGGGGCCGCGCCAGCGTGCTCACCGGAATGTTCAGCCCGTAGGCGCTGAAGTCCTGGGAAGGAAGGGAGTTCGCTCCCTTCCTTCCTCATGAGCCGCATCGCTTCAGCGAGACTCCATGCGCACCACGGCGCGGTCGGGTTGTCCGGTTGAATGTCACCTCACCGGCCAATCCACCCGCGTTTTCCTTCGAGCCTGGGCACCGCGACGGCTGTGTCAGCGGTGCCTGGGCTGATGAACGGCCCCGTCAGCCGCGAGGCGCTCTGCGCGAGCTGCCGCACAAGGGCATCGGAGATGGAGCTTCGTGTCATGCCCATCTCCGTTGCAAGGGTTCAGCGCGCGCTGGCTGACATGGATCCAGACCTCACCGTCGGGGGCCTGTCGCGCCTCGTGATTGCCGCAGTCCACCCGCAGGGCCGGCCCCTGATGCGACGCGAGCTGGCCGAGTACATCGAGCGCGACGCGGAAGAGCGCGTCTTGCCGCGCCTCACGGCGGTCGTGCTGACGTCGCCGCCCGCCGACGGGGCGGACGATGCGGTGGGGCCGAAGCGCTCAATTCTGACGGTCTTCGCCCCCCATGTTTCCATGAACTGGAGATGGGGGATGGGGCAGGATCGTCACCTGGAATGGATGCCGAACCCGTCCCCCCCTCAATGGAGCCGGACCCGTCATGACGCCTGATCAGAATCGCCGCCTTGCCCTTGCCCTGGCCGCCCGGGAGGTTGCCCACCTCGCGAAGAGCGGCAACGGGCCGATGTACTGCGATGATGACGTCCTCGCAGCTGCTGGTTTCAGCGCCACTGAGGCCGATGCACTCTTCGACAAGGAGCATCCCGCCTTCGAGGCCTTCAACGCCGAACTGTCCCGTCTCGCGGGTCGCCTCATGGCCGAGGTGCTCGGCACCGACGTGGCCCCGTCGGCAGAACAGCTTCGCGCGCAATCGCATGTCGTGGGCCGGAAACCTTCGCTCGCCCAGGCCGCGGCAGAGGCCGCCATTCCAAGCCCCGACAAGGAACCGGCCAGCGATAAGGTCGAGTTTGATGGCATTGTGCAGGAAGTCCTTCCGGAGATGCAATACCGGATGAAGGCCGACAACGGGCTGGGCATACACGCGTTCATCAGCAAGCGGATGTTGCAGTACTACATCAAGATTCTTCCGGGCGATCGCGTCACGGTCCAGGTATCACTCTACGACCCATCACGCGGTGTGATCACGTATCGCCACAAATAGTAGTTTCAGCAGTCTCTCTTCAGGGATTGCGCCCCAATCGGGCGTTACTGGCTTCATCGCGGCCCTGGGAGAAGGTTCCCCGCTATCGACCGGTGGCCCGTTGCCGCCCATGAATCCCAGCCGCCGCGATCATCTGGCAGCAGCACCATCCGGTGCTGCTGCCTCGTAGGACTCGGCCGCGTACGGTCTTCAACTCCAGGTGCTGGAGGAGGTGCAGGGCGGAGGGTGGAGGCGACAACGAGCCCCGGAGGCAGGCCGCTGGAGGTGCTGAGTGCTCCACCAGCCCATGGGTGCCAGGAGACAGGGCCCTGTCAGCGCTGCCCTGCTCGGTCCCGAGGGCGGAGTGACCCTTCAGAGTTGTACCTGTTCCCTGCACTGTCTACGGTGGCCGAACGCTCCGCCTCCATGGAGCGTTTCCTGTCCTCGCTGCACGAGGACCCGGTGCACAGGGACTGGGACGTCACGCCGCTTCCGGACACCCGCGGGGAAGCGGGGGGCATCCAGCGGTCGTTTCCCAAGGCCCCGCTCTTCCTGGGCCCCGCGCGCAACGATGACCGCACTTCGCCGACGCGACTCCAATCGAGCGTCCGTCTCATGCGGGTGCCGTGCTTCCTCGCGCACTTGCTCGCGCCCTGACCGTCCGGGCCGTCCAGAAGCCGCCGTTCAGGGGCACCGGAAAGGCGAAGGATGAGCCCCGACGTGGGCGCGCAAGAAAGCTGCCCCGCCAGGGAATCGCGGATTCCTTGCATCACTTTTCTCCGGGGTGGCTCTTCCAGGCAGGGCCGGGACGAGCCGGACACCTGCTCAAGTCACGCCGGGGGGCAATGGATTGCCCGGCGTGAACGGCTGACCCCGGAACAAGAAAGAGGAAAGAACGATGAAGGCAATTCCCCTGTTCGCAGCGATCGCAACCATCTTCTTCGCCAGCAATGCGCAGGCCGCCGCGCAGAAGGTGTGCACGATCGTGGCGCCCACGTATAACAACAGCCCCTACTACCTGTCGTTTACCCTGCCGGCGCCGCCGAACTGGAGTGTCTGGACGTGCGCCATGCGTGCCCAGCAGATGGCCGTTGAATCCGGGATCCAGGATTGGAATCAGGTGAGGTACCGGGTGGAATGCCTCCACGACGTGGGGGATCCGAATTATGCGTCCTCGCGAAGCCCCTTCGTCGGCAGCGGAACCACGGTGACCCCGCCCGCCCCGAACTGCGGTTGGTATTGAGCGCTCATCGCTGAGCGTTCAAGAGCCATCAGCCGCCAGGATGGGACGGCTGATGGCTTGCCAGTGGGAAGCACTGGAATGCCATCCGTTGAGGTCGCTGTAATCGGTGCTCCAGTTGGAGGGTTGAATCAACGTGCCTCGGAGCGCTACTGGATTCCCAACGTCAACTCGAGCTCGCACGTCACGGGGTCGATGCCGGACGCCGTCGGAGAGTAGGTGCACACCACGCCCTGGTTCCCCTTGGGATAGGTGACGACAGACGCCGAACAGGAGCCGGCCGAGTAGGTGACGAAGACCGAGAAGACGCACGCCTTTGCCGCGCCCCACGGGTCCGACGGGTTCGTCGTATAGGAGATGCCCTGACTCCAGTTCATGCTGGGCGGAACCTCCGTCTGGGCAAAGCCCATGCCCCCGATTGTCGCTGGCTGCTGCACGATGACGTGTCCGCTCAGGGCCGTTCCATTTTTATAGAGAGTGGCGCCGGTGCCGTTGACGATGTGGAAGGTTTCGGTGACGTACGACAGGAGCCCATGCGAACCGGACAGGTCACGCGACGGAACCGGCAGGGGACGCCCCATGCTGGCCACGAAGTCCTGGGCCATCCGCTGCGAGTCGAAGTCCCCCGGCTCCTCGGCGGAAGCGGACACAGCGGCAAGCAACGCGGCGCCCACCAGGGCAGGAACGGCCAGGTACTTCATTCCGTGGCGCGACATGTGAGGCTCTCCATTGTCTGGGTTGGGTCCTCCCAGGCCATGAGCTGGCTTTTTCGGTGAGGACGAACGCTTGGCTAACACGCCATTCATTTGAATGGCAATCTTAATTCCCAAGCACCGCCAATTTGATTCTTGAAGGATTCGTCTGACCGATGAGGAGGAAGACCGCGACAGAGGTGGGTCTGTCAGGAAGCCAGGAGGCAGGCACCCTTGCGCGCCATGTCCGAACCCGCCCGTCCGCCCTGCGCGCAGGGCCTGCTTGAAGTCCTCATCCATGCGCGCCTCGGTGTGAGGCGTGAAACGGCGACGCAGCGGGAGCAATGCCCGTGGTGAATCCACCCCGACCTGCGGCTGAGGTGGGCTACGCCTTTCATTCTGCCCACGCTCGATTCCCGCCGGGCGCTTCGCCGCTGTCCGCCGCGAGGGCAGCTGGAGTTGGGGCCGACGGGTGCCACGGCTGGACGAATGGCCGCGGTGTCAGTCGCAGGCCCTCGTCCCATTCCCTTCCTCCCTTGGCCCCTTCTCCCCAGACGTCCGGGCGGATTGTCCGGTTGACGGTCAACGGACCGGATAATCCGCTCGCAGAAGTGGGCCCAGCGTTTCTGCGGTGGCCCCCGACGGCGCAGCCGAAGTTAACCGGCCAATCCGCCCGCTTTTCCCTTCGGGACCTCGTTGGGCGCTCGTTGCCAGTCAACCGGTCAATCCGCCCGGGCCCCGCCTCCGGGCTACAGGTCGCCGCCATCCTCGCGGATCCGCTTCAGCCGCTTCCCCCGCTCGCTTCTGGACCCACCGGATGATGGCCCCCAGTGCCGGGTCCGAGCATCCTCGACCTCTTCGTGGCGTACCTCGCGCAGGGGCACGCCGCCGGTTGCGAGAATGCGCTCGCCCTCTGGCGTGAGATTCGCGCCAAGAGCTTTGGTGGCACGTCGCGGCAGGTCCATCGGTGGCTCCAAACGCGGCGCACGACGCCGGCGCGCTCGACGCCCCGTACACGTCGCGGCTACGATTCAATCCCGAAGAGCCCGCGCCCCGTCACAAGCCACCCATCGCCCAAGCAACTCGCGTGGCTCTGCGTCCAGCCGCGGTCCGCGCTCGCATCCACCGAGGCAGCCCCGCTGACTCGCATCGAGCAGGGTGAGGGGGCTGCACGCGTCGTTGCGCTGACATGTCGCTTCGGTGAGCTGGCGCGCGAGCGGGGCGTCACGCGCGGTGCTGAGCCGGCCACTTCCTGCGCCGCCTTCGAGCAGTGGCTGGGCGAGGCACGCACGTGCGGCGTGCGCGCGGCGGAATCCTTCGCCCAGGGGCTTGAGCAGGACGGTGATGCCGTCCGAGCCGCGCGGCCCCCCCTGGAGCAACGCGCAGTCCGAAGGTCAAATCACGAAGTTCAAGCTCCTCAAGCGCCAGATGCACGGCCGCGCCAGCTTCGACCTGCTGCGCCGTCGCGTGCTGCTCGCTGCCTGAACTGGCGCTTCACATGAAGCGCGGGAGAGCCACAAAACCCGGGAAGGCTCAGCCTGCGGGGGGCCCGGCCTATGCCTCCGCGAGCGCCCGGCGATGGAGGGCCACCCAGAAGTCCGCCGCCTGGCGCGCGCCGTCCAGCAGGGGCTCGGGGCCGTGCGCACCGAGCGACTCGCAGAGCGCCTGGGCCCGCGCGCCGTGCTCCACGTCCACGTCCAGGTGCACGAGCAGGAAGCGCGCCCGCGTCCTGTCCAGGCCGAGCCGCCCCAACCCCTGGCGTGTATCGCCCCCGAGGTGCCGCGCCACGCCCTCCAGCACGTACAGCGCGCCGAGGAACGAGAGCTGGCGCTGCGCCGGGATGCCTTCCCAGAAGGCGTGGAACGCGGAGACCTCGCGGGGCGTGGCGTCCGACGGCGTGCGCCCGAAGGCCGCGAGGTCCGCCTTCGCGAGCTGGTGGTGGGACTGCTCGTCCGCCGCGAGCTCCGCGAAGAAGGCCTTCAGCTCGGGGAGCGTGGCGCGCTCGGCCGCCAGCCGCAGCCGGTCTCCACTGCGCAGCGTGTAGTGGTACATCATGTCCAGGAAGGCCACGTACCGCTCGGGCGTCACGGCCGGCAGCCAGCCCGCGACCTGCCGGGCCATGCCCACGGTGAGTGCCTCCAACTGCTCCCGCATCGACACCATCTTCAGTCCCTCCGGGTTGAAATCAGTCCGCCCAGGGTGCGCCGCGCGTGCGCGAGGTGCGGCGCCGCGCGCTCCAGGCCCAGCTCGTCCACCGCCACGACGCCCGCGTCCAGGAAGCCCTCGCCGCCCAGGCCCCGCCCGCACGCCGTGGGCACCGCGCGCACGTCCACGGGGCGCAGGCAGCCCCCCGCGTCCCGCGCGAGCGCGAGCTTCAACACCGCACCCGTCTGGCACGCCCGCGTGGGCATGATGCTCAGGAAGTTGCCGAGCGAGTACGCGATGAGCCCCACTCGCGGCGGCCCTCCCCGGCGCACCTGCGCGGGGCACGTGGGGTCCCCGCCGTCGATGGAGACCAGCTCCACGGGCTGCAGCACGTGCGGCGAGGAGCCCAGGAGGATGTCCGCCCCGCGCTCGATGAGGCGGTAGGCGTGCTCGCGCTGGAGGGACTCGGGCCAGTACTCGTACTCGAAGCCCCAGTGCGGCATGAGCACCACGAGGTCCGGCCCCACCGCGCGCGCCGCGTCGATGAGGGCGCCCAGCCGCTCCCAGTCGGGCGCATGCCGCGGGCTGCCCAGGCGCGTCACCGGAACGCCCTCGGGCGGCGTCCCCACGAGGTGGTTGATGTCATACGTCACCGCGGCGATGCCCAGGCGCACCCCGGCCACCTCCAGGCCCGCCACCGCGTCCTGCGCCCGGGGGCCTCCGACGCAGCGGTGCTCCGGGCGGGCCAGCACGCTCTGGCGCGTGCGCTCCAGCCCTTGCGCGCCCTGGTCCAGCGCGTGGTTGTTGCACAGCGAGAACACGCGGTGGCGCGCGGTGCCCTCCCACGCGTCCAGGTAGCCCGGCGGCGCGTTGTAGTGGAGCGTCTCGTAGACGCGTCGGGGCACGGGCCGCGCCGGATCCACGGGCGTCTCCAGGTTGGCGAAGGCCACGTGCGCGTCCGCCATCAGCGCACGCACGCCCGGGGAGAGCGCCTCGCGGAAGCCGCTGCGAATCCACATCACATCGCCCACGGCGCACAGGTTGAGCGCCGCGGGCGCGGCGGGCTTCCAGCTCCCGGAGGCGAGGTGCCGGGCGACGCTCGCGAAGTGCTCGACGTCCTCGGCGCGGCGCGGCTCGGGGACGTGGAGCAGGCTCTTGGCGATGTAGCGCAGGTTGAGGTCCCAGCGGGACAGCGGCCAGCGGCCGTCCTCGTAGCGAAGGTCCGCGTACAGCTGGCGCAGGGCGTTCATGGGCGCTTTCGTTCCAGGGTGACGAGCCGCACGTCCTCGTCCACGACGGTGGGCCCGGCGAGCAGCGCGCGTCCCATGACGTCGAGGTAGCTGTCGAAGACGGGGGCGCCGCGCGCGAGCAGCCCGGGGCGCAGGTGGGTGTGCAGCCTCGCGAGGTTGTAGCCGGGCACGCGCGGATAGAGGTGGTGGTCCAGGTGGTAGTTGAGCCCGTTCCAGAGGAACGTGACGAGCCGCGTGCCGCGCACCGTCGTCGCGGTGTGGAAGCGGTCCCCGCGCCACGTGTTGGCGTGGTGGTCCGCGATGGACTTGAGGCCGTTGAGGGGGCTGGCGAAGAGCACCGGCAGCAGCCAGCACTCCACCGCGCCGGGGACGAGCCCGTGCCGCGACAGCAGCCAGAAGAGCCCCGCGTAGAAGCCCGCGTAGCAGAGCAGCACCGCGCCATGGCGGCGCAATCGCGCGCGGCAGAAGTGCTGCAGCGGATAGAGGACGTTGAAGTAGATGAGGCTCAGCGGGATGCCGAGCAGCACGGTGGCGTAGAAGAGCGCGCACAGCCCGAGCGAGCGGCGGCCGGCGTTGTAGGCGTCAGGGTCCTTCTGCGTCCGGTTCCAGCGGTGGTGCGCGAGGTGGTCATGGCGCATGGGCTCGTAGGCGATGCCCACGAGCAGGCTGAGCGCGTTGCCAAAGAGGCGGTTCTGCCACGGCCTCGGGAAGAGGTTGTCGTGCCACGCGTCGTGGTCGAGCTGGATGAGCCCCATCACCGCCCCACCCGCCAGCATCCACAGCGGCAGCTTCACCCAGACGCTGCCCGCGTGGGCGATGGCCACGGCCGCCGCGACCCAGACACCCAGGTGCAGCGCCGCCATGCCCACCGCGCGCAGGGGACGGATGCGGAGCAACTCCACCAGCTCGGCGCGGGAGAGGTCGGGCTGCGGGGGCGCGGCACCGGGCGGATCAGCGGGATGCGAGAGGGCTGGCTGCATGGCGCGTCAGAAGTAGCGAGGTGCGCGCTGGCAATAGCGCGCGTAGGGCTCACCGAGGCGGTCCGCGAGGAACCGCTCCTCCTGGAGCACCAGTTGATGGAAGAGCCCCCCGAGCGCCGCACAGGCGCCCAGCGTCACCACGGACGGAGCCCAGAGCGAAGCCCCTACGAGGTACAGGTAGGAGAACACGTAGATGGGGTTGCGCGAGTAGCGGTGGAGTCCCCCCTCGTGCAGCTCGGGCCGGGCCTCCCCCGCGTCCACGCCGATGCGGAACGCCGGGCCCATTGCATACTGGGCCCACAGCATGCCCATGAGCCCCACGACACCGAGCACCCAACCCGCGAGCGGAGGAACAGGCAGCAGCGGCCGTCCCCAGGGCATGGCGGACCACGCGGGCCAGAACGCGGCCGCGAGCATGGAGCCGGCCCAGAGCAGCGAGACGCCACTGATGCGCCGCGTGACGCGCGTGTGCGCGGAGTCCGCCGCCGCGCTCCGGTAGGCCAGCGGGCTGCGCCCGAAGCGCAGGCGGTAGACGAGGCTGGAGCCCAGGTGCCCCGCGAGCACGTGCAGGCAGATGAAGCCCAGGTACACCCCGGGCGCCTCGCGCAGCCCCATCATGGCGCGAGCACCTCCGCCCGCAGGCCGAAGCCCGAGGACGCCCACCCGGCGACGCGCTCCGTGAAGTCGCGCAACTCCTCGCGCGTCCAGAGGCCCTCGAAGGCCGCCGTGCTGATGTTGAGCGTGTCCGCGAACGACAGGCCCGTGGCGCCCCAGGTGGCCGTGTGGCTGCGCATGGAGCGGATGCGCAGCGGCGCCTGCGTGAAGTGCTTGTCCATCCGTCCCAGGTAGGTGACGACGAGCGTGTTCGTCCGGGGCTCGGCGATGAGCCCGGGACGCGCGTGCTCGCGCAGCACCCGCGCCGGTGCGAGCCGGGCCACCGCCATGCACTCCAGCGCCGTCGTCCAGTGCACGCCCTCATCGAGCACCCGCCGCACCTCGGAGCGCAGGAAGCGGGCCAGCTCGCGCGGGGCCTCCAGCCGGGCGCGGACCTCCTTCAGGGAGAGCTCCACCGGCACCGTGGAGCAGCCATTGCCCAGCGTCCGCCCGAGCCCCAGCATCCGCCGCAGGTCCACCGGCATGCGCAGGCGGATGCGTCCGTCCGCCGGGGACTCTCGCAGCGCCACGCCCGCGAGCAGCGCGCAGAAGAAGACCTCCGACGCCTGGAGGTCCGTGGCGCCCTGGGGAAGCGTGAGCCGCGCCGTGGCCGAGAGCGCGTGTCCGGCGGTGTCCCCACTTCGGCGCAGCCCCATTCCCCGCCGCGCCAGGAGCCGCCGGCGCGGACTCATGAGCCCCAGCACCACGCCCGGCTGGCGCAGCGCCGCGAGCAGCACCTTGCCATCCGTGAGCGTCGAGGGCTCCAGCGGGCGCGACTCCGAGCCGCGTCCCGCGCAGAGCAACCACAGCCGCTCCAGCAGGTGCGCCAGCGCCTTCGCGTCCCCGATGGCGTGGTGCAACTGGATGCCCAGCAGCCAGGGCCCCTGGGCCGCGTCCACCATGGGATGCAGGTGCAGCCGCAGCGGCACGTCGCGCGTGAGGTCCACCCGCGTGTTGATGATTCGCGCGACGGCGTCGGGCTCGGACAGGGGCTCCGCGCCTTGCACCAGGGCCGCGTCCACCTCCGCGTCCCCGCGCACGGCGGGCACCCATGCGCGGCGCGCGTCGTTCCAGGCCACGTTGAGGCGCTCGCTCTCCCGCACCAGCGCGCGCAGCCCCCGGCGCAGGAGCGCCACGTCGGGCCTGTCCTCCAGCCGCAGCAGCACCGTGGCCCAGATGGTGGCGACCTCGCCGTCCAGCCGCGCCATCACCGTGTCGATGAAGTTCGCGCGCATCGCTCCCTCCATCCCGCGAAGAGCTCCCGGGCCCGCGCGCCGTCCAGCCGGGCGCGGCTGACGGCCTCGCACGCGGCTCCCGGGTCCGCCACGTATTGAAAGACGAGTTCATCCGGCTCGCGCTGGTGGAGGCGGATGCCCGTCGGAAGAAAGCCGGCCGCGAGGAGCACCGGCGTCCCCTCGGCCACCCGCTGGGGCTCGCCCATGGGCAGGTGGATGAGGTCCACGCGCGCCCGCTCGGACGTGAGCGCCGGGGCGCCCTCCGCGCTGAATCCCACGAGGCCCCGCCGCTCCAGACGCAGCGACGCGTTCCAGTCGAGCGGACGCAGCACGGCGCCCTGCCTCCACGCCCGGCGCTCCAGCGGCGTGAAGGCCACCGACTCCGCGAGCCCCACCCCGGCCAGGATGCACGCGAGCCACTCCCCCCACGGGCCCTCGGGCAGGTAGCGTCGGCGTGGCGGCGGGGGCGCGAGCATCGTCGTCATCGCCAGTGCCTGCATGGGCACGCCCGAGCCCTCCTCCACGCCCATCACCGTCTCGCCCCGCGTGTAGTTGACGACGAGGCCCATGGGGCTCGCCCGCATGAAGCGCGAGGCGTAGCGCTGCGCCATGACGTGCAGCGTGGAGGTGTTCTGGTGCAGGAAGCCCACCCAGCGCCCGAGCCGCTCCAGCAGCGAGCCCCACAGCGCCTCGTGCTCGGCGCGGCGCATGAGGGTGCGGCGGCTCGGCAGCGCCACGGAGAGCCCCGAGTCCAGCGAGTCCCGCCCCGGCCTGCTCCACAGGCCCGTGTGCCACAGCAGCGCCCCCCGCGCGTCGAACTCGCCGAGGCTCAGCAGCGCCCCGTCCCTCCAGAGCCGCACGGCTCCGCCGGGCTCGTAGAGCAACGGGTAGGAATATGTCTCCGCGTAACGCGCGTGAAGCAGCTCGCGGAAGGCCGGCTCATCGGGCGCGGCCAGCCAGCGCGTGTGCTCGCTGGGGTTGGCGGCGCGAAGGTCGTCCATCAGGCAAACAGCTCGGTCCCGGCCCATGTGCGCCAGCAGTGCATCCTTGAGGCCAACCGGAAAAGCCCCGCTCCCGCCCGGACGCAACCTCGCTCGCCCAGCGCTTCGTGCAGCGCCTGGCACACGGGTGTGAAGCCCCCTGCACAGCCTCTTCATGGCTGCTCACGACGTCCGTGACGTGCTCATTGCGCCTGCCAACCGCGGACGCGCTGGCCCTTGTCAGGGAGTCAGTACCCGCACCGGCGTTCGGCGGTCCGTCGTCGTTCCGTCTCCTGCCTGGCCCACGTCGTTCTTGCCCCAGGCCCAGACAGTGCCATCCCGCTTCAATGCGGAGCCGAAGAAGGAGCGCACACCACGATTGGACTCGCGCCAGGCTGCTACGCAGGACGGAAAGCGCTGGACGTGTTCGCTTGCTCGAAGTGTGGAAACAGGAGATGCGCTCATCCAGCGCGCCTTCCCCGCCCTTTCAAAATGTCTTGAGGAAGGTCTTCATCTCGCGCAGCACCTCATCATGGTTGGTGAGCCAGACGTAGTGCCGCGCGTGCTCGAGCTTGATGCCCTTCCAGTTCGGCATGCTCATCACGCTCAGCATTTCGGCGTCCCGCTGGAGCGCCCTGGCGCTCAGGGTCCTCAACTTCTCCTGCACGGGAAGGTCCATTTGGGAGAAGCCTGGGAGATCCTCCGCCCGCCCGGACCGAGGCTGATCCACGTAGAGGAAGAGCACGGCCGCCGTCACGGCCGCGAAGTCCACCTGCGAGAAACCCTTCATCACCCGCTCCTCCGCGTGCGGCCACCTGCGGGCGCGCAGGTAGTGCCCGGTCTTCGGCTCGAACTCGTTCGCCTCGTCGATCTCGTGCGCGGGGAACGCTCCTCCGACGTCACGCGCGAGCGCGGCGGCGAGCGCGGCGCGTGAGGCCACGTCCTCGGCAGCGGGCTCGCTCGGAGGAGGCATGGGCAGGACCGAAAGGAGCTCCGCCAGCAGGTCACCGTTGGTCCTCACGTCCAGGTAGACCACCTTCTCCACGCGCTCCGGGTGATGGGTTGCCACCCAGGTGAGCTCTGGCCCGGCGGCGGAGTGGCCCACGAATGACGCCTTCGCGATTCCCAGCCCCTCCAGCACCCGGACGACGTCCTCGCCCAGGGTGGCGGTGTCATAGCCCTGCTCGGGCCAGCTCGACGAGCCAAACCCCCGGCGGGTGACGGCGTAGACGTGATGGGCCGCGGTGAACTCCGGCGCGAAGGTGTCGAACACGTGGCCCGTGTTGCCCAGGCCCGACAGGAAGACGAGCGCGGGTCCCTGGCCTCCGAAGTCGAGCAGCTCGAGCTCGACCCCCTCGGCCACCTTCACCCGCTTCACCTGATGCAACGCGCTGGAGTCGGCAGAAGCCGGGACCGGGGCGGACTTCGTCGTCACACAGGCGAGCAGCGGCAAGCAGAGGAGGAGGAGTTTTCGCATGGACTGACTCAACTACAGGAATGCAGAGACCACCAGGGAGGCCCATGGGTACTCCGGATCCAGCGGCCTGGGCAGGTACAGCGGCAGTCCTGGCAAATCGGTGTTGCGGATCAGGTCATCCGCAGGCTCATCAGGTAGACGTCGACCGCGATGATCATGCAGGTGCTGAAACCAGTCCTGCATGTGCCGCCGGTTCAAGTCCGCGATGGCGACCTCTTGCCCATCGAGCCAGTCGTAGAGGGACCGCAGGCTGCCCCGGTACTGCCGCCAGGAAGCAAGAAGGCCGCGGCCTCCTGGAAGCAGACCGCGGCCCTCGTCACCGCATCCGGTCGGACCTCAGTCCACCTGCATGAAGGCCAGCCGGTACTTCTGGGCCAGGGCCGCCTGCGGCAGGGTCGGGGCGTTGGCGGGGTCGCTCGCGAACGCCACGTAGGGCGCGAGGTTGGGGAACACGTAGTCGCGATCAGCGGAGGTGTTGAGGCCCAGCCACGCGGCGAGGGTGAAGCCGTACTGCTCCACCGACACCGTGGGGATCCACCGGCCGCGCTCGTCCGTGGAGCCGTCCAGCGAGGCCGCCAGGTCCAGGCTGGGGTAGACGCCGTAGAGCTTCCTGCCCGCCACCCGACTGCCCAGCACCAGCGCGTGACCGCCCCAGGCGTGGTCCGTCCCGGAGTCGCCGTTCTCCAGGAACGTGCGGTTGAAGTCGCTCATGGTGAAGAGCGTCGCCTGCGGCGTGTTGGTGCCGAAGAGGGCCGTCTGCGACTCCAGCAGCGTCACGGACTTGTAGAAGGCGTCCAGGGCGAAGTCCAACTGCGCCAGCAGCTTCGGCTGATCCACGTCCTGGTCGTGGTGGGTGTCGAAGGAACCGAAGCCCACGGAGAACATCTGGCGCTTGAGGCCCAGGCCGCCCTTGCTGGACGGCAGGGCGCCCGCCACCAGGTCGCGGATCACCTGGAACAGCTGGCCGTGCAGCTGCCAGGTGGCGCCCTCCGGCGGCGGGGTGAAGAAGCCGGTGATGGCGTCGCGGGTGGTCTGGGGCAGCAGGCTCCACGCGTCGTCGCGCCGCCTGGTGCGCTCGGCCGCGAAGGTCGCGGCGGTGCTGAACACGTTCGCGTAGGACGTCTCCAGCGCCACGCCGTCCTGCACCGTCATCACGTCCTGGAGCGCCGCCTGCTGGAGCAGGTCGAAGTCGGAGGGCGGATCGTTGTAGGTGCGGAAGGCCAGCGTGCCGTCGGCGGCGACCATCATGGGCTTGCGGTCCAGGCCCACGCAGAAGCTCGGCTTGCCTCCGAACGACGTCACCTCCGGGTAGTCGGCCGGGGTGCTGGTGTTGAGCGGGTGCAACCTGTCCGCCGTGCGCCCGCCCCAGCCCGTCGCCACGAAGCCAGGGGGGACGGCGCTGGAGCCGGGGTTGGCCAGCGAGGTGGCCCACGCGTCCTGCTGGTCGCTGTGGGAGAAGAGGCTCTCCGGCACCGACGCGCTGGCGGTGTAGCGCGCCTTGTTCAGGGGCAGCACCAGCGGCCCCACGTTGCACACGAACGCGGCGCGGCCCGCCTCGAAGTGCTCGCGCACCTTGGTGAGCGACGGGTGCACGCCGTAGGCGCCGGCCGTCATGCCCGCGGGGGTGATGGGGAGCAGTTGGTCCGCGGTGAAGCCGATGGTGGGCCGGGCGTTGAGGTACTGCGAATGGGCGGCGCCCGTGCGTGGCACCAGCACGTTGTTGCTGTCGCTGCCTCCGAAGAGGAAGACGCACACGGCGACGCGGGAGCCGGAGTAGCCGCCGAGCGTGGCGGCGCGGGCGGAGCCCATCCAGCGAGGGAGGGTGGAGACGGCGGCGAGCAGGCCCAGGCCGCTCGTGGCGCCCCGGAGGAACTGGCGACGGGTGGTGGTCATGGGGGTCACCGCTGGAGCTGGAAGGAGGGAGAGAGGAGCGTCAGGTACAGCGCCATCCGCTTGCGGCGGTTCACCGAGGGCACGCGCGGGTCGGCCATCGCGGTGAGCAGCTTCGTCCGCAGGGCCGGGTCCATGGTGCCGTGCAGGTAATAGCGGCCCAGGTACGCCACCAGCTCCGTGCTGTCGTTGGGCAGCAGGTCGTAGTCCACCGTGATGCCCGCGTTGGCGGTGCTGCCCTGGTAGAGGAACTCGAGCAGGAAGTTGGCGCGCGCGGAGATGGTCGCCGTGTCCAGGATGGCGAACTCCGGGCCCAGCAGGCCGTCCGTGTCCGGCGCGGGAGCGTTGGGCGGGTAGTAGCTGAAGACGGAGGGCGCGCGCGGCACGTGCTGGGCCATGGCCTTGCTCCAGGTGCTCATCTTCAGGCCCGGGTCCTTCGTCGCCGTGTCCAGCACGGGGTCCAGCCAGCGCACGGTGTTGGTGACGAACAGCACGGGCGAGCGCAGGTGCCCGAAGCCGGGGCGCAGCGTCGCGGAGGGCTGGGCGCCGCGCGCCTCGGTGTCCTCCAGGATGGCGCGCACGACCGCCTCCAGGTTGCCGCGCGTGCCGTTGGCGTCCGCCAGGAACACGTTGGTGACCCGCTTCACGTAGGCCGGCGACGGGTTGCTCGTCACCAGGTGCTGGATGAGCTGCTTGCTGATGAAGGGCGGGACGTTGGTGTGGCTGAAGACGTTGTCGAGCGCCTGCGTCAGGTGCTGCGCCGTGGTGCCGTTGTTCGTGGTCGTGGCGTTGTTCAGCAGCGTCTGCGACCTGCGGTCGTGGTTCACGTCACAGGGCATCAGCGGCTGGGTGTAGTCCGGCACGAAGAGGGTCTTGCCCACGGTGGGGCAGGCGGCGGCCTTCCACGTCCACCCGGACAGGGCATGAGCGAAGGCCTTCACCTGGTCCTCCGTGTACGCGGGGACCGGCACCTTCTTCGTCGGGTCGTCGGGGAAGTTGGGGTCCTGGACGGTCACCACCGTGCCGTCGTTCTTCAGCTTGTGCACGCCCAGCGTGAAGAGCTGGAGCATCTCCCGGGCATAGTTCTCGTTCGGGTCGATGCGCGCGCCCGAGGTGTTGAACGCGACGTTGTTGACCGTGTCCAGGTAGCGGCCCATGCCGGGGCTGACGGTGACCGCCTCCAGCAGATCGCGGAAGTTGCCGAACGCGTACCGCGACAGCAGGTTCAGGTGCCCCGCCAGCGCCATCTTCGGGTCGTTGTACGTCGTCTTGACCGAATCGTTGATGCCCAGCTGCGAGACGACGAAGATCTGGCTGAGCGCGAACGCCACCCGCAGCCGCAGCTGGTCCTGCCCGCTGACCGCGCGCACGAAGAACTGCGAGCCCAGGTCCGTGCTGGCGGTGTCCCCGTCGAACGGCGCCGCCGGCTGCGTGGCGAACTGCTCCGTCAGCGACTGGGTGATGCCCACCGCCATCACGTGCTCCACGGTGCCCACCGGCGCGGGCGTCGTGCCGCGCGCGAGCTTCGGCCCGAAGGAGGCCTGCTCCAGGAAGCGGATGCTGTTCGCCTCGCCAGGCGTCTCCAGGGACTCGGCGGCCTGCTTCACCTGTTCCAGGACCTGCTGCTCCCGCGGTGGGGGGGACTGCTCGGAAGGCCCGTCACCCTGCGCGCAGGACGTGGCGCACAGGGCAAGGGCCAGGGCGGTGCGACGAAGCATCGATACCTCCTGGGCCTGCGGTGGGGGACGGCCCCGGAAACGCCGGGGCCGCGACGTCAAAAACATTCTAGGAGATTGGTAAATACAACGAAAGCGGCTTATTCAACTAGAACTTGAATCATGGGACGTAGGAGGTTTCCGGGGATGGGTGGCGCAGTCCCCCAACCCCCTGGTTCGCTTTCGAGCTGGGGGGAAGTAGGAGGCCACCTGGGGTGTCTGGGACGTACCCTTGCTACGCCTGAAGGACGGCGGGCGCTGATGCTCAAAGGCGAGTTCGGGGAGCCTTCGCCCGATGAAGCACCGCCGCGTGAAGCGCCTCCACGGCAGGAGCCGCTCCGAGGGGATTGCTCTTTCCTGACGTGTAAGCCCCGCGTTGTCCGGGCGCCCGGACAACGACTGCCAGAGGCACTGCCCAAAAGGACCGTGAGTGCCCCGAGGTTGGCCCAGGCCCGCCCTTCCCTCTACCTGCTCCTGGGCCCGTCCGCGGACGTCCGCGACGTGCTGGGCGCCTGGGGTCTGTAAGGCGCCCAGCACGTCGTCAAAGGTTCAGGTCCGGCACCTGCGCTGGCGAAAGGCGCGTCGTCGTCGTCCCATCTCCCAACTCGCCGAAATCGTTTCGGCCCCAGGCCCAGACGGTGCCGTCCGACTTCAGGGCCAGGCTGTGGAGCCAGCCAGTCGAGACAGCCGCGACGCTCGTCAGGTTTGGCACCTGCACCGGCGAAAGGCGGCGCATCGTTGTCCCGTCTCCGAGTTCGCCCGAGCCATTGGAGCCCCAGGCCCAGATGGTACCGTCCTGCTTCAGCGCGAGTGTATGGACACCGCCAGCGGCGAGGGTCGCGACGTCCGTCAACCCCGGCACCTGCACCGGCGTGGAGCGGCTCGTCGCCGTCGCATCGCCGAGCTGCCCTTCAAAATTCCGGCCCCAGGCCCAGACGGTGCCGTCCTGCTTCAACGCGAGCGAGTGGTATTGGCCCGCGACGAGTGCAGCGACTCCCGACAAGCCCGTCACCTGCACCGGCGTGAGGCGATGCGTCGTCGTTCCGTCTCCGAGTTGGCCCCAGCCGTTGTAGCCCCAAGCCCAGACGGTGCCATCCTGCTTCATGACGAGCGCGTGGTGGTCGCCTGCGATGAGGGCCACGACGCCCGACAAGCCCGGCAACCGTGACGGTATGGGACGGTACGTCGTCGTCCCGTCTCCAAGCTGGCCGTAGTCGTTGCGGCCCCAGGCCCAGACGGTGCCGTCCTGCTTCAACGCAAGTGTGTGGCCATGGCCCGCGGCGAGGGCCGCGACTCCTGTCAAGGCCGGTACTGCAATGGGCGTGGTACTCCACATCCCCGTCCCAACTCCAAGTTGGCCCCAGTCGTTGCCACCCCAAGCCCAGACGGTGCCGTCCACTTTCAGCGCCATGCTGTGTTGTTTACCCGCAGCGACGGCCACGACGCCCGTCAAGCCCGGCACCTGCGAGGACGCGGGCCGGTAGGTGTTGATCGTCCCGTCTCCGAGTTGGCCAATGCCGTTGTAGCCCCAGGCCCAGACGGTGCCGTCCTGTTTCAACGCGAGCGTGTGTGAGCCGCCACCAGCGAGACGAGCCGTAGTGCCCACAGCGCAAACAGTGTCGCCTTGAAGGGAGAAAGCATGGGAGGCCGAGAGGCCGAGGGCGTTGGTGACGGTGGCCGTCACGGTGGGCGGTGGGCCCGGGGGCACGCAGGAGGGCGCCGTCCAGAGGACTTCGCTGGTGGTGGCGGTGTTCATGGCGGTGCCCAGCGTGCCGGTGCTGGTGGCCCAGGCGAAGGAAAGCGTACTGCCCTGCGGGTCCGCTGCCCGCACGCGGAAGACGACGGTGCCGCCGTCCGTGGGCACCGAGGCCACCGACTGGAACGTCTCGACAATCTCTGGCGGGAAGCGCGCCGTGCCAGGCGAGGTGGCCACGTAGACGGTGAGGCTGCCAATGCCCACTCCGCCGCGCCCATCACGTGCCGCCACGCTGAGAGTGCACGTGCTGCTTGAGGGCACCTCCGAGGGCGTAAAGCTGGCGGAGGCGGAGGTGGCACTTGTCCACGTGCCCGCGCACGAGGCCGTCCACTGGTAGGTAAGGCTGTCGCCATCCGAGTCGCTGGCGGAGGCCGTCACCTGGGTGGCCTGACCGACGGCGACCGACGTGGGGGTGGCGGTGATGCTGGCCACCTGGGGCCAGGTGTTGAAGGAGACGTTGACGGCGGCGCTGCCGTTGCCAGTGCTCACCGTCACCGTGACGCTGAGGGCCGTGCTGGCGCCCTTGGAGTCCGTCACCATCAGCGTCAGCACGACGGGGCCGGCCGAGGTCGGGGCCGTCCATGCGGTGGTGAGGCTGGCGGGCCCGCTGAAGCTGCCGGTGCTGGCCGTCCACGCATACGTCAGCGTGTCGCCGGCGTTGGGGTCCTCCGCGGTGGCCTGGAGGGCCACCTGGCCGCCCGGGGCGACAGTGCCGGGGCTGGCCACCAGGGAGAGGATGCGCGGCGCCGCGTTGTCGAAGGGCGGCGGCGCATTCACCTCCTGCAGGAGCAGGGTGACGGCGCTCGTCTGGTGGGCCTGGATGGTGACGGGCGTCACCTGCCCCGCGTAGCGCACGGTGTTGGAGGCGTCGAAGGCCTGAGCGCTGAAGGTGCGGCCGGTGCCCGCGGGCAACTGCCCGAGCACCCCACCCCATTGCCCGCCCGTCTTCACCAGCGCGTCCGTGCGCGTCGTCATCCCCGCGCCGCTCACCGTGAGTTCCACCCGCGTGACGTCGCTGGCGCTCAACCCCTGCGGCAGCGTCACCACCGCCTGCGCGCTTCCCTCCTGCGCCTCCTGCTGCGCGCGACCGCATCCGGCCAATGCCAGCACCAGACTCAGGGCCAGCACGGCCAACCCGCTTCGACTCTCTCTACGCATGTGCTTCTCCGGAGCGTGGGACTTGAAGGCCCCCTCCCGTTGCGGATCCGCGCCCACGTGGACGGATGGCTTTTCGGTGGAGAGGGGCGCGGGACTCTAGGAGGAGTTCCTGTGCCCGCGCCCCTGAGTCGCCCCCGCACCGAAGAGGTGCCTTCGGACCTCTGGCGCCCCGCCTCTTCAGAGCGACCGAGGGGCTGGGGTTGCACTCCTGCCCGTCCCGGTAGCACTGACCTGGCGGGTGCAGTGGGTGCGCCACCTTCCTGAATGGCACGATGCTGACGCTGGGCGTGGACACCCGGGGCCAGAGCCTGGTGCTCGCCATCGGCGAGCTGAGTGAGGGCGAGGCGCCGGTGGAGGCCCTCTGGGTGGACGCTTCGGGCCAGCCCGGCACCCCGTTCCTCGCGCTCACCCGCAAGGACCCCTATCCCTATTACTACTACCCGCTCCTTCCGCTGGCGGATGGGGGCCTGGTGCTGAAATACCAGGACACGTGGCTCGCGGCCTTCGACTCCCTGCAAGCCTCCACCGCGCCGCTCCCGGAGTGGCTCTCGGATGAGCGCGATTTCGAGCTGCTGCCTGGCGGCAAGGGCTACATCCGGTGGTCGCGCGTCCACGCGCCGGACTGCCAGCACGAAGCGGAGCTCATCGCGCCATCGGGTCGGTCGTGCGGCACCGTGCGCCTGCCGGCCATGGCGAACGGCGAGTCCTGCGGCTCCCCCAGGTTGAGCGGCAACGGGACGGTCATCGAGCAACTCAGCAGCGAGGACCCCACGGGAGACTCCTATTCCTGGTCCACATGCCGCATCCGGTGGTGTCCCGGCCTGTTTCAGTAAGTGGACCGGAAGGAGCAATCGATGGGGGGTTGCTGAGGACGGGCGGCCCCCTCCTCTTCCCGCGTTACTCGGTTTGATGGGCTTTTCTGGGCTGTCGCTCTACCCATCTGGTAGGGTGGAAGACAGGAGACCCTCCGTTGCCGCGACTCGCCACCCTTCTCTTCCTGCTGCTGGGGACTGTCGTCCCCGCGCAGACCGTCCCTGGCGCGCGTGAGCGCCAGGACCGGCGAGTCGCCTTGACGGGCACCGCCGCGGAACCGGTGCCCGTCCTGCGGGTCGCTGGAGGGGTTCTGACCGCCCTCGTCTTCGAGGCCCCGTTGGAGAGGGGCAGCCTTGAGCTGGAAGGCCGCGAGCGGTTCCGGCTGGTGGACGTGGGGGAACGCTCCATCCTCCTGGAGCTCGTCACGGACCTGGCTCCCGGAGAACGGCTTGGCCTCCGCGTTCGCTTCACGGAGGGGGAGCGCGCCGAGCCCGTGGTGTTGCTGCTCGTGACGCATTCGTCCGAGGTGGATGCCCGGGTGCGGCTCTTCCGCCGCGCCCTGTCCGTCCCGGCCCTTCAAGCGGAGTTGGCCGAGGTTCGCGCCCAGTTGAAGGCGCAAGGCGCGGAGCTTGCTGAACTGCGCGCACGCGGCGCTGACGCCAGTCCCACCCGTCTCGCCCTGGCCGGGCTCTTGGGTGCGGGTGGGATTGCCGGAAGGAGTTTCAGGGCGGATGCGCTCAAGAGGGAGTCATTGGCCGGCGTATTGGATTTGGTGGACGGCTTTACCTTGCGTGCGGAGGCGTGGAGCCTGGTGTCCGTCACCGTCCGCAACAATACCCAGGAGCCCTGGACGCCTGTCGAAGCACGGCTCACCGGCGCAGGGGCTGAGGAGCGCACACGGGTTCTCCGCGGACACACGACGCAGCCGCGGATCGGGCCAGGAGAGGAAGCGGTCGTCGTGGTCGAAACGGAAGCTCCCACCTGGAAACGAGGAACGGTGTTCACCCTGGAGCTGGTGGACGCCTCCGGCGCTCGGCGTCTGCTCATTCCTCGGGTCGTCTTCTAGAGGCGCGCCCATGCTCACCGTCATCCACCACCCCGCGCAGTTGCCACCCGGGTACATGCTCTACGGCTGGCGCGTCGTGAAGCTGCTGGGGGCCGGCACCTACGGCGCCGTCTACCGCGTGGAGATGCACGGTCAGCACTTCGCGATGAAGATCGCGATGCACCGCCCGAGCAGCGGGGATGATGAGCAGGCGGACGCACGGTTGAAGCGTGAGCTGGGCTGCCTGGTCCACCTGCACCACGCGAACATCGTTGGAGCCCTCGGGCACGGCCGCTGGCCTGATTTCCTCACCGGCTGGCTCTACGTCATCCTCGACCTGGTGGAGGGCTACACCCTGGCGCAGTGGGTGGAGCGGATGCACCCCACGGCGCAAGAGGTGGCTCGCGTCTTCATGAAGTTGGCCGGGGCCCTGGACTACATGCACGGGCGCGGCGTCTTCCATCGCGACCTCAAGCTCGCCAACATCATGGTGCGCGCCAAGGATGGCGAACCCGTCATCCTGGACTTCAGCGCGGGCGACTACATGCACGCCCAGGACTTGACGGACACTCCGCTCCCCCCTGGCACCCGCCGCTACCGCTCCCCCGAGGCAGTCACCTTCTTGAAGGAGCACGGGCACGAGCAGGACGCCCGCTACGAATTCAAGGTAACGGACGATGTCTATGCACTGGGCGTCTGTCTTTACGACGTGCTGACGACGCCATCACCTGAGAGCAACAGCCGGAGGCCCCCTGTCGAAGGGAATTGGTCACCCCATCCCGCCCGGGTGTTGAATCCGCGGGTGCCTGCGGCGTTGAGCGACGTGGCGATGCGCTACATCAAGCGACGGCCCGAAGAGCGCCCGCCCACGGGCGAAGTGATGCGCCGCGAACTGGCTGCACTGGCGATGACAGCGGAAGCCGAGTGGCTGGTGCCCATTCACGACCCTGCGCTCAGGCCTTCTACCACCCCAGCCTCGAACAATGATCTGGAGACGCCCCCCGAGCGGCGCGCTCGCCGCGCCAGGTGGGTGGACGCGCTGCTTGCCGTGGGGGTTGTCGCCGTGCTGGCGGGTGCCCTCTTCGGGTGGCTCTCCGTCTCCTCCCCGGCTTCAAGGCCCGTCCAGGAGACTTCGGTGCCTCCTGCGTCGTTCGACGCGGGAGTTGCCTCCGTGCGTCCTTCTCCACTCGTCGTCCCGGGGGATGCGGGGGCCTCTCCAGACACAAGTTCCGTGCCGACCGCGTCGCCCCCTGGGACGGCTTTGCTCCCACCCGTCTCCGTCCAGAAGGAAAGATCCGCCGTGAAGCGTGCCCCCATTGTCGATAGCCCCCCTGTCTCTTCGGCCAAGCGGCCCCTCTCCTCCGGCAGCACGCGGGGGGAGTTCCTGAAGAAGTGTGCCGCGGCGAGCGCCGCCGTGGCCTTGCAACTGGGTTGCCCCAGCAGTTCCCAGGTGCGGCCCGAAGCCGGCACGGAGTGCCCCGAAGCAGCGTGGGAGGCAATGGAAGGCGTGTTCTTTTTCCTGCCGGACACCACTCTTACGGTTCTACTCGACGTGAACCATCCAGGGGGGGGGAGAGACCGTCACACCTGGTCCGATGGCCCCGTCACGGGCCTGGTCGAAAAGGGTTTCTCCAGGCTCCCCAAAGGCTCGCTGCTCTACGGGCGGATGTATACGGGGGATGGCCGCATGCTGGTGCGCTACACGGAGGCGCGCCTCGCCAACGGAGACATCCATCCCATCTGCATCTCCGTTGGCGAGGAAGGGTCCATCGAAGCGGTGGAAGGCTCCGTGCCCGGGGCTGTCGTCTACCCAAGCCTGGCGCTCGCATACCCCGTGAAGCGCTGGCCATGAAGCTGGGGCTGTAAAAGGAGTTTACGTTTCTGGAAAGGGGACACGGACTCGGAGTGAAGCCGACGGCGTGCCCCTTTCAACCCGTGACGTCCTTCCCAGCCGTCGAGTGCCACGGGTAGTTTCCCGGGTGTCTTCGCATGCGTCTGCTTTCGCGTGCATCCAGGAGGCTCCCCTCATGGCCGGTGTTTTCGACCCCCGCTCCCCCGGGGAGGCAATCCTCTTTTCGCATGGCGACACCGCCTATGAGTTCTTCCAGGACCTGGGCACGGGCCGCAATGGAGAGCGCGTCCTGCTGGCCCGGCCCCGGACGCCCACTGGCTACCGGGGCAAGGTCGTCCTGAAGTGCGTGGCCCTGCCCGCGGAGCCCCTGCCGGAGAAGTACCAGCGCACGCGGGCCCGGCTGGAGGAGGAGGTGCGGCTTGCGCAATACCTCCACCACCCCAACATCGCCCGCGTCCATGGCCTCTTTGAAATGAAGTACGGGCTGTGCGCCGCCATGGAGTGCGTCGAGGGCTTCACCCTGGACTCGCTCCTCTCCATCGCCCAGGTGCGCGGGCGCTACTTCTCCGAGTCCTTCGTCGTGTACGTGGGGGCGGAAGTCGCCGCGGCCCTGGCGTACGCCCACACGCGCACGGACGAAGCGGGCACTGCGTTGGGCATCGTCAACCGCGACGTGAATCCCACGCGCATCCGCTTGCGCCCGGGTGGCGAAGTGGCGCTGACGGACTTCGGTGTCGCCTTCTCCCGGTTGGGCGGAAGGGTCGCCACGACGCTGCCACGGCCCCCGGGTGATGCCATCTACGCCGCCCCCGAGGCGCTGCTCGGGCAGACGACGGATGCCCGCGCCGACCTCTTCTCGTTGGGCCTGACGCTGTTGGAGTTCGCCACGGGGCGGCACCTCTATGACCCTGGGGACCGCCTGGTGGACGAGGACGACTCCCGGCTGCTTCGTGAGAAGGTCCTCGCGGCCTCGGTGACGGTGATGGAGGTGCCCCAGCCGGCCATCGTGGAGGACGCCGTCCGGCACGCCATGGCCTTCCGGGTGAAGGACGTGGAGCGTGCGACCTTCGGCCTCTCCAAACCGTTGCGCACCCTCCTCCACAAGCTGCTGCGGCGTGAGAAGGGCGCGCGGCTGGCAACGGCGGCGGAGCTGGAGGCGGAGCTGCGTGCGCTGCTGACGAAAATGGGCCCCTACAGCGGCGCGGATGCCGTGAAGGAGGTCCAGCAGGCGCTGGTGGAAGGGGGCGAGGCGCTGGAGGAGTTGGACCTGCTGGAGGAGGACGAGGGGGGCATCTGCCCTGCGTTCCCTCCGCTGGGCCCGGACGACATCCGCACGGAGCCGCGCCCTCTGCGCGACGTGGACGAAACGCCCACGGAGCCGGGCAACTTCAAGCGGGAACGTACGCCAATCTGATCACGTCCTCTTCCATTCGCTCGCAGGATTTGAGGCGAAGTGGCGGCCGGGGTCCGGCGAAGAAGGGCTTGCCGGAACCCAGCACGACGGGGTGCAGGTAGATTCGATACTCATCAATGAGACCGAGGTCCGTCAGGCTTCGCGCCAGCTCCGGGCCGACAACGTCAATCGCTCCATCAAGCTCAGCCTTCAGCTTGCGGATTGTCGCCTCGATGTCGTTCGCGACAAGGGTGGCGTTGGGGCCGACGGACTTCAGCGTGCGTGACACGACCCACTTCGGTTGACCCCGCCAGGCCGTCGCGAAGTCGCGTTCCGCCGCGTCCCACTCAGGATGCTCTTCGTCCCAATAACGCATCACCTCATACATGCGGCGACCGTAGACACTGCCAGTCAGGCCGCGAGTCTGTTCGATGAAATGACGAAAGAGGATGGGGCCTGGCGCGAACGCCGTGTGGTCGACGTAGCCATCCAACGACTGGTTCATTCCAAAGATGAGCTGCGCCATGTGAAGGAATCTCCTCTTCCTGGTGACTCTACGATGAGCCGGACACCCGGTCCACGTGGAACCGGGCTGCCTTCACGTACACACGGCTGTCCGACGTCAGGATGCCGATGCGGTTTCCCGTGAGGGAACGGGCCGTCCAGGCGTACGTCATGGCCCGACCCGGCCAATACCAACCTCTGGCGCGTGAAGACAGACGTGCGGTGGCGAGAGCTGACCAAGAGGAGGCCTGGCTGGAGCTTCGGCCCTTCCTCGCGGCGGACGACTTCTCGCGCAATGACAGCACGAAGCGCGACGCCCGGTCCCGCGCAAATGACCTCGCGGCCATCCTTCGAGCGAGCCGAGCCCGGCGCGGGCGGTGACGGACGCCACCGCCCGCGCCGGTCCTTCCGGGACTACTGGACGGTGTACGACACCGTGCCGCTGCAGCTTCCGCTCGAGTAGCAGCCGGCGCGGATCTGGTAGGTGCCCGCCGCCGTGGCCGTGAAGCTCGCGTAGGACAGCGTGCCGCAGGCGTCGTCGTTCGAGGTCACCTGGGTGGTGCCGTTGTACAGGCGCAGGTACGTGTCACCCGTGCCGGAGGAGCCCGGCACCGTGCACGTGCCGAACTTGAGGGTCTGCCCGGCGGCCAGGGTGACGTTGCGGTTGACGGTGTTCTGGTTGGCGCTGTTGGTGTTGGTGGCGGTGAAGGTGAACGTCACCGGCGTCGGGGGCGGCGGGTAGCCCGCGCACAGGCGCGTGCTGGTCGCCACGCCGCAGAAATCGTCGATGGCCGGCCGCACGTAGGTGATGTCCTCGCCACGGCAGCCCGCCTCCGTGCAGGTGTTGACGACGCTGCAGCTCCCGCTCGTCTTGTAGTCGGTCTCGCCGCGCACCAGGATGCCGGCCACCGTGTAGCCGCTGTTCTCGTACACACCCGAGCCCGAGTTGCCGCCGAACGTGTCCGTGGTGGCCACGAAGTAGTCCAGCGTGCCCGAACGCGCGTCACGCACCGAGCCGCCCGAGTCGATCTTGAAGGGAATGCCGCTGCCCGAGCCGATGACCGTCACGTTGGTGCCCACGGCCAGCGCGGCGTTGCCCGCGCGAATGGGGGCGGGCGTGAAACGCGGGGTGGCCGGCCGGTCCAACCGGACGATGGCGAAGTCCAGGTTGCGCCCGCCCACCGTGGCCTGCTGGCGCGCGACGATCGCCTGGCAGGAGAAGATGTCCGCGGTCGTCACCGTCTGCATCGCGCCGGCGGCGCTGCGGTAGAAGCGCTCGGAGGTGCAGAGGTTGTACGCGGAGCGCAGCGTGGACGCGTTGAAGGTGACGTTGTTGGGGTTGGTCGCGTTGAAGTCCGACGGGTTCATCAGCGCGACGGTGGACTGCTGGGCGCGGGCGCGCAGCGTGGCGTTCGCGTGCGCGTACACGTCCGTGCGGTTGTCGGTTCCATAGACGACCGGCTGCTTCTCGGCGCCCATGGGGGTGTTGTCGGTGGGCTCGGCCTCCGGGGCCGGACCGCAGGCCGCGAGGGAAAGGGTACACAGCAGTGTTGCGAGCAGCGTCCTACAGCCGGAAGTCCGGGGGATTCGCATGTGCTGAACACTCCTTGAGGGTGATGACCGCGCGCCAGGGAAGCGAGCAGTGGGCCCCATGCTTGCGCCAATCAAGCGCTCTCCGCAACGCGTCCTTAGCTCGAAGTCACCGTGGTCCCGGGACTCGCCTCGGAACAGGAGGGAAATGAAAAACCCGAAAGGGAGGGGAGTGCACGATTCCTGCGGGAATGGACTCCTTCCCCACTCCTGGGAACAGTGCGTCACCACGAGAGGATTCAGCCCCCCGGTGATCGCGGCCAGGGCCTTGGGCTCCGTGAGGCCTGGTGGACACCGAGGTCCTTCGAGGATGCGGCGGCCTGGAGTTCGATCCGCTGAGGACGACCGACGACCCAGGGGGTTGGGATTGTCGGATTGCGTCAGGCATCGCGACCCTTCCGCCGCTTGGGCGGAGTCTGTCTCATGTCTGACGCGGCTGATAAAACGAACGGGTCACATCTCAGAGGGGGAAGTTCTTCAATGAAGTCACGCGTCCTGTCGGCGCTCGTCCTGCTCGGCCTGGTGTCCTGTGGTGAGTCCACCGAGCCTGTCTCCCGTGTACCGGAAGTATCACCCGCGACGATGACGACCTCGTCCACTTCCCCGCGTGCGAACGCCAGCCCGGCGGTGCTGGCGGCGGCTCGCGCCCGGGAATCCACGCGCGCGGCCCGGGCCGTGGCGGAGGTCGAGCGCCGCTTCGCCACACGGACGCCCGGCCTGGAGTTCCGCGTCCGCCACGTCAGGACGGACGTGCTGGGAGACACCCACGTCTGGATTCAACAGGTCTTCCAGGGCACCCCCGTCACGGGACGGGACCTGGGCGTCATCGTCGATGTCGACGACACGCTCCGGGTCTTCGGTGAGCCCGATGACTTCGGGTCCGTGCCGCCCCCCCGCCTGACCGCCGCCGCCGGACTGGCGCGCGCCTCCACCCACGCCGCGTCGTCCAGGGTCCTCGCGGTGAGCGACGGCAGCGAGGCCGTGCTGGAGCCCCTCTACGAGCGCCGCCTGCGCAAGGGGGCCCGCGGCGACAACGCCTCGGACTACGAGACGGTCGTCACCGGCTTCGAGCGGGGCGTGCGCGTGAAGCTGGCCACGCCCAGGTCTCCCCGTGAGCCCCGGGAACTGTTCGTGCGCGAGCGCGACGGCGCCGTGCTCGAGCGGGCGATGCCCCCCGCCGGCATGGTGAACGCGACGCTGCGCAGCCGGTACGCGGGAACGCAGACGGGGTTGCAGACCTACCTGGACCCCGTGAAGAACGTGTATCGCCTCGAGAGCCAGTTCTACGATCAGGTCGTCTACTCACCGGACCCTCGCAACACCCCGGGGGTCAGCTATCGCAACCTGGGGAACACCTGGGGGGACGGCCAGCCCTACGGCTTCGGGGACCCCCTCGGGACCAATGGACAGACGGCGGCGGCGGACGCCTTCATCTCCCTCTACGGCACGCACCGCATGTTCCTGGACGTGTTCGGGTGGTACGGCTGGGACGGCCAGGGGGCGCCCGTCACGGCCTTCGTGCACATGCCGGAGGACAATGCCTATGCGGTGGGCAATGGCGTCATCTGGCTCGGGTACCTCTACGACAAGAATGGCCCCAACCAGCTGTCCAACATCGCCCTGACCGACATCGAAACCGTGGCACACGAGACGGGCCACATGGTCTACGACGAGCTGACGCACTTCACCCCCGTCACGGACATTGGCGAGATGATGGGGATGAACGAGGGAACGGCGGACATCTTCGGTCTGATTGGTGGCTTCTATCTGCCCGACGCGCTCACCCCCACGGCCCCCTGCACCGGCCGCCTCTGCAACCAGACCCCGACACGCAAGCACATCACCGTGCGCGGTGACTGGATGGCCGGCAACGTGAGCACCCCGGGAATCGGCCGCTCGTTCATCGACCCGTACTTCCCCTATTGGACGCCCGCGCTCCAGACCCAGGATGGACATTATGCCGCGGGACCGCTGGCGCGGATGTTCTACTTCCTCAGCGTGGGCGTGCTCCCGGACGGGCAGGCGCCGGTCCCCGGCCTGCTGAATCCCCAGCGGGTGAGCCTCTTCCTGCCCCGGGGCATGACGGGCCTCGGCATCGATACGGCCAGCTGGCTCTGGTACCTCACCGTCAGCGGAGGCTACTTCGCGCGCATCCACGACTACCACAGCGCGCGGGAGATGATGCTCGAGGCGACGACGACCGTGTTCCAGCACAAGCCCTACACGCCCGAGTACAAGGCGGTGGAGGACGCCTGGGCCGCGGTGAACATCGGGCCGCCGGCCGACCGCAAGCTGCCCGAGGTGACCCTCACCGCCCAGCAGACCTGGTTCAACACGGCGACCGTCACGGTCGACATCACGGATGACACGGGCGTCGAATCGGGAACGGTGGTCATCACCTCCGCCACTACTGGAGGGCCCGTCATCACGGCCCCCTGCACGGGGCACTGCGTCTTCAATCTCAACCCCGTCACCTTCGGGACGAGCACCGCGCACACCGTGAAGGTCACTGCCCGGGACACCCGGGAGAACGAGGCCTCCAAGCAGATCTCCTTCGCCCTCGATGGCGCCCGGCCCAACGTGACGCTCACCTCCAACAAGGGCTCCACGTGGTCGCCCAGCGCGCCCCAGCAGGACTGGGCCTACAACGCCACGGACACCACGGGGCTGTCGACGCTGAGGCTGTTCGTGGCGGGGGAGGAGACGCTCACCCGCTCCTGGAACAGCCCCTACCCCCCCAGCTTCTACCTCTCCAATGTGGTCGTGGACGTCTCCACCCGCCCCGACGGCTTCTACCCGGTGCGGTTCGAGACGACCGACCCCTTCGGCAACCAGCACGTCAACGCGTATTCGCTCATCGTGGACCGCGCGCCACCGAACCTCTGCCAGCACACGGTGACGGTGGACCCGTCCAACAATGGGAACGTCACCCTGAAGGTCACCGGGCGCGACGACCTCTCGGGGTTGACGCTGCTCGCCCTCCACCGCACGCCGTGGGGCCTGCTGAAGAATGATCAGACGAAGGTGGCGGGAGGGGTCGAGCGCAGCCTGAGCTTCACCGAGACGATGGCGCCGGGGACGTACACCTACTTCGCCACCTGCATGGACCAGTATTCCAATGTCTTCAAGACGCCGTATGTGAATGTCACCGTCATGGGCCGGTGCAACACGACGGCCGTCGCCGGGGGCGCCCAGATGGACGAGCGCACCTTCGTGATGGGCAAGGCCTCGGGAACGGTGACGCTCAAATACCAGACCTTCACCGTGCACGACCGCATCCGGGTGTACTCGGGAACGACGATGGTGGCGGACACCGGCTGTGTCGCCACGGGGGCCGACACGGTCTACGCGACGAAGACGTTCAACTACTCGGGCACGACGGGGCAGTTGAGGGTGCAGGTGGATCCGAACTGCAACCCCGTCACGGCGCTTCCCACCACGGAGTGGAACTACTCGCTGAGCTGTCCATGAGACGCCGCTGACGGCGCCGGCTGGCCACGCCCGTGTCTTCCCAGTGCCACCGCTCGGCACGGAGGGGGACCCGTCCCTGCCTCGGACGGAATCGAAACGCTTCGGCGCGGACGCCCGCGCCGAAGCCGACTTCCGTGCGGCCGGAACTAGAAGCCTTGCACCCGCACCGGCGTGGAGCGGTCCGTCGCCGTCCCGTCGCCCAACTGGCCGTTGGCGTTGGTGCCCCAGCTCCAAAGGGTGACGTCTGACTTCAGCGCCATGGTGTGAAGGTCACCCGCGGAGATGGCCACCACCCCGGAGAGGCCCGGCACCTGCGTCGGCGTGGAGCGGTTCGCCCCCGTCCCGTCGCCCAACTGGCCATTGGAGTTGTAGCCGCAGGTCCAGACGGTGCCGTCCGACTTCAACAGCACGGTGTGGGCGTCGCCCGCCCCGATGGCGACCACCCCGGTGAGGCCCGGCATCTGCACCGCCGTGGGGTGGTCCCCTCCTGTTCCGTCACCCAGTTGGCCCGGGCCGTTGTAGCCCCAACCCCAGACGGTGCCGTCCGACTTCAACCCCAGGGAGTGGAAGTCGCCAGCGACGATGGCCACCACCCCGGTGAGGCCCAGCACGCGGACCGGGGAGGTGCGCCCCGTCGCCGTCCCGTCACCCAGTTGGCCGGGGCCATTGCGGCCCCAGGCCCAGACGGTGCCATCCGACTTCACCGCGAGCGAATGGCCGGAGCCGCCCGCCGCGATGGCCGCCACCCCGGTGAGGCCCGGCACCTGCCCCGGCGTGAGGCGACCCGCTGTCGTCCCGTCGCCCAACTGGCCGTAGCCGTTGTAGCCCCAGGTCCAGACGGTGCCGTCCGACTTCAGCGCCACGGAGTGGGCGTCACCCGCCGCGACGGAGACCACCCCGGTGAGGCCCGGCACCTGCACCGGCGTGAGGCGGTCCGCCGTCGTCCCGATCCCCAGTTGACCGAAGTTGTTGGAGCCCCAGGCCCAGACGGTGCCATCCGACTTCACGGCCAAGGTGTAGAAGTCGCCCGCGGTGACAGAAACCACCCCGGTGAGCCCCTGCGCCCGCACCGGCGTGCGGCGCTCCGTCTGCGTCCCGTCGCCCAGCTGACCGGAGGCGTTGGCCCCCAAGGCCCAGACGGTGCCGTCCGACTTCAGGGTGACCGAGTGGCCGGCGCCGCCCGCCAGCTTCTGGCCTGGCCCCACGCTGCACGCGGCGCCGCCCTGGAGGGAGAAGCTGTAGGCGGCGGAGAGGCCCAGGGCGTTGGTGACGGTGGCCGTCACCGTGGGCGGGCTGCCCGAGGGCACGCAGGAGGGTGCCGTCCAGAGGACGTCGCTGGTGGTGGCGGCGCTGGTGGCCGTGCCCAGCGTCCCGGCGCTGGTGGCCCACGAGAAGGAGAGCGCGCTGCCCTGCGCGTCCCTTGCTCGCACGCGGAAGGCGACGGTGGCGCCGCTCGCGGGCACCGAGGCGAGGGACTGGGAGGACTCCACCACTTCGGGCGGGACGCGGCCGGTGGTGGGCGACGCCGTCACGTGGATGGTGAGGTTGCCGGTGCCCTGGCCGTCGCGGCCGTCCTGCGCCTTCACGCCCAGCGTGCAGGTTCCGCCCGAAGGCTGGGAGGTGGGCGTGAAGCTGGCGCTGGCGGAGGTGGCATTCGTCCAGGTGCCGGCGCACGTGGTCGTCCACTGGTAGCTGAGGCCGTCGCCGTCCGAGTCGCTGGCGGAGGCCGTCACCGTGGTGGCCTGCCCGACGGCCACGGAGGAAGGCGTGGCGGTGATGCCCGCCACCTGGGGCCAGGTGTTGAAGGAGACGCTGACGGCGGAGCCACCGTTGCCGGTGCTCACCGTGACGGTGACGCCGAGGGAGGAGCTGGCGCCCTTGGAGTCCATCACCGTCAGCGTCAGCGTGACCGGGCCCGCCGAGGCCGGGGCCGTCCACGCGGTGGCGAGGCTGGAGGGGGCGCCGAGGGTGCCGGAAGTGGTCGTCCAGGCGTAGGTGAGGGTGTCCCCCACGTTCGGGTCATCCGCGGTGGCCTGCAGGGCCACCTGGCCGCCCGGGGCCACGGTGCCGGGGCTGGCCACCAGGGAGAGGATGCGGGGCGCCGCGTTCTCGAAGGGGGCGGGCGCGTTCACCTCCTGCAGCAGCAAGGTGACGGCCGTCGTCTGCTGGGCCTGGACGGTGACGGCCGTCGTCTGGCCCGCGTAACGCTCGACGTTGGAGGCATCGAAGGCCTTCGCGCTGAAGGTGCGCCCGGCGCCCGCGGGAAGCTGGCCCAGCACCCCACTCCACTGCCCGCCCGTCTTCACCAGGGCGTCCGTGCGCGTCGTCATGCCCGCGCCGGACACGGTGAGCTCCACCCGGGCCACGTCGCTGGTGCTCAACGCCTGCGGCAGGGTCACCACCGCCTGCGCGCTGCCCTCCTGCGGCTCCGGTTCCTGCGCTCCGCCGCACCCGGCCAATGCCAGCATCAGGCCCAGGGCCAGCACCGCCAGCCCGCTTCGACTCTCTGTTCTCATGGAATCCTCCAGCGCGTGGGACTTCAAAGCCCACTCCCGCCCCAGCTCCGCGCCCTCGCCGAGGGACGACCTTCGCGAGGAGGGGGACTCGGGACTCAACGCGGAGTCCCTGGGAGTCGTGCGGAGGCCTGACACTGCACGGGTCCTGCCAGGGCCGGGTGCATCACGCCCGGCGGGGGCTCCGGAGGAGGAAGGCCGCGACAGGTGCCCGGTGCCTGGAGGACCGACCCCGCGTCGACATGTCGCCGACATGTGGCCGACATGCCAGGGGACACGCGGGACAGGGGGACACCCGGCGCGACATCCACCTCCACGAAGGTGAGAAGATGGACGCGGATGCGTTCAAGGCAGCCCACCGAGAAAAGGCTTTTCGCCGTGGCCCTCGATCCCGTCGCGTTCCAGCAGACCTCCGTCCATGAAGTCCGCGCCCCGGTGGCGCAGGTGCTGGAGGACCTGCGGGCCCTGGGCGTCGTGGCGCGATGGGAGCAGCGCAAGCGGTGGTGGCTGGTGGCCGGCGCGTGCGCCCTGGTGCTCCTGGGGGGCACCGCTGTCTTCCTGAGCGCCCTCCTGATGACGCGGGAACAGACCCGGGAGTACTCCACCCCGGTCCATGCAGCCTTCTGGGTGGGCGTCGTCCTGGCGGTGGCCCTCCTGGTCATCCGAAGGGATCTGGGGGAAATCAAGCTGGACCTGCGCCGCCACAACCTGGTGTCCACGCTGCTCAAGCGCTTCCAGGTGGACCTGGATGCGAAGGCTCCGGTGCACTTGATGTCGCTGCGCGTCCGGCTGGCGCAGGACTGGGTGGCGCGAGCACCGACCGCCTCGCGGCCCGGGAAGCAGACGCCCGACACGGGTCGGCCCGATGCATCACGCACCGCGACGATGATGTTGCTGAGCCTGTACCAGGTGCTCGGCTCCATCCGACGGGCGGACGGACGGCGGACGGGGCGACGCGCGCGGCCCGTTTGACCCGCGTGGGATCATCAGTCGCTGGAAGCATCGGCCATGCAGCCGGCCCGCGGTCCGGGTGTGACGGTCCACGCGGAGAAGCTCCAGGAGAAGCCTTGGGTGCGTGGGCCAGACCCTGCTTGCGCGGAGGGGGCCCACCGACGGTCTGGTGGGCGACCGGCCTTCGCTTTCGCATTGTGGCGACGATGAACGATGAACACCGTTGGGTTCGTTCACCCGCCCTGGAGGGACACGATGCCCCGTTCGCACAGCCTCACGCTCCAACGGCGACTTTCCGTCACCGCCGGCGAAGCCTTCGATTTCTGGGTGAACCCCACGAAGGTCGCTGTCTGGTGGGGCCCCGACGCTGGCGACACGAGCGACGTGCGGACCTTCGAGCTGCGCGTCGGTGGCAGGTATCGGGTCCTCACCCATGCGCCGAACGGCGATATCTACGACTTCACCGGTGAATTCCGGGCGCTCGAACCCGGCCGGAAGGTGTCCTTCACCTGGGAGGTGGAAAAGAGCGGCCCCTCACAAGTCACCGTCACCTTCGACGGGCAATCGGGCGGCACGGAGCTGACGCTGGTTCACGAGGGCCTTCAGTCCGAACAGGAACGGGACGGCTGCATCGACGGCTGGAACGGGGCGCTCGACAAGTTGGAGCGCGAAGCACGCCAGTGGGCCGGCGGTCAGGGCGAGGCGCCCGTCCAGGTCTGACGGCGGGCGTTCCCCTCAGGGCCTCCCGAGCAGCTCCAACGCGGCGGTGGTCAGCAGGGTGACGCCGGTGCGCAGCGTGCGCTCGCGGTCCGGCGCGTAGAGGGCCGAGTGCGGGGAGGGCAGCGTCTCCCCCGCGGCCTTGGCCTCGGCGAAGCGCTTGGGCTCGGTGATGCCCAACCACATCATCACCGCGGGCACGCCCGCGCGGCCGTACTCGGAGAAGTCCTCGCCGCCCATGACGGGCGGTGTCTCGCTGAGGTTCTTCTCGCCCAGCACCTTGCCCACCGCGTCCACCAGCCGCTTCGTGAGCGCGGGATCATTGAAGGTGGCGGGTGTGCCTTCGGTGACGCTGACGTCGGGGGGACGGGGCGCTCCGGAGACCATCGCCTCCGCCCTGGCGATGCGCTCGATGCCGGCCAGCAGCGCCTTGCGGACCTCCGGCTTGTACGTGCGCACCGTGAGCTGCAGGCGCACCTCGTCCGGGATGATGTTGTGCTTGGTGCCACCGTGGATGGAGCCCACCGTGATCACCGCCGGCTCCAGCGGGCTCTTCTCCCGGCTGATGAGCGTCTGCAATGAGAGGACGGTGCGCGCCGCCATCACCACCGGATCCACGGTGGTGTGCGGGTACGCGCCGTGCCCGCCCTTGCCGTGGAGGGTGATGTCCACCGAGTCCACGCTCGCCAGCGCATGGCCGGGGGTGAATTGCACCGTCCCCGCCGCGGCGGTGGACACGGTGTGCAGGGCCACGGCGAAGTCCGGCTTGGGAAAGCGCTTGAACAGGCCGTCCGCCAGCATCTGCCGGGCGCCTGAGCCAATCTCCTCGGCCGGCTGCCCCACCAGCATCAGCGTGCCACGCCACCGGTCCTTCGTCCGCGCCAGCAGCATGGCCGTGCCGAGCCAGGACGTCATGTGCACGTCGTGCCCGCACGCGTGCATCACCGCGACCTCCGCTCCGGCCGCGTCCTTCGACTTCGTCTTGCTGGCGTAGGCCAGCCCCGTCTTCTCCTCCACCGGCAACCCGTCCAGGTCCGTGCGCAGCATCACCGTGGGCCCCTTGCCGTTGCGAAGCAGGGCCACCACGCCGTGCCCGCCCACCTTCGGGGTCACCTCGAAGCCGAGCTTGCGAAGGCGCTCGGCCAGCTTCGCCGCCGTCTTCTCCTCCTGGAGTGACAGCTCGGGCGTCTGGTGCAGGTCGCGGTAGAGCGCGTCCAGTTCGGGGTACAGCGCGTCCAGGCCCTCGATGGCGGCCGGAGGAGGCGCCGCCGCGAGCACGGAGCCACCGGGCACCACCAGGCAGGCGAAGAGCAGGGGAAGCAAGGGAAGCGTTTTCACCAGGGAGGCTCCTGTCCGTCAGGGGCCATCACTACAGCACGGACCGCGACACGGAGGACTGCTTCCGAGCCTCGGGATGGAGCTCGAAGCAGGAGGCGCACCGGCCGTACCCGGGCGAGCTCAGAGGTCCGTGAGTGGCGGCGGGGTACGGGCGGCCCTTGCCACAGCGGCCAGTCCATGAGCGGCGAGAGCGTGGATCTGCATGGCGTACTCAATCGCGAAAGGCCGTGGAGCGTACATCCGCAGCGGCCCAGGCCAAGAGCCCCCCGGCTCCTGGAGTCGTGCCAGGTAGTGGAGGGCGCGAGTCACGCACAGGCTCTCACCGGGCAGGCAGACGGTCAGCAATGCGAGCGCCATTCCCGTGGCAGCCGCCGAACTCGCCGCCCCCTGCGTGGGGGCCCACCCTCCATCCGGGTTCTGCCGATCCACGAGCTCCCGCGCAAGACGCCGTGTCACGTCATGGGAGGGTCCAAGCGCCAGCCCCACCTCGTGAGCGGCATAGGAGTCGATGTTGTACCAGTGCGCACGACAGCCGCCCTCCTGCCGCGCGCGCAATGCAAGCCACTCTCCTGCCGGGCCCCAGAACGCAGGGACCGTGCCCCACTTGCGCAACGCCAGGATGGCATGTGCGATCACGTCTTCGGCGGGCGGGTCGTCCCGGGACTGCCACGTTCGCCACAACCCCTCTGGGGTCCGCATCCGCTCCAGGTACCCTCGCCCTGAGCCCGACGCGGACGCCCCGGCGTCCGTGCGAGGCAGGGCGAGCATCACCATCGCGGTGGTGTCGGTATCCGACTCGACCCCGTCCCGGTAGGGCCAGCCTCCGTCCTCGTTCTGGGAGCGCAGAAGGAAGGAGCAGGCTCGCTCGAACATCGCGGGCTCCAGGTCTTCACAGCCCTCCAACGCCCGGCACAGAAGGGCCGTATCCCAGACATCCGCGAAGCTGAAGCACCACATCCCCTCCGTCGTGCGCTCCCTCAGGATGAAGTCGAGCGCGCGGGAGAACGCCTCCGAGGAGGGGGCCCACCGGCGCAGCGCCGCGAGCGCCACGAGGGTCGCCCCGAGCTGCTCACCGAAGGAGCCCGAGGCGGATTGGGCCTCGCGCAGCGCATTGAGCGCCTCCGCGGTGCCCGCTGACGGCGCTTCATCGGCCAGCAGGAGGAACAGCGCTGCCAGCTCCGCTCCCGACCAACGCTTGAGCCGCGCGGTCCGACGGGCGCGGATCCGCTCCAGCGCCTGTGCCTGGAGTTCCTCGCGAGACGGCCCTCCGCGCACGGGAGCACCCACCGCGAGCGCGAGCGAGAGAAAGAAGTTCCTGCGGTCGCGGAAGACCGGCTCGGAGAAGAGCGGATGGGACACGTCAAGGGTGACGGTGGGGTCCGCGCCGCCCATCCAGGCCTGGAGCCAGCTCTCGATCCGACGAGGCACTTCGTGGTGGTTCTGGACCGATGCGGCCCGGACCCAGCGACGGGTCGCGCTCAGGTGCGGTCGCAGTTCGGGCACGAACGCATCCGCGATCAAGCATGCCAGGGCATTCTCGAGGAGCCTTGGCGCGGGATGGACCCGCCATGCGCCATCCGCGGATTGGGCCCGGGCCAGATGCGCGCAGGCGCCGCGAAGCACGCGCCGTGCCTGGTCTTCGACATGCTCACGGTCCGCCATGGGTGTTTCCTCCTGGGATTGAGCAGCGCGGTCGCTTGATGAAACTGGCCACGCCCAGTCCGTCCCCACCCGGGTCTGGAGTCGCAGGGGCGCGCCAGCATTCCTTCGGACAGCGCCAACGGCCCTCGCGTCGTACTTCGACGAGGCCAGCGGGCTTGTGGAAGGACAAAGGGCGAGCGGTGTTGGACCGCGAGAGGGAGAGGACTTCGGACAGAGAAGTCGAGCGTCACCGAAGCGGGTGACGCTCGGAGGGCCCGCCACTTCAGTCCGTGTCTTCCAGGGGAGGGCCCCCCATGGGCGCGGGGTACCAGAATGGCCCCAGGCGGATCCCCAGCCCCACCATGGGGCCTTCCTCCCACGCGCGGCGGTGGGCGAGGGCCCCATCGGACCGCCCCGTCTTGTCGGCGCGCCAGGTGCGCCGCAGGTAGGCATGGTCGTAGAGCACGGTGCGCAGTTCCCGCTCGGTGATCCGGTAGCCGGGCCGCTGGGTGAAGTAGCAATCCATCGGGCCTTGCAGCAAGGGAGGAACCTGCTCCGGTGAGACCATGGGCTTGCCAAATGCGATCATCAACCGGGCAGGAGGGATGTCCTCGCCGTAGAGCGCGCGGATGGCCTCCTCGCGGGTGCGGGCTCCGGTGCGAACCACGGTTTGGAGCAACTGGTTCCAGGCAGCCCCCGACCGCGCCACCACCGAACACCACAGCGTGTGCTCACCCCGAGGGGTGGCCGCCGCGAACGCCTCGGAGAGAGGCTGGAGCTCCGGCAGCCCCTCCGCGCCCAGCAGCCGCACACGCCAGCCGTGACGCTGGTAGGGGGCGAGGAGCGAGGGCTCTCTCACGATCAATGCCACCCAGTCGAGCAGGCGCTCGCGGTAGCGCGGGGTGACCTCGGCGAAATGACTCGGCGTGAGCAAGGGAGTGATGACGTGGCGCACACCGTGGTGGAAGAACAGCTCCACGCAGGCGTTCATACGGGCGATGGACCAGTGGGCATAGTCCTCGGAACTCACGTCGATGCCGGCCAGGGCGGCACTGCGGCGCGTGCCTTCCACCACCCACATGAGCGTGGCGGGCGCCATCCGCCGCACCTGTTCGATGGGCGCCGCGAGAAATGGCTCCAATGACATGGGTTCTGCCGCTGAGCCATTGGAGGTCTTGTCAGGAATGGTGGCTCCTTCAGCGGCAGGTGCAGGCAAGCCGAGCCGGAACCGGAACCGGAACCGGAGAGAGATGTCTTTTTACCAGCAGCATCTCCCGCAAGCTGTGCGCGGTCGCGAGGAATGGACCTTGTCCGGTGGGACGAGGTCTCGTTTGCGATTGCGCGCACCCGGTCGCGTGACGCGAAGCCTTCGCCTCGATGGAACCAAGGCACCTGGAGGAAACCACGATGGCCGCACGCAGGCCGGCAGGCCCTTTCGCAGCGACGTGCCCGACGCGGGAGCTGCTCGACCCGCTCGCTGACAAATGGTCCGTGCTGCTCTTGATTGCTCTTGCGGACGGACCGGTGCGCTTCAACGCGCTGAAGCGCCAGGTCGAAGGCATCATGCAAAAGACGCTTGGCAGACGCTGCGCCGCCTCGAACGGAACGGCCTCGTCGAGCGCCGCGCCTTCGCGTCGGTCCCCGTCACGGTGGATCGACTCGACCCGTGACCCCAAGCATGCCCGCCGTGAGATGTCCTGACGTCCAGGACACGCGCCACAGGGGCCCGTGAACAATGAATGGGCGGATTGCCTTCACACGGGAGGGGACTGGGTGCTTACCTGAGAGTGCCGTGGGCAATGCCTGTCCAGGCGCCTGGAGTCCTCATGCGCGGTTCCCTGCAATCTTTTTCATTGGTCGCGGTCTTCATCCTGGGCCTGCTCACGGGTCGCCCCGCCGTGGCGCACGACTCGCTCCGGGACCGGATCGACGCCTACGTCCGCGCGGAGCAGAAGCGGCAGGGCGTGCCCGGCCTCGCCGTGGGAGTCGTGAGCCACGGCCGTGTCGTGCTGGTGAAGGGGTACGGCTCCGCGAACCTGGAGCATCAGGTCCCTGCCGGAACGGACACCCTCTTCCAGGCAGGCTCCCTGGGGAAGATGTTCACCGCGACGGCGGTGATGCTCCAGGTCGAGGCGGGCCGGGTGTCGCTGTCCGACAGCATCACGAAGTACTTCCCCGACGCACCCGCCACCTGGGCTCCCATCACGGTGCGCCACCTGCTGCTACAGCAACTCCGGCTACGTGCTGCTGGGCATCCTGGCGAACCGTGTCACCCACTCCACGTATCAGGAGGTCCTGGGCCGCCAGGTGTTCAAGCCCGCGGGCATGAAGACGGCGCGAGGCATCAGCGAGGAGGACGTCATCCCGAACCGCGCGGCCGGCTACCGGATGAGCGACGGCGTGGTGAAGAACCAGCGGTGGGTGTCACCTTCGCTCAACACGACGGGGGATGGGTCGCTCTATTTCTCCGTGAAGGACCTGCTGGCCTGGGAGGAGGTCGTGGACAACCGTGCCATCCTGACGCGCGCGAGCTGGAGGGAGATCCTGTCGCCCGCGAAGCTCAACAGCGGGGCTTCGTATCCCTATGGCTTCGGGTGGGAGGTGAAGGAGCGCAATGGCAAGCCGATGCATGCGCACACAGGAGCGTGGCAGGGGTTCACGTCGGCCTACATCCGGTTCCTGGGGGATGAGCTGTCCATCGTCGTGCTGGCCAACTTGAGCCAGGCAGACCCCCGGGGCATCGCGGAGGGCATCGCGACCCTCGTCAATCCCGCGCTCGCCGTGCCGCCGCTGAAGCCCATTCCGGACCTGGAGCCGCAGGTCACCGCACGGCTGACGACGCTGCTCGAGCAGACCCGCGCCGGAACGTGGGACGCGGCCATGTTCGCGTACGTCCCCTGGTGGTTCGTGGCGGAGGCCGGACCGTACTACCAGGGCGTCCTGCAAAGCCTGGGACCGGCGGGACCGCTGGTGCTGGCGAAGCGGGAGACCCGAGGCGATGACCGCTACTACACGTACCTGGTGCGGTTCGGCTCCGCGACCTGGCGCTACACAGCGGCCTTCGTGCCGGATGGTCGCGTGTCCGCGTTCAGCCTGGATGAGAACTAGCAGCAATCGCTGTCACCCTGCCCCTGGGCCCCTTTCCCCCAGACGTCCGCGGGGGAGAGGGCGCCTGCCAGACACAGGCGCCCTGCACATCGTTAAAGGCTCAGGCCCTGCACCTGCACGGGCGTGAGGCGGTTCGTGGCGGTTCCGTCTCCAAGCTGACCCTGGGTGTTGTTCCCCCAGGCCCAGAGGGTGCCGTCCGGCTTCAAGGCGAGCACATGGAAGTAGCCGGCGGCGAGGGTTGCACCGCTCGTCAGGCCCGGCATCGGCTGGGGCGTGAGGCGGTCCGAAACGGTTCCGTCGCCGAACTGGCCGTCTGAGTTACGACCCCAGGCCCAGACGGTGCCGTCCGACTTCGAGGCGAGTGAATAGTGGAAGCCAGCGGCGAGGGTCGCGACGCCCGTCAAACCCTGTGCCTGCACGGGCGTGAGGCGGTTCGTGGCGGTCCCGTCGCCGAGCTGGCCCTGTGCGTTGTAGCCCCAGGCCCAGACGGTGCCATCCTGCTTCAAGGCCAGCGTGTGGGAGTCGCCAGCGGCGAGGGCCGCGACGCCCGTCAAGCCCTGCACCTGCACGGGCGTGAGGCGCGTCGTGACAGTCCCATCGCCAAGCTGACCGTCGGAGTTCTGGCCCCAGGCCCAGACGGTGCCATCCGGCTTCAAGGCGAGCGTAAAGCGGGTGCCGACGGCGATGGCCGCGACACCCGTCAAGCCCGGCACCTGCACGGGACTGGAGCGGTTCATGACGGTTCCGTCGCCAAGCTGGCCCTGTGCGTTGTAGCCCCAGGTCCAGACGGTGCCGTCCTGCTTCAATGCAAGTGAATGGGATTCGCCAGCGACGAGGGCCGCGACGCCCATCAAGGCCTGCACCTGCACGGGTCTGGGGCGGTCCGTGAGCGTTCCATCCCCGAGCTGGCCCTGCGCGTTGTAGCCCCAGGCCCAGACGGTGCCGTCCGGCTTCAAGGCGAGCGAATGTTGGTAGCCCGCGGCAAGCGCCAGGACGCCCGTCAGCCCCTGCACCGGCACGGGCGTGAGGCGCCTTGTGCCTGTCCCGTCGCCGAGCTGGCCGGAGTGATTGTAGCCCCAGGCCCAGACGGTGCCGTCCTGCTTCGCGGCGAGATCGTGAACTCCGCCCGCCACGAGACGCGCCCCGGGGCTCACGACGCAGGCGGTGCCGCCCTGGAGGGCGAAGGCGTAGGAGGTGGAGAGACCCAGGGCGTTGGTGGCGGTGGCCGTCACGGTGGGCGGGTTGCCGGAGGGCACGCACGAGGGCGCTGTCCAGAGGACTTCGCTGGTGGTGGCGGCGCTGGTGGCGGTGCCCAGCGAGCCGGTGCTGGCGCCCCAGGCGAAGGTCAGCGCGCTGCCCTGCGGATCCCTGGCCTGAACATGGAAGATGACGGTGCCGCCACCCGCGGGCACCGAGGCGACGGACTGGAAGGCCTCCACCACCTCGGGCGGGAAGCGTCCCGTGGTGGGCGACGTCGCCACGTGGAGGGTGAGGCTGCCGATGCCCTGCCCGCCGCGACCGTCACGTGCCACCACGGTGAGGGAGCACGTGTCGCCCGAAGGTTGGGCCGAGGGGGTGAAGCTGGCGGTGGCGGAGGTGGCATTCGCCCAGGTGCCGGCGCAGCTGGCCGTCCACGCGTAGCCGAGGCTGTCCCCGTCCGCGTCGCTGGCGGAGGCCGTCACCTGGGTGGCCTGGCCCACGGCGACGGAGGACGGCAGGGCCGTCACGCCCGCCACCCGGGGCCAGGTGTTGAAGGAGACGTTGACGGCGGCGCTCCCAGCGCCGGTGCTCACGGTGAGGGTGACGCTCAGGGCGGAGCTGGCGCCCTTGGAGTCCGTCACCGTGAGCGTCAGCACCACCGGGCCGGCCGTGGCCGGCGCCGTCCACGCGCTGGTGAGGCTGGAGGGGGCGCTGAAGCTGCCCGTGCTGGCCGTCCAGGCGTACGTCAGCGTGTCGCCCGCGTTCGGGTCTTCCGCGGTGGCCTGGAGGGCCACCTGGCCGCCCGGGGCCACGGTGCCGGGACTGGCCACCAGGGAGAGGATGCGCGGCGCGGCGTTGTCGAAGGGCGGGGGCGCGTTCATCTCTTGCAGCAGCAGCGTCACCGCCGTCGTCTGACCGGCCTGAATCGTGACGGGCGCCACCTGGCCCGCGTAGCGCACGGTGTTGGAGGCATCGAAGGCCTGCGCGCTGAAGGTGCGGCCGCCTCCGGCGGGCAGTTGGCCCAGCACCCCACCCCACTGCCCACCCGTCTTCACCAGCGCGTCCGTGCGCGTCGTCATCCCCGCGCCTGACGCGGTGAGCTCCACGCGAGTCACGTCGCTGGCACTCAGCGCCTGGGGCAGCGTCACCACCGCCTGCGCGCTTCCCTCCCGGGCCTCGTGTCCTTGCGCACCGCCGCACCCGGCCAATGCCAACACCAGACCCAGGGCCAGCACCGCCAACCCACTTCGACTCTCTCTTCGCATGCGCTTCTCCGGAGTGTGGGACTTGAAAGTCCTCTCCCGCCGGGAATCCGCGCTCACGCGGACGGACGGCGCTTCCGAGGAGAGGGGCGCGGGACTCTACGAGCAGACCCACGCACGCGCTCCTGAGTCGCCCCCGCACCGAGGAGGTATCTTCGGACCGCTCGCGCACCCTCTTCTTCAGAGGGGGTCGGGCGGTTTGAAACACATATCAAGCCCCTGAATCCCCGCGACTGGCGGCAGCCGGTCCCGGCGCCTGCCTCCCCTCCACCCGGGAGACCGGCACGGGGGCCCGCGTTCCCCGGAAGGGCTGGAGCGTCCTTTGACCTCCCACCTCCAGGAACCACGCAATACAGTAAATACCTGTATCTACCTGGGGAGGTCCCCGAGGCGGCCCATGACAGGCCGCTCGCTGGCGAAATAATCTCGCCCTCGTGAACTTGACCCACCCGCGTGCCCCTCTCGGGAGAGGGGCCCGGGACGTCAAGCCGGCTTCTGCTTCAGGTCGGAATCTCCGCGAGCCCACCGCCCCCGGGGGGTGCTCGCGTGCTTTGGCGTTCCCGAGTGCGGAGTTCATGAGATGAGCCACGAGCTGTCGAAGCGCATCGCCAACCTGTCTCCGGAGAAGCGCGCCGAGTTGCTCAAGAAGGTCGCGGCCCACAAGTCCGCGCCGGGCAACACGTCCCAGGGCCTCATCCCGGTGCAGGACCGCTCGCGCCCGCTGCCGCTCTCCTTCGCCCAGCAGCGGCTGTGGTTCATCGATCAGTTGTCGCCCGGCAGTCCGCTCTACAACGTGCCCATGGCGGTGCGGCTGGAGGGCGCGCTGGACGTGGCCCTGCTGGAGGCCGCGCTGCGCGAGGTGGTGCGCCGCCACGAGGTGCTGCGCACCACCTTCCGCGAGGACTCCACCGGGCCCGTGCAGGTGGTGGCCCCGGAGCCGACATTCACCCTGGAGCAGCGCGACCTCACGGGCACGGACCCCGAGGAGGCCTGGCGCCTGGCGCGCGAGGCGGCCTCCCGTCCCTTCAGCCTGGTGGAGGGGCCGCTGGTGCGCGCGCTGCTGCTGAAGTCCAGTTCCTGGCAACACCTGCTCGTCGTGGTGCTGCACCACATCGTCTCCGACGGCTGGTCCATGGCGCTGCTGGTGCGCGAGGTGGCGCTGCACTACGGCGCCCTGGCGAAGGGCCTGCCGGCGCCCCTGCCGCCCCTGGCGGTGCAGTACGCCGACTTCGGCGTCTGGCAGCACGGGTGGCTCCAGGGCGCGCGGCTGGAGAAGCAGCTCGCCTATTGGCGGCGGCAGCTCTCCGGCGCGCCCTCCGCGCTGGAGCTGCCCACGGACCTTCCCCGGCCCGCGGTCCGCAGCGGACGCGGCGCCCGGCACGCGGTGTCGCTGTCGCGCGCGCTGACGGACGCGCTCAAGGCGCTGGCGCAGCAGGAGGGCGCCTCGCTCTTCATGGTGCTGCTGACGGGCTTCCAGGTGTTGTTGTCGCGCTACGCGGGCCAGGAGGACGTCACCGTCGGCTCGCCCATGGCGGGCCGGGTGCGCGGCGAGGTGGAGGGCCTCATCGGCCTGTTCGTCAACACGCTGGTGCTGCGCACGCAGGTGGAGGGCTCCGCGCCCTTCCGCGCCCTGCTGCGCCAGGTGCGTGAGACGGTGCTCTCCGCCCAGGAGCACCAGGAGCTGCCCTTCGAGAAGCTGGTGGAGGAGCTGCGGCCGGAGCGCACCCAGGGGCGCACCCCGTACGTCCAGGTGATGCTCACGCTCCAGGCGTCCCTGCGCGGCGCGGCCTCCGTGGAGGGCGTGAAGCTGGAGGCGCTGGAGCTGGACACGCACACCGCCAAGTTCGACCTGACGCTCCAGGTCCTGGAGGGCGAGGACGGCCTCCAGGGCTTCCTGGAGTACGACCTGGATCTCTTCACCGCGCCCACCGTGGCGCGGATGGCCGAGCACCTGCGCGTCCTCTTGGAGGGCGCCGTCGCCCGGCCTCACGAGGCCGTCTCCCGGCTGCCGCTGCTCACCGACGCCGAGCGCCACGAGGTGCTGCGCGCCTGGCAGCCGCCCCGCCCCGCCCCCCTGCCGTGGACCTCCCAGCACGGGGCGTTCGAGGCCCAGGCGGACCTCACGCCGGACGCGATCGCCGTCGTCTCCGGGACGCGGTCGCTCACCTACGCGCAACTGGAGGCGCGGGCGTCGCGGCTTGCGCGGCATCTGCGCCGGTGGGGCGTGGGGACCGAGGTGCGCGTGGGCCTGTGCGTGGAGCGCTCCGAGGACATGCTGGTGGCGGTGCTCGCCGTGTTGAAGGCCGGGGGCACCTACGTGCCGCTGGATCCCGCGTTCCCGGCGGACCGCCTCGCGTACATGGTGGAGAGCAGCGGCATGCCGGTGCTGGTGTCGCAGCGCTCGCTTTCGTCCGTGCTGCCGCCGCACTCGGCCCGCGTGGTGCTGCTGGACGGGGACGCGGAGGCCATCGCGGCGGAGGACGGCTCGCCCCTGCGCGCCCCGGTGGCGCCCGAGTCCGTGGCCTACGTGCTCTTCACCTCCGGATCCACCGGACGCCCCAAGGGCGTACAGGTGCCACACGGCGCGGTGGCGCGCTTCCTCGCGGCCCTCCAGGAGACGACGGGCGTGTCCGCGAAGGACGTGCTGGTGGCCGTCACCACGCTGTCGTTCGACATCGCGGTGCTGGAGCTGTTCCTGCCGCTGTCGGTGGGGGCGCGGGTCGTCATCGCGACCCGCGACGTCGCGGTGGACGGCGCCCGGCTCGCGGGGTTGCTCGAGCAGAGCGGGGCCACGGTGCTCCAGGCCACGCCCAGCACCTGGCGGCTGCTGCTGGAGGCCCACTGGGAGGACCGGGGGCTGACGGCGCTCACCGGCGGCGAGGCCCTGCCGCGCGAGCTGGCGGAGGCGCTGCTCGCGCGCTGCGGCGCGCTGTGGAACGTGTACGGCCCCACGGAGACGACGGTGTGGTCCACCGCGCACGCGGTGACTTCGGGCCCGGGCAGCGTGCCCATCGGCCGGCCCATCCCAGGCACCCAGGCGTACGTGCTGGACGGCGGCCTGGGACCGGTGCCGCGCGGGGTGCCGGGCGAGCTGTTCATCGGCGGCGAGGGCGTCACGCGCGGCTACCTCCACCGGCCGGACCTGACCGCGGAGCGCTTCGTCCCGGACGTGCACGGCGACCTGCCGGGCGCCCGCGTGTACCGCACCGGGGACCGCGTGCGCTGGGCCGCGAACGGCGTGCTGGAGTACCTCAACCGCGTCGACAACCAGGTGAAGCTGCGCGGCTACCGCATCGAGCTGGGGGAGATCGAAGCGGTGCTGGGCCAGGCGCCGGGGGTGCGCGACGCCGTGGTGGTGGTGCGGGGAAGCGCGGCCGACGCGCGCCTCGTGGGCTACGTGGTGGCCCGCCCCGGCCAGGCGCTGGAGGCTGCCGCCCTGCGGGCGCTGATGAAGGAGCGGCTGCCCGAGTACATGGTGCCCTCCGCGCTGGTGGTGCTGGACGCGATGCCCCTGACGCCCAACGGCAAGGTGGACCGCAAGGCCCTGCCCGAGCCGACCCTGGCCCCCGGCGCGGAGCGCGAGTACGTCGCGCCCCGCACGCCGCTGGAACAGCAGGTCGCGGAGCTCTACACCCTGCTCTTGAACGTGCCGCGCGTGGGCGTCACCGACGGGTTCTTCGAGCTGGGCGGCCACTCGCTGCTCGCCACGCGGCTCACGTCGCGCCTGCGCACCGCGTTCCAGGTGGACCTGCCGTTGCAGGTCCTGTTCGAGTCGCCCACGGTGGAGGCGCTGGCCGCGCGGATCATGACGGCGGGCCGGGATCCCCACGCCGCCTCGCGGCCCGCGCTGGTGCCGGTGCCGCGCTCGGGCCGGCTGCCCACCTCCCTGGGGCAGCAGCGCATGTGGTTGCTGGAGCAGTTCGCGCCGGGCTCCGCCGCGTACAACATGCCGTTCTCGCTGCGGCTGACCGGAGCGTTGGACCTGGAGCTCCTGCGCCGCGCCCTGGAGCGGGTGGTGCACCGGCACGAGCCGCTGCGCACCACCTTCCAGTTGGACGGGGACGAGCCCGTGCAGCGCATCGCGCCCCCCGCGCCGCTCGAGCTGCCGGTGGTGGACCTGAGGGCCCTGTCCCCGGAGCAGCGCGAGGCCGAGGTGAAGCGCCTCACCGAGGTGGAGGTGCGGCACCCGTTCGACCTGGCGGCAGGACCGCTCCTGCGCGTGTCGGTGCTGGTGCTGGACGCGCGCGAGCACCTGGTGCTGCTCACCCTGCATCACGCCAACTTCGATGGCTGGTCCATGAGCGTGTTGATGCGGGAGCTGTCGGAGTCCTACCGGGCCTTCGCCGCGGGGACGGAGCCGATGCTGCCCGAGCTGTCGCTCCAGTACGCGGACTTCGCCGCGTGGCAGCGCCAGTGGTTGTCCGGCGAGGAGCTGGAGCGGCAGGTGACCTGGTGGCGCCAGCAGTTGGACGGACAGCCGTCCGTGCTGGAGCTGCCCACCGACAGGCCGCGTGTACCCCGTGCGTCTCCGCCGGGCGCGCTGTTGCCGGTCGCGCTGCCGCTGGAGCTGACCCGGGCCGTGGAGGCGCTCTGCGTGCGCGAGGGCATCACGCCCTTCATGTTCCTGGTGGCCGCGCTCCAGGTGTTGATCGGGCGCTACTCCGGTCAGGATGACGTGAGCATCGGCTCCTCCGTGGCGAGCCGCGACGACACCCGGCTGGAGGGGTTGCTCGGCCTCTTCATCAACACGCTCGTGCTGCGCACCCGGATGGGCGGCGAGCCCACGGTGCGGGAACTGCTGGGCCGCGTGCGGACCACCACGCTGGGCGTGCTCGCCCAGCCATATGTCCCCTTCGAGCAGGTCCAGCCGCTGCGGGACCTGCGCCAGTCGCCGCCGTTCAACGTGCTGTTCCTCATGCAGAACATCCCGGACGTGGACCTCAAGCTCCCCGGCGTGACGGTCCGGGTCGAGGAGCGCATGGGGGCCTCCGCCAAGTTCGATCTGACGCTGTCCCTGTCCCGGAGCGAGCAGGGCTTCACGGGCGAGCTGGAGTACGCCACCGACCTCTTCGACCCCTCCACCGTCGCGCGGATGATGCGGCACCTGCGGCTGCTCGTGGAGGGCTTCGTGGCGGCGCCGGAGCGGCGCGTGTCCTCGCTGCAACTGCTCGCGGGAGAGGAGCGCCATCAGGTGCTCGTGGAGTGGAACGCCACGCGCGCGCCCTTCCCCGACGCGTGCCTGCACTCCCTCTTCGAGGCCCAGGCCCGCGCCACCCCGGACGCGCTCGCCGCCGTCTTCGAGGACGCCTCCCTGACGTATGCCCAGCTTGACGCGCGCGCCAACCAGCTCGCCCACGCCCTCGTCCGCCAGGGTGCCGGCCCCGAAGTCCCTGTCGCCCTCGGCCTCGAGCGCTCGCTCGACATCCCCATCGGACTGCTCGCCATCCTCAAGGCCGGCGCCGCGTGGGTCCCCGTGGATCCGCTGCTGCCCCAGGAGCGCCTGGCCTTCATGCTCCAGGACAGCGGCGCCCGCGTGCTCGTCACCCAGAGCGCGCTGCTCGAGCGCTTCCCCGAGACCTGGCGCCCCCGCGCCCTCTGCCTCGACTCCCAGCGCGAGGCCCTGGCGACTGAATCCCCGGAGGCGCCACGGACCGGCGTGACGCCCGCGAACCTGGCGTACCTGCTCTACACCTCCGGCAGCACCGGCACGCCCAAGGGCACCGCCATCCCGCATCGCAACGTCGCCAACCTCGTCACCCACGAGGCCGTGGCCTACGGCATCGGCCCGGGCAGCCGCGTCCTCCAGTTCGCGAGCCTCAGCTTCGATCTCTCCGTCGAGGAGATCTTCACCACCCTGTGCGGTGGTGCCACCCTCGTCCTCGCGCCCCTGGAGAAGCTCATGCCGGGCGCACCCCTGCCCGCGCTGCTCCGTCACCAGCGCGTCAGCGTCATCAGCCTGACGCCCGCCGCGCTCGCCGCCACCTCCCCGGAGGCCCTGCCCGAGGTGCGCACCGTCATCTCCGGCGGCGAAGCCCTGCCCTCGGAGGTCGTCTCCCGCTGGGCCCCGGGACGAAGGTTGCTCAACACCTACGGCCCCACCGAAGCCACCGTCATCGCCACCCTGGGTGAGGTGGTGGCCGACGGCGGCGTGCCTTCCATCGGCCGGCCCCTGGCCAACGTGCGCGCCTATGTCCTGGACGCGCTCGGCGCCCCCGTGCCCGTCGGCGTGCGCGGCGAGCTCTTCGTAGGGGGTGTCGGCGTCGCGCGCGGCTACGCGGGGCGTCCTTCGCTCACCGCCGAGCGCTTCATTCCCGATGCCTTCTCGGAAGAAGCAGGGGCGCGTCTGTACCGCACCGGCGACGTGGTGCGCTGGCGCCAGGATGGCTCGCTCGACTTCGTCGGCCGCATCGACGCGCAGGTGAAGGTGCGCGGCTTCCGCATCGAGTTGGGGGAAGTGGAGGCCGTGCTTCGCTCCGCCCCTGGCGTGAAGGAAGCCGTCGTCGTCGCGCGAGAGGACGTGCCCGGCGACAGGCGGCTCGTCGCCTACCTCGTCGCGGACGCGCACCCCGCGCTGGACGTCTCCGTCCTTCGCGCGCACCTCAAGCTTCACCTGCCCGAGTACATGGTGCCCGCCGCCTTCGTGCCCCTGGACGCGCTGCCGCTGACGTCCAACGGCAAGGTGGACCGCAAGGCGCTGCCCGCACCGGAGGCTTCGCAGCTTCGCGCCTCGCACGCCTACGAGGCTCCGGTGTCACCGCTGGAGGAGAAGCTCGCCGCGCTCTGGAGTGAAGTGCTGCGCCAGCCCTCCGTGGGCCGCTCCGACAACTTCTTCGAGCTGGGCGGCCACTCGCTGCTCGCCACCCAACTGGTGGCCCGCGTGCGCGCCGCGCTCGACGTCGAGCTCCCCCTGCGCGCGCTCTTCGAAGCCCCCACCATCGCCCTGCTCGCCGAGCGCCTGCGACAGGCCACCTCGGGCTCGCGCCTGCCGCCGCTCATCCGGACGCGGGCCGAGGGCCCCCAGCCGCTCTCCTTCGCCCAACAGCGCCTCTGGTTCCTGGACCAGCTCACCCCCGACGACGCCTCCTACAACCTCCCCGTCGCCCTGCGCCTCCTGGGCCCCGTGGACACCGAGGCCCTTCGCCTCGCCTTCGAGTCCCTCGTCGCCCGCCACGAAGCGCTTCGCACCACCTTCTTCGAACACGAGGGCCAGCCCTTCCAGCGCATCCAGGCCCCGGGTGTCTGGGCACTCCCGCTCGTGGACCTCTCAGAGCTGGAGTCCTCCGCGCGCGAGGCCGAGGCGCTGCGCCTCGCCACGCAGGAGGCACGTCAGACCTTCCACCTCGGTCGCGGGCCCCTGCTGCGCACCTGCCTGCTGCGGCTCTCGGAAGAGGCCCACGTCCTGCTCGTGACGATGCACCACATCGTCTCCGACGGCTGGTCCATGTCCGTCCTCGTCCGCGAACTCGCGGGCTTCTACGAAGCCTTCAGCACGGGGCGGACGCCTGCCTTGCCGCCCCTGCCCGTGCAGTACGCGGACTTCGCGACGTGGCAGCGCCAGTGGCTCCAGGGCGACGTGCTGCGGACCCAACTGGACTACTGGAAGCAGCAGCTCTCCGGCGCCCCCAACGCGCTGGAGCTGCCCACCGACCGGCCCCGTCCTCCGTTGCAGTCCCGCCGCGGCGCCTCCGTGCCCGTGAGTCTCTCCAGGGAGCTGACGGACGCGCTGCGCGCCCTCGCCCAGCGTGAAGGCGCCACGCCCTTCATGCTGCTGCTGGCCGCCTTCCAGGTGCTGCTCTCCCGCTACTCCGGCCAGGACGACATCAGCGTGGGCTCCCCCATCGCGGGCCGCACCCACTCCGAGGCCGAGGGCCTCATCGGCTTCTTCGTCAACACCCTCGTCCTGCGCTCGCGAGTGCGGGCGCGGGACACCTTCCGCGAGCTGTTGGCGCAGGTGCGCGGCACCACGCTCGCCGCCTATGAGCACCAGCACCTGCCCTTCGAGAAGCTCGTCGAGGTCCTCCAGCCCTCGCGCGACTTGAGCCGCAGCGCGCTCTTCCAGGCCCTCTTCGTCCTGCAGAACGCCCCGGCCGAAGCGCTCCGCGTCACCGGCCTCTCCTTCCAGCCCGTTCCCCTCGAAGCCAACACCTCCCGCTTCGATCTGGCCCTCACCCTCTTCGAAGTCCCCCAGGGCCTCACCGGCTTCCTGGAGTACAGCTCCGACCTCTTCGATGCCTCCACGGCCCAGCGCCTCATGGCGCACTTCGGCGTCCTGCTCGAAGCCATCGCCGCGCAGCCGGAGACCCGCGTCTCCGCGCTGCCGCTGATGACGGCCGGGGAGCAGGCCCGGCTCCTCGTCGAGTGGAACGCGACGGACGCTGACTTCCCCCGCGACACCTGCGTCCACCTCCTCGTCGCCGAGCAGGCGCTCCGCGCGCCGGAGGCCCCCGCCCTGCGCATGGGCGAGCGCACCGTCTCCTACGCGGGCCTCGAGGCCTGGGCCCATCACCTCGCCGTCCAGCTTCACGCCGCCGGCGTCTCCCGAGGTGACCGCGTCGCCGTGCTCGCCGAGCGCTCTCCGGAGCTGGTGGCCGGACTGCTCGCCACCCTCAAGGTGGGCGCCGCCTACGTCCCGCTCTCCCCGGGCGTCCCTCCCGAGCGCCTCGCCTTCATGCTGGAGGACTGCGCTGCCTCCGCCCTCCTCTGCCACCCCTCGCTGCGCGCTTCGCTCCCGCCCCTCTCCACGCACGTCCTCTCCCTGGAGACGGACGTCCCCGCCGTTCGCGAGCCCCTGCCATCCCTGCCCGTCGGCGCCGATGATCTCGCCTACGTCATCTACACGTCGGGCAGCACCGGCCGTCCCAAGGGCGTCGCCGTCCACCACCGGGGCCTGATGAACCTGGTGACCTGGCACCAGCGCACCTACGCGCTGACACCGGAGGACCGCACGGCGCTCACCGCGGGCGTGGCTTTCGACGCGTCCACCTGGGAGGTGTGGCCCTCGCTCGCCTCCGGCGCCTGCCTCGTCGTGCCTCCCGACGCCGTGCGCGCCGAGCCGGCCCTCCTGCTGCGCTGGCTGGCCTCCGAAGCCATCACCACCTGCTTCATGCCCACGCCCCTCGCGGAGGCCGTCCTGCGCGAGCCGTGGCCTGACGCACTCCCCCTTCGCGCCCTGCTCACGGGTGGCGACGCGCTGCACCTCGCGCCTCCGCCCTCGCTGCCCGCCACCCTCTTCAACCACTACGGCCCCACCGAGAGCACCGTCGTCGCCACCTTCACCCCCGTGCCTGCCTCCACGCGCGAGGACGGCACGCGTCCGCCCATCGGCCGCCCCATCGCCAACACCCGCACCTTCGTCCTCGACGAGCACCTGCGGCCCGTGCCCATCGGCGTGTCCGGCGAGCTCTTCCTCGACAGCGCCGGCCTCGCCTGGGGCTACCTCGGCCAGCCCGCGCTCACGGCGGAGCGCTTCCTGCCCCACCCCTTCGCCTCCGCTCCGGGCGCCCGCCTCTACCGCACCGGCGACGTCGTGCGCTGGCGCGCCGATGGCCAGCTGGACTACCTGCAGCGGCTCGACTTCCAGGTGAAGGTGCGCGGCTTCCGCATCGAGCTGGGCGAAATCGAAGCGTCGCTGCTGGCGCACCCCTCCGTGCAGGAGGCCGTGGTGCTCGCGCGCGAGGACGTGCCCGGCGACAAGCGGCTCGTCGCCTACCTCGTCGCGCGCCCCGGCCTCACGCTGGACGTCGAAGCCCTGCGTGTCTTCCTCAAGCAGCGGCTGCCCGAGTACATGGTGCCCTCCGCCTTCCTCACGCTGGAGGCCCTGCCCCTCACCTCCAACGGCAAGCTCGACCGCAAGGCCCTTCCCGCTCCCGACGCCTCGCCCCTCGCGGACTTCGTCGCCCCTCGCACGCCCTTCGAAGTGAAGCTCGCGGAGGTCTTCGCCCTCGTCCTGCGCCGCGAGCAGATTGGCATCCACGACGACTTCTTCGCCCTCGGTGGGCACTCCCTGCTCGCCACGCAACTGGTGTCGCGCGTGCGCTCCACCTTCGACGTCGAGCTGCCCCTGCGCGCCCTCTTCGAGGCCCCCACCGTGGCGGCCCTCGCCGAGCGCCTCCACACCGCCGCACCGGGCCCGCGCCTGCCGCCCCTCACCCGCGCCGACCTCCAGGGCCCGCAGCCGCTCTCCTTCGCGCAGCAGCGGCTCTGGCTCCTGGAGCAACTCCAGCCCGGAGACGTCGCGTACAACATCCCCGCGGCCCTTCGCCTGACAGGCCGCGTGGACACTGAAGCGCTGCGCCGCGCCTTCGAGGCCGTCGTCGCCCGCCACGACTCCCTGCGCACCACCCTCGTCACGCATGAGGGGCAGCCCGCCCAGCACCTTCACGCGCCCACGCCGTGGTCCCTGCCCCTGCTCGACGTCTCCTCGCTGCCGGAAGCCCAGCGCGAGCAGGAGGCCCGCGACCTCGCGAACCGGGAGGCCCGGCGTCCCTTCGACCTGGAAGCCGGTCCGCTGCTGCGCACCGCGCTCGTGCGGTTGACGGAAGAAGCGCACCTGCTGCTCGTGACGATGCACCACATCGTCTCCGACGGCTGGTCCATGTCCGTCCTCGTCCGCGACGTGGTGGCCTTCTACGAAGCCTTCACCTCCGGCCGCGCGCCGACCCTCCCGCCCCTGCCCGTGCAGTACGCGGACTTCGCGGCGTGGCAGCGCCAGTGGCTCCAGGGCCAGGTCCTGGATGCGCAACTGGGTTACTGGAAGCAGCAGCTCTCCGGAGCGCCGTCCGCCCTGGAGCTGCCCACGGACCGGCCGCGTCCTCCCGTGCGCTCGCAGCGGGGCGCGGCGGTCCCCGTGCGGATCCCGCAGGCCGTGTCCGAGTCCATCCAGGCGCTGGCCCGACGCGAAGGCGCCACGCCCTTCATGACCCTGCTCGCGGCCTTCCAGGTGCTCCTGTCCCGCTACTCGGGACAGGACGACATCAGCGTCGGCTCCCCCATCGCGGGCCGCACCCAGGCGGAGACCGAAGGACTCATCGGCGTCTTCATCAACACCCTCGTCCTTCGCTCGCGACTGCATTCGCGGGACACGTTCCGCGAACTGCTGGCCCAGGTGCGCGGCACCACGCTCGCCGCCTACGAGCACCAGCATCTGCCCTTCGAGAAGCTCGTCGAAGCCGTTCAGCCCACGCGCGATCTGAGCCGCAACGCGCTGTTCCAGGTGATGTTCGTCCTGCAGAACACCCCGGCGGAACCGCTCCGGGTCCCGGGCCTGTCCTTCGAACAGCTCACGCTCGAATCGCACTCCGCCAAGTTCGACCTCACCCTGACCTTGCAGGAGTCGCCGCAGGGCTTTCTCGGCGCGTTCGAATACAACACCGACCTCTTCGATGCCTCCACCGTGCAGCGCATGGCCGGGCACCTGGGCATCCTCCTGGAGGCCCTCGCGGCGAAGCCGGAGACGTCGCTCGCGAACCTGCCCCTGCTCACCGCCCCCGAGCACCAGCGGCTCCTCGTCGACTGGAACGGACCTCGGGTCGACTTCCCGCGCGACACCTGCCTCCATGACGCCTTCGCGGCCCAGGCCCTTCGCACGCCCGAGGCGCTCGCCGTCGTCTGCCGCGATCAGCACCTCTCCTTCCGCGAACTCGACGCCCGCGCCAACCAGCTCGCCCACCGCCTCATCGCCCTGGGCGTGGGGCCGGACACGCGCGTGGTGCTGTGCGTGGAGCGCTCCGTGGAGGCGCTCGTGGGCATCCTCGGGACGCTCAAGGCTGGAGGGGCCTACGTGCCCATCGACCCCAGCTATCCGCGCGAGTGGCTGGCGCACGTCCTCCAGGACACCGCCGCTCCGGTCGTGCTCACCCAGCGCCACCTGAAGGACACCCTGCCACCCCATGCCGCGCACGACGTGTGCCTGGACTCTGATGCGGCGGACCTCGCCCGTGAGTCGCGCGAAGCGCCCCGCACCTCCGTCACCCCGGAGCACCTGGCCTACGTCATCTACACGTCGGGCAGCACCGGCCGCCCCAAGGGCGTGATGATCCAGCACCGCTCCGTGCTCAACCTGCGCCTCGCGCTGGCCAGCACCGTGCACGCGTCCGCCGGGGATTCGGAGCGCGTGAGCGTCAACGCCCCGCTCTCCTTCGACGCCTCCGTCAAGCAGCTCATCCAGGTGCTGGACGGCCACACGCTCTGCATCGTCCCGGACGAGGCCCGCGCCGACGTGGGCGAGTTGGTGGCGCGCATCGAGAAGGACGCCCTCGACGTCCTCGACTGCTCCCCCGCGCACCTGCGCCTGCTGCTGGACGAAGGCCTGCTCACGCGCGCCGCCGTGCCCCGCCGCGTCCTCGTGGGCGGAGAGGCCGTCGACCCCGCCACCTGGCGCCACCTGGCGAGCACCTCCCGCCCCCGCGTCTTCAACGTCTACGGCCCCACCGAGTGCACCGTCGACGCCACCGCCTGCGCCTTCGATGCGTCGCCCACCCCCACCATTGGCAGGCCCCTCCCCAACGTCCGCGTCTACGTCCTGGACCGCTCCCTCCAGCCAGTGCCCGTGGGCGTCTCCGGTGAGCTCTTCATCGGTGGCGAAGGCGTGGCGCGCGGCTACCTGGGACGCCCGGAGCTGACCGCCGACCGCTTCATCCCGGACGCCTTCTCCCCCACGCCGGGAGCGCGCCTGTACCGCACCGGCGACGTCGTGCGCTGGCGCCAGGACGGCATGCTCGACTACCTGGGCCGCGCCGACTTCCAGGTGAAGGTGCGCGGCTTCCGCATCGAGCTGGGTGAAATCGAAGCCCGCTTGCTGGCGCACCCTGGCGTGCACGCGGCCGTCGTCCTCGCGCGCGAGGATGTCCCCGGCGACAAGCGCCTCGTCGCGTACCTCGTCGCGGAGGAAGGCGAAGTGCTCGACACCGCCGGGCTGCGCTCCTTCCTCAAGCAGCACCTGCCCGAGTACATGGTGCCCGCGGCCTTCCTCGTGCTGGAGGCCCTGCCCCTCAACACCAACGGCAAGGTGGACCGCAAGGCCCTGCCCGCGCCCCAGGGCGTCACGCTCGCGTCCAGCTACGTCGCTCCGAGCACGTCCACCGAGGAGCAGCTCGCGGCCCTCTTCACCCAGGTGCTCCGCGTCGAGCGCGTGGGCGTCCACGACGACTTCTTCGCGCTCGGCGGCCATTCACTGCTGGCCACCCAGCTCGTCTCCCGCGTGCGCTCCACCTTCCAGCGCGAGCTGCCCCTGCGCGCGCTGTTCGAGGCCCCCACCGTCGCGGCGCTCGCACAGCGCATCGACTCCGGTGTGCAGGCCCGCCCCCTTCCGAGCATCCCCGCGATGGGTGCCAGCACGGCGCCCCTGTCCTTCGCGCAGCAGCGGCTCTGGTTCCTGGATCAGCTCAACCCAGGGGACGCGTCCTACAACATCCCCACCGCCCTGCGCCTGAAGGGGCGCGTGGACATCGAAGCCCTGCGCCGCGCCTTCGAAGCGCTGGTGGCCCGCCACGAGTCCCTTCGCACCACCTTCCGCGAGCACCAGGGTCAGGCCACCCAGCACATCCACGCGCCGGAAGCGTGGACGTTGCCGCTCATCGACCTGGCTGCCCTGCCCGAAGCCTCGCGGGACGAGGAGGCCCATCGCCAGGCCATGGAGGCGTCGCGTCGGCCCTTCGACCTGGAAGCGGGTCCGCTGCTGCGCACCGCGCTCGTGCGGTTGACGGAAGAGGAGCACCTGCTGCTCGTGACGATGCACCACATCGTCTCCGACGGCTGGTCCATGTCCGTCCTCGTCCGCGACGTGGTGGCCTTCTACGAAGCCTTCAGCGCCGGGCATGCACCGTCGCTCGCGCCGTTGCCCGTGCAGTACGCGGACTTCGCGATGTGGCAGCGCCAGTGGCTCCAGGGCCAGGTCCTGGACACGCAACTGGGTTACTGGAAGCGGCAGCTCTCCGGAGCGCCGTCCGCCCTGGAGCTGCCCACGGACCGGCCGCATCCGGCCCTCCAGTCCTACGCGGGAGCGGCCTTCACGTTCAGCGTCCCGCGGATGACGTCGGAGGCGCTCAAGGCCCTCGCCGTGCGCGAGGGCGCCACACCCTTCATGGTGCTGCTCGCGGGCTTCCAGGTGCTCCTGTCGCGCTACTCCGCGCAAGAGGACCTGCTGGTGGGCACGCCCATCGCGGGGCGCACCCAGGCGGAGACCGAGGGCCTCGTCGGCTTCTTCGTCAACACGCTCGTCCTGCGCGCGCGGGTACGGCCGGAGGACTCCTTCCGGAAGCTGCTCGCCCAGGTGCGCGGCACCACGCTCGCCGCCTACGAGCACCAGCACCTGCCCTTCGAGAAGCTGATTGAAGCCGTGCAGCCCGTGCGCGACCCCAGCCGCAGCCCGCTGTTCCAGGTGATGTTCGTCCTCCAGAACACGCCAGCGGAGGCGTTGCGCGTCCCGGGCCTCTCCTTCCAGGAGGTGGTGGCCGCGGTCCGCCCCGCGAAGTTCGATCTCACCCTGACGTTGCAGGACTCGCCGCAGGGCTTCTTCGGCGTGCTGGACTACAGCACGGCCCTCTTCGAGCGCGGCACCATCGAAAGGCTCGCGTCCCACCTGGGCACCCTGCTGGAGTCCATCGCCGCGACACCCGAGCAGTCCGTGGCCGAGCTGCCCCTGTTCTCCCACGAGGAGCGCCAGCGCCTGCTCGTGGACTGGAACGACACCGCCGTCACCAGCCCCACCGACGTCCCCGTCCACGTCCACTTCGCCCGGCAGGCGCTGAGCACTCCTCACGCGGTCGCCCTCGTCCTTGGCGATGGGGTCCTCACGTACGCCCGACTGGAGGCCCGCGCGAACCAACTGGCTCACCACCTGATCTCACTCGGCATTGCACCGGGCGCTCACGTCGGTCTCGCCGTCGAGCGCTCCTTCGAGTTGGTCGTGGCGCTCCTCGCCATCCTCAAGGCCGGAGCCGCCTTCGTCCCGGTGGACCGCAACGCCCCCATGGAGCGCATCGCCGCACTCCTGGAGGACGCGGACGTCAGCGTGACGCTCGCACACGAGTCCTTCGAGTCGTTGCTGCCCGCCTCCGGCATCTGCGTCTGGATGGATGACATGGACAGGCTTGTCGCCCGTCAGCCCACGCACGCACCCGACATCCGCGTGGACGGCGAGGCGCTGGCCTACGTCATGTTCACCTCCGGCTCCACCGGCCGTCCCAAGGGCGTCTGCGTGCCCCACCGTGGCATCACGCGCCTGGTGCTCGGCAGCGACTTCATGCGCTTCGGGCCCGAGGAGGTCTGGCTCCAGTTCGCCCCCGTCGCCTTCGACGCCTCCACCCTCGAAATCTGGGGTGCGCTGCTCCACGGCTCCAAGCTCGTCCTCGCGCCTCCCCATGCCCTCTCGCTGGAGGAGTTGGCCGCCCAGTTGCGTCTCCACCGCGTGACGTCCCTCTGGCTGACCGCCGCCCTCTTCGAGCAGATGGCCCTGCATCAGGGTGAGGCATTGGCCGGCGTGCGTCAGGTGCTCTCCGGTGGCGACGTGCTGCCCGCCGTCCGCGTGCGTGAGCACCTCTCTCGCCTCTCCCCAGATGCCGTCCTCATCAACGGCTACGGCCCCACCGAGAACACCACCTTCTCCGCCACCTTCCGCATGCATCACGGCACGCTCGTGCAAGGTGCGGTGCCCATCGGCAAGCCTCTCTCCAACTCCACCGTCTACGCGCTCGACGCCCTCCTGCGCCCGGTGCCCGTGGGCGTCGCCGGTGAGGTGTACGTCGGCGGCCTTGGCCTCGCATGGGGCTACCTGCGCCGCCCGGAGTTGACCGCCGAGCGATTCGTTCCCCATCCCTTCGCTTCCACTCCCGGCGCTCGCCTCTACCGCACCGGAGACAAGGCCCGCTGGCGCACTGACGGCACGCTCGACTTCCTGGGCCGTGTCGACTTCCAGGTGAAGGTGCGCGGCTTCCGCATCGAGCTGGGCGAAATCGAAGCCTCCCTGCGCTCCGCCTCGGGCGTCAGTGAAGCCATCGTCGTCGCGCGCGGAACGGACGGAGACAAGCGCCTCATCGGCTACGTCACCGCTCGCGAGGACCACTCGCTGGACGTGGACACCCTCAAGGCCCACCTCCAGCAGCACCTGCCCGAATACATGGTGCCCTCCGCCCTCGTGGTGCTGGAGACCCTGCCCCTCAACGCCAACGGCAAGGTCGACCGCAAGGCCCTCCCCGAGCCGGGGGAGACTCCGCGCGCCGCATCCTTCATCGCCCCGCGCACCCCCACGGAAGAGAGGCTGGCCGCCCTCTTCACCGAAGTGCTTCGCGTGGAGCGCGTGGGCGTCCACGACGACTTCTTCGAACTCGGCGGCCACTCCCTGCTGGCCACCCAGCTCGTCTCCCGCGTGCGTGCGGCCTTCGGCGTGGAACTCCCGCTGCGCACCCTCTTCGCGGCCCCCACCGTCGAAGCCCTCGTGCCGCACCTCGAAGGCGCCCAGGCCGCTTCACTGCATGCACCTGCGCTGGTGCCCGCCTCGCGTGACGCTGCCCTCCCGCTCTCCTTCGCCCAGCAGCGCCTCTGGCTGCTCGACCAGCTCTCGCCCGGCGACGCCTCCTACAACATCCCCTCCGCCCTCCGGCTGACGGGCCGCGTGGACGCCGAAGCGCTGCGCCGCGCCTTCGAAGCCCTGGTGGCCCGCCACGAATCCCTGCGCACCGTCCTGTCGGCGGGCCACGACGCACCCTCGCAGCACATCCAGCCTCCCACCGGCTGGGAGTTGCCCCTCATCGACCTGACCCTCCTCGCCGGTTCGCCACGCGAGGAGCAAGCCCGCCGACTGGTGGCAACAGAAGCCCGCAGGCCCTTCCAGCTCGCCACCGGCCCGCTGCTGCGCACCACGCTGGTGCGCCTGGCGGAAGCGGAGCACCTGCTGCTCGTGACGATGCACCACATCGTCTCCGACGGCTGGTCCATGTCCGTCCTCGTCCGCGAGTTGGTGGCCTTCTACGAAGCCTTCACCTCCGGGCGTGCACCGTCGCTCGCGCCGTTGCCGGTGCAGTACGCGGACTTCGCGGTGTGGCAACGCCAGTGGCTCCAGGGGGACGCCCTGGAGGCGCAACTCGGTTACTGGAAGCAGCAGCTCGCGGGCGCGCCTCCCGCGCTGGAGCTGCCCACCGATCGCCCCCGGCCTCCCGTGCCATCGCAGCACGGCGCCAGGGTGGACGTGCGCATCCCCGCGCCCCTCTCCCATGCCCTGAAGGCCCTGGCCCAACACGAAGGCGCCACGCCCTTCATGGTGATGCTCGCCGCCTTCCAGTTGCTGCTCTCGCGCTACTCCGGCCAGGACGACATCTCCGTCGGCTCCCCCATCGCCGGCCGCACCCAGGCGGAGACCGAGGGCCTCATCGGCTTCTTCGTCAACACGCTCGTCCTTCGCGCCCACGTCGAGCCCGGGGCCACCTTCCGCGAACTCCTCGTCCAGGTGCGCGGCACCACGCTGGCCGCCTACGACCACCAGCACCTGCCCTTCGAGAAGCTCGTCGAAGCCGTGCAGTCCACGCGGGACCTGAGCCGCAGTCCCCTCTTCCAGTCGATGTTCGTCCTGCAGAACGCGCCCGCCGAGGCCCTCCGTGTGCCGGGCCTGTCCCTGCAACCCCTGCCGTCCGAAGCCCCCTTCGCGAAGTTCGACCTCTCCCTGGGCCTTCAGGAGGTGCAAGCCGGGATGGTGGGCGCCTTGGAGTACGCGACGGATCTCTTCGACCCGCCCACCATCCAGCGCATGGCGGGCCACCTGGGTGTGCTGCTGGAGGCCATCGCCGCGAACCCGGACTCGCGCCTCGATAACCTGCCCCTGCTCACCGACGCCGAGCGCCATCAACTGCTCGTCGAGTGGAACCCCGCCACCGTCACGCCACCGGGCGAGCCGAGCCTCCACGCGAAGATCGAAGCCCAGGTGCGCCGCACCCCGGACGCGGTCGCCGTCATCACCCCCGAGCGCCAGTTGACCTACCGTCAGCTCGACGCGCGCGCGAACCAGCTCGCCCATCGCCTCATCGCCCTGGGCGTCGGCCCCGAGGTCCGCGTCGGCCTCTGCGTCGAGCGCACCGAGGACCTCCTCATCGGCACGCTCGGCATCCTCAAGGCCGGCGGCGCCTACGTGCCCCTCGACCCTTCCTACCCGCGCGAGCGCCTCGCGTGGCTGCTGGAGGATGCGCAGGGCCCCGCGCTCGTGGCCCACTCGCACCTGCTGACGTCACTGCCCCCCACGTCCGCCACCGCCGTGTGCCTGGACGCGGAGGAGGCCCTGGCCCTCCAGCCCACTTCGGCTCCGGTCGTCGACGTGCGGCCCGGCAACCTCGCCTACCTCATCTACACCTCCGGCAGCACCGGCCGTCCCAAGGGCGTCGCCATCTCCCACGCCAATGCCCTCGCCTTCCTGCACTGGGCCCTGGAGACCTTCTCCGCCGAGGAGCTGAAGGGCGTCCTTGCCGCCACCAGCCTCAACTTCGACCTCTCCGTCTTCGAGCTCTTCGCGCCCCTCGCCCGAGGCGGTGCCGTGGTGGTGGCTCGCAACGCCTTGCATCTGGCGGAGCTGCCCACCGCGTCCCACGTCACCCTCGTCAACACGGTGCCCTCCGCCATGGCCCAGTTGCTGCGGCTGGGCGCGGTGCCGCCCGGCGTGCGCGTCGTCAACCTCGCGGGCGAGGCCCTGCCCGAGACGCTGGCGAAGGCCGTCCATGCCCTGCCCACGGTGCACAAGCTCTTCAACCTCTACGGCCCCTCCGAGGACACCACCTACTCGACGGCGTCCCTCGTCGGCCGCGACGAGGTGCCCCACATCGGTCGCCCGCTGCCCGGCACCCGCGCCTACGTCCTGGACGCCTCGCTGCGCCCCGTGCCCGTGGGTGTCGCGGGGGAGCTCTTCCTCGCGGGCGAAGGCCAGGCGCGCGGCTACCTGCTGCGCCCGGAGCTGACCGCGGAGCGCTTCCTCCCCGAACCCCATGGCCCGCCGGGCGGTCGCATGTATCGCACTGGCGACCGTGTCCGTTACCGCGACGATGGTCACCTGGAGTACCTGGGCCGCGTCGACTTCCAGGTGAAGGTGCGCGGCTTCCGCATCGAATTGGGCGAGGTGGAGTCCGCCCTGCGCCGCGCTCCTGCCATCAAGGACGCGGTGGTGGTCGCCAGGGGCGAAGCCGCCGACAAGCGCCTCGTCGCCTACGTCGTCCCCACCTCGGGGGCCTCACTCGAAGCCGAGTCGCTCAAGGCCCACCTGCGCCAGCACCTGCCCGAGTACATGGTGCCCGGTGCGGTGGTGGTGCTGGAGTCCCTGCCCCTCAACGCCAACGGCAAGGTCGACCGCAAGGCCCTCCCGGAGCCGGACGCAGCGACGTCCACCCACGCCTACGAAGCCCCCCGCACCGAGACGGAGGCGAAGCTCGCCGCCATCTGGGCGGAGGTCCTCCGGCTTCCCCGCGTCGGCGTGCGGGACTCCTTCTTCGAATTGGGCGGCCACTCGCTGCTCGCCACCCAGGTGGTGTCGCGCGTGCGCTCGGAGTTGAGCGTGGAGTTGCCGCTGCGCGCCCTCTTCGAGGCCCCGACGGTGGAAGCCCTCGCGACGCGCCTGACGGACCTCACCGGAACCCGTGCGCCGTCGCTCACCCGCGTCTCGCGCGAAGCGGCCCTTCCGCTCTCCTTCGCCCAGCAGCGCCTGTGGCTCATCGATCAGCTTGAACCGGGCAGCGCCCTCTACAACCTGCCCGTCGCGGTCAGGCTGGACGGACACCTGCGCGCGGACGTGCTGGAGCGGGCCCTCCAGGAAGTCGTGCGCCGTCACGAAGCCCTCCGCACCACCTTCTCCCAGGTGGAGGGCGAGCCCGTGCAGCGCATCCACTCCGAGGTCTCCCTGCCGCTGGGTCGCGTGGATCTCTCCGACGTCGAAGCCTCCCTGCGGGACGCCGAGGCCCGTGCAAGGGTCGCCGCCGAAATGCGCCGGCCCTTCGACCTGCGCTCCGGCCCGCTCGTGCGCACGCTCCTCTTCAAGCTCGCGGAGCAGGAGCACATCCTGCTCGTGTGCATGCACCACGTCGTCTCCGATGGCTGGTCCCTCGGCGTCCTGGTGCGCGAGGTGGGCGCCCTCTACACCGCCTTCTGCCAGGACCTGCCTTCGCCCCTGCCAGGGCTTCCGGTGCAGTACGCCGACTACGCCGCCTGGCAACGCCAGGCCCTGAGCGGTGAGGCGCTCCAGCGCGAAGTCGCGTACTGGGACGCGAAGCTCTCCGGCGCCCCCGCCGTGCTGGAGTTGCCCACCGACTTCCCCCGTCCCGCCGTCCGTGGCACCTCGGGTGCGAGGCTCGACTTCTCGCTCTCGCGCGAACTCACCCAGAAGCTTCGGGGGCTGGCGCACCGGGAGGGCGGCTCCCTCTTCATGGCGCTCCTCGCCGGCTGGCACGCCCTGCTCTCGCGCTACTCCGGGCAGGACGACATCAGCGTGGGTTCTCCCATCGCGGGCCGTACCCAGGCGGAAACCGAGGGCCTCATCGGCTTCTTCGTCAACACGCTCGTCCTTCGCGCCAGGGTGGAGGCCCGAGAGTCCTTCCGCGCCCTCCTCCAGCAGGTCCGCGCCACCGTGCTGGAAGCCTATGAGCACCAGCACGTCCCCTTCGAGAAGCTGGTGGAGACGCTCCAGCCCTCCTCACGCAGCCTCGGCCACACGCCCCTCTTCCAGACGCTGCTGACGCTCCAGAACGTCCCGTCCGAAGCGCTGCGACTGCCAGGACTGCGGCTCCAGGGCCTCGACTTCGAGCAGTCGACGGCGAAGTTCGACGTGAGCGTCTTCTTCGCGGAGACACCCGACGGGCTTCGAGGCGCGGTGGAGTACAGCACGGCCCTCTTCGAGCGCGGCACCATCGAAAGGCTCGCGTCCCACCTGAGCATCCTGCTGGAGGCCTTGGCCTCCAACCCCGAGCAGGCCGTGGCCGAGCTGCCCCTGCTCTCCCGCGAAGAGCGCCAGCGCCTGCTCGTGGACTGGAATGACACCGCCGTCGTCAGTCCCACCGACGTCCCCGTCCACGTCCACTTCGCCCGGCAGGCCCTCCGTTCGCCCCACGCGGTCGCCCTCGCTCTTGGCGAGGAGGTCCTCACGTACGCCCGACTGGAGGCCCGCGCGAACCAACTGGCCTGGCACCTGATCTCACTCGGCGTTGCGCCGGGTGCTCACGTCGGTCTCGCCGTCGAGCGTTCCTTCGAATTGGTCGTGGCGCTCCTCGCCATCCTCAAGGCCGGCGCAGCCTTCGTCCCCGTGGACCGCAACGCTCCCGTGGAGCGCATCGCCGCCCTCCTGGAGGACGCCGATGTCCACGTGACGCTGACCCACCAGCCCTTCGCCTCGCTGCTGCCCGCTTCCGGAACCCGCGTCTGGCTTGATGCGCAGCAGGAGGTGCTGACAGGGCTTCCCACGCACGCACCCGACATCCGCGTGGACGGCGAGGCGCTGGCCTACGTCATGTTCACCTCCGGCTCCACCGGCCGCCCCAAGGGCGTCTGCGTGCCCCACCGGGGCATCACGCGCCTGGTGCTCGGCAGCGACTTCATGCGCTTCGGGCCTGATGAGGTCTGGCTCCAGTTCGCCCCCGTCGCCTTCGACGCCTCCACGCTCGAAATCTGGGGCGCCCTGCTGCACGGCGCGAAGCTCATCCTCGCGCCTCCCCATGCCCTCTCGCTGGAGGAGTTGGCCGCCCAGTTGCGACTCCACCGCGTGACGTCTCTCTGGTTGACCGCCGCCCTCTTCGAGCAGATGGCCCTGCATCAGGGTGAGGCGCTCGCCAGCGTGCGCCAGGTGCTCTCCGGTGGCGACGTGCTGCCCGCCGTCCGCGTGCGTGAGCACCTCTCTCGCCTCTCCCCAGATGCCGTCCTCATCAACGGCTACGGACCCACCGAGAACACCACCTTCTCCGCCACCTTCCGCATGCGTCACGACTCCGTGGTGCAAGGCGCGGTGCCCATCGGCAAGCCCCTCTCCAACTCCACCGTCTACGTGCTCGACGCCCACCTGCGCCCGGTGCCCGTGGGTGTCGCCGGTGAGGTGTACGTCAGCGGCCTTGGCCTCGCCTGGGGCTACCTGCGCCGCCCGGAGCTGACCGCGGAGCGCTTCATCCCCCACCCCTTCGCCTCCACTTCTGGGGAGCGCCTCTACCGCACTGGAGACAAGGCCCGCTGGCGCACTGACGGCACGCTCGACTTCCTGGGCCGCGTCGACTTCCAGGTGAAGGTGCGCGGCTTCCGCATCGAGCTGGGCGAAATCGAAGTCGCCCTTCGTGCCTCATCCGGCGTCAGCGAAGCCGTCGTCGTCGCAAGCGGAACGGACGGAGACAAGCGCCTCGTCGCCTACGTCACGACGAACGAGGGCGCTTCACTGGACGTGGACACCCTCAAGGCCCACCTGCGCCAGCACCTGCCCGAGTACATGGTGCCCGGTGTGGTGGTGCTCGACGCCCTGCCTCTCAACGCCAACGGCAAGGTCGACCGCAAGGCCCTCCCGGAGCCCGACGCAAAGACCTCCGACACCAGGGACTTCATCGCCCCCCGGGACGCCCTCGAGTTGCAGCTCGCCCTCATCTGGCAGGACGTCCTCGGCCTCCCCGCCGTCAGCGTCCTCTCCAGCTTCTTCGACCTGGGCGGCCACTCGCTGCTCGCCGTGCGCATGGTCGCCGCCGTCCGCGAGCGCCTCGGCTTGAGCCTCCCTCTCTCCGTCCTCTTCCAGCAGCCCACCATCGCGCTGCTCGCGCGCGTCCTGCGTGACGAGGCCCGGCCCTGGTCCCCCCTGGTTCCGCTGGAGCGCGGAGCCCCGGGCCAGCGGCCCTTCTTCCTCGTCCACCCCGGCGGCGGCAACGTCCTCGCCTACGCCGAGCTGGCGCGCCGCCTCGGCCCCGAGCTGCCCGTCTTCGGCCTCCAGTCCCGAGGCCTCGATGGCGGGCCCGTCGTGGAGTCCATCGAGGAGATGGCGTCCCTCTACCTCGACGCCGTGCGCTCCGTTCAGCCTCAAGGCCCCTATCGCCTCGGCGGCTGGTCCCTCGGAGGCCTGGTCGCCTTCGAGATGTCCCGCCAGTTGCGCGCCTCGGGCGAGACCGTGGAGCTGCTCGCCCTCGTGGACTCGCACGTCCCGGGCCTGACGCAGCCCCCGCAGCAAGTCTCACGCGACGCGGACCCCGCCCGCGTGCGCATCGCCTTCGCCCACGCCACCGCCTCCGCCTTCGGCCACGCGCTCACGGTGTCCGACGAGTCCCTCTCGGAGAACGACGACGACGCCATGCTCGCGCACCTGCTGGAGGAGGGCCTCCGGGCCCGAATCCTCGATGCCCATTCAGGCCCGGCCCAACTGCGAGCCCTCTTCCAAGTCTTCCGCGCCAACCTCTTCGCCCAGGAGCGCTACGTGCCCCGGCCCTACGAAGGCACCGCGCTCCTGCTGAGCGCCACCGGGGCCGCGCCCGGCAGCACGCCCATCTCCCGCCATCGAGGATGGGAGGGCCTGGTGCAAGGCGGGCTGGAGGTGCAAGACGTGCCCGGCGGCCACCACGCGCTCATGCAGGAGCCCTCCCTGGACACAGTGGTCGAACGCCTGCGCGAGGCACTCCAGCGCGTGTCGCAGGGGACCACGGAAAGCTGACGTCCCCATGGCCACCCTGTGTCTGTCTTTATAACCACAGGGTGGAGTCGTCCCCCACGCATCCAAGGGAGGCGAGCCATGGGCGGACTGCCCCTCGGTCGCAGGGGAGGACCTGGGGTCTCGGAACGGTCCTCATCGCCTCGGGCATGGCCACCCTTTCTCGAATGCCACCCTTGGAGCGAGCCATGGACGGAAGAACGAGCCCCTCGACCGAAGTCTTTCTGACCCGGCACCTCAGCCTGGAACTGCTCTCATCACCAGCCCTCGCGGAGATCCATCTCACCACCTTTCATCAGTTCGACGCGGAGTTCATCAGGCTCTTCTTCTCGAAAATCCAACTGCCCGCCGGGGCATACATCGAGATCTCCAATGTGACTCGCGAGGATGTCCGCATCCATGCACCGGCCGACCTGTCGGACGGCATGGTGACGGTCGTGGGGGATACGGCTGTCGTCAAAGTGGTGCTGCCCAGGAAAGGAACGCGCCAGGACGCCAGCATCAAGGTCAGCCACCTGGAGTACCGGGCGTCCCTGCGTGCGATCATTGGCGATGATGAGCGTCGCCCCCTGGTCTGTTTCCAGGGGACCGAAATCTTCCAGCACTCCCTCGCCACCGCTGTCATCAGCGGCTCGGGAACAGGTTCCTCAATCGGCAGCGGCAACTTCATGCTGACCAACAACCACGTGGTATCCACCGAAGAGAAACTCCGGAGCCTCGAAGTCTGGTTCAACTGGTTCCACCCGACCTGCGATGCCTCGACCCCGTCGGAAGACATGGTGAAGGTGCGGGCCGACAAGCTGCTGACGACTGGCGGCAGCGGCAGCCTCGACTACACCTTGTTCACACTGCATGACTTCGACTACCGGAACGCGCACATCAAACGCCTTTTCGGGGGTCTGGAGCTCAGCGCAACCGATCCGGCGGTCGACGACCCGATCTATGTTCCCCAGCACGGCGACGGCGGGCTCCGCCCGATGTATGTCGGCGACATGTCTGGCAGCAATTACAGCCGGATCCTGTCCGTCGGCAGCACCCTGAGGCACGACGCGGACACGCAAGGAGGCTCTTCCGGCTCTCCCATCCTCTCACGCGGCTCCCATCAACTGGTCGGCCTCCACTACGGCGGGACCAGCTCGTACAACGTCGGAGTGACGGCGCAAACACTGAATGACCGGCTCGGCGAGCTGCTTGAAGGAACCAATGAACGTGTTGTTCCAGAAGGCAGCGTCAAGGCCAGCTACTTCGAGGCCCTGCCCTTTGGCAGCGTGGGCCAATTGCCGATCGCCAGCGGCACGCGGCTCGTGCCGTTCGACAACATCGACATCGAGCATCACGAGGATCACTCCATCGTGGCGTTGGAGAGCCTGAACCAGACGACGGGGGAACTCGGCTCCATCCGCTACCAACTGGCGCTGAAGACCTCCAGTGGGTCCAACAGCCTGGACGCGCCGGCCAAGGAGGATGCGCTGTTGCTGGTCAAGGCGTTCGAGGCGACCCACACGGGAGAGGTGTTGAAGAGCTGGCTGGCCTTGCAGGCATTCGCCAGCTCGGGCGAACTGGTAGAGAACCGACTCATCCGGATCCTCGACCATCAGTACGATCCGTTCGTTCCACCATTCGATCCCACCCAGGCGACACAGGGGCAGATGATCATCAATGCAGGGGCGAACGGTTCCTTCGAGCTGCCTGCGTTTGACGGCTACGAGACGTTGGGATTCGTGGCGCTGTTCACGGGTCAAGGCCCCCAGGGCCTTGTGGTGATGGACCCCCTGCATTCGGCGGTACGCCTGCCCGTGCGCAGGCCGGATGGGGTGCAGGCGGTGCTCAACCTGCGGGGTTATCGGCGCACCCTGTGTTCAGCACGCTCGATGAACTCCACCATCCGCTGCAACTCCTCCACGCAACGCACCTACCTCAAGCTGGAATACCGGCAGGAGGACAATGTGGGGCTCGACGCGGGAACCTATGAGGGCATCCTGCCGCTCCAGGGGCAGGACTCTAAAGATCCCCAGGTGCGCCTCGACATCCTGATTCATGTGACCGTCGTCAAATCCTGACAACGGGCTTCGCGGGCAGCCGACCCGGGCCCACGTGCACTCAAGAAGGGCCCGGAGCCTCACGGCTCCGGGCTTCCTCATCACGGTCCCAAGTCCGGAATGAGCCGCCTCTGAATGGCCGGTGCCACGGGGCGGGCGGCTACGTCACGCTGAGTCCGTGGAGCCGGCCCGATGAGCAGTGGCAACAAGCGCCTGGCGCGTCCGTGGAGCGCTTGTCTCCCATCCAGCCATCCGTCGGATGCGTTGAATGTCTTTCAGATTCTCCCTCCGCACGGGGTGGGCTTTGCGCAGGAAAAGCAAGTGCCTCTCTGCCTCATCCAACGTCCGCCGAGCCCTCTCGGCCTGGCTGGGAAACTGCTTGATGGTCAACGCGAAAAGACACGCGACGTGCGCGCGCCTTCCTGGGTTGTCGTAGCCCAGCTTTTCGGTGCGCCGCAGAGCCCGGTTGAATTCATTCCAGGTGCATTCGCGTCCGTAAGCGCCCATCAAGATGTCTTCAGCCGTCCTTCGCTTGATGACAAGTCGCTCTTTCGGCGTCTTCGCCTTGCGCAGCCATGCTTGCTGGCATTCCAGGAATGCGCGCTCGAACTCCCCGAAGGTTGCTTTTGACAAAGAGAGGTGGAGCCTGCCGCTCTCCAGTGCGCCAACGGGTTCGCGCTCTGCCCTCTGCATCCGGTGGTTTTTCATCCCCCTGGGCACCTTTTCCCATTGGCCGAGGTGGGCCAAAAACCTCTGCGCGTGCAGTATTCGTAACAGGCTTTGCATTGCGTTTCATTGTGCACGCGGCCGGGCTTTGATCCTCCCCCTTTGTCTACACACCTGTCATAGTGTGGCTCGCATATTTCCTTTCGCCAACGTTCTCTCTCTGCGGGTGTTGGCAACTCCTCTGCGCTAGTGGGGTCCGTAGCCCCCGGTGGAGGGAGGAGGATGGGCGGCTGAGGAGACCTGACAGGCGCTTCACCTCCGCAGCTCTCAGGACTGTACGGATATTTCTTCAGGCAACAAGAGAGGGTAGAATCACTTTGGTTGCACTCATTTTGAGCCAAGGCAAACGTCGTTCGGCCTGCCCTTTTTGCTTCATGAGCGATGGCGGAAGTACAGCCGAAGAAAAGCAACAGTGCCGCGCCCGCCATGAGCGAAGCGAAGCGCACCCGGCCTGGCCCGACTGTAATTGGAACCCTCATGACAGCCTCACCAGCAGGATGTAGCGCATGTCGATTCTTCGGATTGTGCCGCTGGCTTACGAATGGAGGCAACCCTACTTCCGAGGGGGCACTTTGACAGAGAAGCGGGCCATGAACCCAAACACCGGGGGCGAGTTCTTCAGCCGGAGCGCCCGCTTCTCCACCAGATGCCAGGAGAGCGCCGCCAGCAGCACGACCACGGGCAGCGACAGCGTGGCGTTCACCCACCACGCCACGGTTCCGCCCAGCAGCCAGGTCACGGTCTGCTGCACCGGGAACGCATAGACATACACGCCGTAGGAGAAGTCGCCGTGACGCGCGAAGCCAGAGAGGCGGCTCGGAAGGAAGGCCAGGTACAGCACCAGATACGTTCCACAGCCCCCCACCGCGTACTTCAGGCCTCCCCACTGCGCGGTCACCACCAGCACCACCACGCAGCCCAGCGCCCCCCAGGGGCTCATCCGCAGCCGGTCCCGGAACAGGTACAGCAACAGACCGCCGCCGAAGTAGAGGTACAGCTCCGGCCAGAGGTTCAGCCGGGGGCCCACGCGCGGCACGAAGGGCACCAGCACCGCCACCGCCCAGCCCAGCAGCGCCATCGGTCGCCTCAACAGGCCCGTCGCGCCCAGCCCCGCCACCAGCAGGTAGAACCCGACTTCGTACGACAGCGACCACAGCGAGCCATTCACCGCACCGGGATAGGCATTGCGCGGAAAGACGCCCGGCAGGTTCCACTGGGACTGGTACAGCGTGAGGTTGCGCAGGACATACAGATACGTCTCCGGTGACTGGAAATAGCGCCCCAGCGGCAGCTCCGTCAGCGCGGGCCCGAGCAGGAACGCACTCACCAGCAACACGCCCGCCAGCCCGGGAAGGATTCGCAGCGCCCGCGCCCACAGGTAGCGCGCCAGGCCCGGCGAACGCTCGAAGCTCTGGGTGATGAGCACCCCGCTGATGATCAGGAACACCGCCACGCACAGCCGGCCCAGCGTCATCTGCCCGTGGGTCCACGCCTCGAAGGGCTCCGGTGCTCCCGCGCCCTGCCCCAGGGGGAACGCATGCGAGAAGATGACGCCCACCGCGGCGATGAACCGGATGAAGTCCAGGTTGTTGCGCCTGCCGTCCAGGCACTGCCGCAGGGTGGGAGATGGGGAGGAGCCAGGCACCGGGCGTCAGTCTCTCCCGAGCCTCCCGCCACGCCTAGCCCCGCCCCGTGATTCTCCGGGGCGTACGTGTCGGCGAGGGGGAAGGCCCTTGCAGCGGGCGCTCCCCCATCCTCTCAGCACCGCCCGGCATCAAGCGAGCGCAGCCGACATCAATGCAGGTCCGAGGATGTCGCCGGCACGCCTTCCGGGACCTCCTCGATGACGGTCACCTCCTCCGGCGAACGGTGGTGCACGGTCGTCCCGTCCCCCAGTTGGCCGAAGTCGTTGTAGCCCCAGGACCACACGAGACCGTCCGCGTTCACGGCGAGCGAGTGATTGTAGCCAGCGGCCACGACGGTGACGCCCGTGAAGTCGGGGACGATCGCGGCCCTGCTGCGCTCGCTGTCGGTGCCATCCCCGAGCTGGCCATAGCCGTTGTAGCCCCAGGCCCACACCGTGCCGTCCGCCTTCAACGCCAGCGTGTGGAAGCCCCCCGCGGCCAGGGCGGTGATCTCCGTCAAATCCAACACCTGCACCGGTGCATGGCGCTCCAGGGTCGTTCCATCTCCAAGCTGGCCATAGACGTTGTAGCCCCAGGCCCACACCGTGCCGTCCTGTCTCACGGCGAACGAGTGGAAGATGCCGGCGAAGACGCCCGTGACGTCCGTCAGGCCCGGCACCTCCACCGGCGCGAAGCGATGCACCGTCGTCCCATCCCCCAATTGGCCAAACGTGTTGTCGCCCCAGATCCACACCGTGCCGTCGTCCTTCAAGGCCAGCACGTGGTTGCGGCCCGTGGCGATGGAGGTGATCCCCGTGAGCTCCGGCACCCGCCGGGCCTGCGCACGCTCCGTGTCCGTCCCATCCCCGAGCTGGCCATAGCCGTTGTAGCCCCAGGTCCACACCGTGCCGTCCGCCTTCAACGCCACGGAATGGTAGCCCCCCGCGGCGATGGCGGTGACCTCCGTGAGCCCGTCCACCTGCACCGGCGCGTTGCGCGCGAAGGTCGTCAGGTCACCGAGCTGTCCATAGACGTTGTAACCCCAGCTCCACACCGTGCCGTCCGCCTTCAACGCCACCGAGTGGAAGGCGCCCCCGCTCACCGCCGTCACCTCCGTCAGCTCCCCCACCCGCACCGGCGCGGTCCGCTGGGCGTTCGTCCCGTCACCGACCTGTCCGAAGGTGTTCTCACCCCAGGCCCACACCGTGTCGTCCTCCAGCACGGCCACGGTGTGGTACCAGCCGGCCGCGATCCGGCCCCCTTGCGTGAGGCGGTTGCTGACAACCCTCGCCGGAGCCCTCAACGCCAGAGGCTCGGTCCTTGCCTCCTGGTTGGCACCGGAAGCAGAAGGCTCGCCCCCACAGCCCACCATCACGGCGCTGACCACGAAGAGCATCCACCCCCACCACTGCCGTGCTGCTGACTTCATACGAGCCTCTTTCGATTTCGGAACGGGCGCGGCCCCTCCTCCAGCTCCCGGGTGCAAGGCACCGCCAGGGAAGCGTCGGAAGGAGCGCGGCGCGAAGCTACCTGCACAGGGTTGCGTTGGAATCTGGGTCGTCTTCGCCCCTGGCGCGACCTGACGGCTGCGTGAGGCTTCGCACGGGCGAGGCCCGCGGCCAGGGAAAGTCCAGGGCTCGCGCACGCGATGTTGGCGGTTGGATCGCCCGGGTGTTTCCCAAACACAGAATGCGCGCGGCGGAGTGCCGGCGTGACACACACATGCCCTACGCGACGATCGCGGCGTCCATCACGGTGAGGGCCACGCCACCGACGCGGGCGCGCTCGATGTGGCCCGGCCGGCCCGTGACCTCGATGTCGATGCGGCCCGGCTTGCCCAGGGTGTCTCCCTGTTCGATGCGACTGCTCACCGTGCCGCCCTGCTCCGGCAGGCGCAGGACGCCGTGCTCCACCAGGTAGGCCGCCAGCGGGCCCGCGGCGGAGCCCGTCACCGGATCCTCCAGGATGCCGAAGCCCGGGACGAAGTAGCGCGATTGCGCCACGCTGCCCTCCTCCTTCGCCTCCCGCGTGAAGAGGTACACACCCCGCACCCCGTGCGGCATCAGCAGGGCGTTCATCGCCGCGCCTCGCGGGGCCAGCGACTCCAGGTCCTCCCTCCGCGTGAGGGGCACCATCAACCGGTGCCCCTGGCGGATCACCGGCAGCCGCGTGTCCACCTGCGCCGCCGTGCCGCCCAGCGTGGGCATCAGCGCCTCCAGCGTCACGGGGCTGGGCTGCGCCTCGGGCTGGGGCGTGACGATCCACACCTGCGTCCCCCCCACCCCCCGGGGCTCCAGTTCGATGTCGAGCGTGCCGGCGGCGCACTCCAGGCGGTACACGCCCGGGCTTCGCAGCAGTCCCTTCTCCGCGAGCAGGTGGAAGGTGGCGACGGTGGCGTGGCCACAGAAGGCAATCTCATCCACGGGGGTGAAGTAGCGCAGGCGCACCGTGGGGTCCTCCGGCCGGGACAGGACGAAGGCCGTCTCGGAGACCCCCACCACGGCGGCGACCCGCTGCATCGTGGGCGCGTCAAGCGAGGAGGCGTCGAGCATCACCCCCGCCCGGTTTCCCTTGCCCGGCGTCCGGGTGAAGGCATCAATGATCTGGACCTGCATGGTGGACTCCGGGGCGGTGGGGTTGAAGCGCGCGGAAGAAGGGGCAGGCATCCTCCCACCCCTCGCCGCCGTCAAGCACGGGAGCGTCGTTGGGCCGGCCCGCACATCAGGGTTGAACACAGGCGCCAGAGCAGGCACAGCAGGGAGGCATGAATCACGCGAAGAAGGTCGGGTGGGTGGTGCTGGCGGGGCTGCTCCTGGCGGGCAGCGCGTCCGCGCAGATCGTCAACGTGCAGGCGCTCTTCGACGAGAAGGCGGAGCTGGGACCGGCCGCCTCCATCGAGGTGGGCGGCGACTGGCGCACGGGCAGCACGCAGTTGTTCTCCGTGCGCGGCTCGCTGGTGGGGCAGCTGCGCACCGAGCGCGATGTCTGGCTGGCGGTCATCCGGGGCGAGTACTCGTTCGCCAGCGGCGAGCGCATCGTGAGCCAGGTGCTGGAGCACGTGCGCTACCGCCGGCGCTTCACGGACCGCGTGTCCGGTGAGGCCTTCGTCCAGCACGAATACAACGAGTTCCGCCGGCTCCAGTTGCGGGCGCTCCTGGGCGCCGGACCGCGCTTCGTGCTGTTCAACGAGGAGGCGACCGGGCTCACCTTCGGCATCGCTCTGATGGTGGAACACGAGCGGCTGCGCAAGGACGGAGAGGCGGACGCGGGAGACCGCTACACGGACCCGCGCATGTCCAGCTACCTGCTGGGCCGCGTGAAGCTGATGGAGAACATCCAGCTCGTGGAGACGGTGTACTTCCAGCCGCGCGTCACGCGCCCGTCCGACCTGCGCGTGCTCAACGAGACGCTGTTCGCGGTGACGCCCAATCCTCGCGTCACGGTGGGCATCGGCTTCAACCTCACCTACGACAGCGCGCCGCCCGCGACGGTGCCGGCGATGGACACCCAGCTTCGCACCACCGTGGGCGTGAAGCTCTAGGAGTAGACTGCCCGCCATGTCACCTCATCCCGTCCCCACACCCATCGTCCTCCTCGGGGGAGGCAAGCTCGCGGAGGCCATCATCAAGGGGCTGCTGCGCTCCGGGCGCGTGAGCCCCTCCGACCTCCGCGTCACCGTGCGCCGGTCCGAGCGGGGCGAGGAGCTGAGGGCCCGGCACGGCGTGCAGGTCCTCACCGACAACGCACAGGCGGTGCGCGGCGCGGCCGTGGTGATGCTCGCGGTGCGACAGGCGCAGATGGCGGAGGTGATGGCGCTCATCGCCCCCGCGCTGGAGCCGGGACAGGTAGTGGTGTCGCTGTCCTCGGACGTGCGCCTCGCGCAGCTCGAAGCGGCGCTGCCCTCCACGGTCTGCGTCCTCCGGGCCATGCCGCACACCCCGGTGGGCGTGGGCGCGGGGTTGACGCCGCTGACGGAGGGCACGCGGGTGACGCAGGCCGCGCGGCGGGCGGTGGAGGATCTGTTCGCGGCGGCGGGGCAGCCGTTGTGGGTGACGGAGGACCAGCTCACCATCTGCACCGGCGTGTCCGGCACGGGCCCCGCGTACGTGTTCCGCTTCGTGGAGGCCCTGGCCCAGGCCGCGATGGCCCACGGGATGGAGGCCTCGGAGGCGGCGGCGCTCGCGCGGGGCACGCTGATTGGCGCGGCGAAGCTCCTGGCGGAACCCGGCGCCACCACCACGAAGCTCATCGCCGAGGTGGCCACCCCGGGCGGCATCACCGTGGCGGGGTTGGAAGCGCTGGAGACGCACGGGCTTGCCCGCGTCGTGGGTGAGGCCGTGTCCATTGGCATCCAGCGCGCGAAGGAGCGCGCGGAGGCCTCCGCTCAAAGCGCGCCGAAGTGACGGCGCAGGCCCCGCTGACCCGAGGGCGTGACGACGAGTCCGCGTGAGTCGGGTTGACGTTCGACCCAGCCCAGCGAGAACACCCGTGAGGCGAGCGCCGCCCCCAGCGCCCCGGCCAGGTGGTCGCGCCGCTCGCTCCAGTCCAGGCAGCGGTGGGCGAACTGGCGGCGCTGGTCCCGCAACGGGGCCAGCTCGATGCCGAACGCCTCGAACCAGTCCTCACCGCTCGGCGTCAGCGCGAAGGCCCGGCGCCGCAGGGACAGGTGTCCACCGCGCAGGAGCGCATCGGTGATGCCCATGCCCAGCCGTCCCGCCAGGTGGTCGTAGCAGTAGCGAGCGGCCCGGAGCGGCTCCGGGGCAGCCGAGGCACGGGGCCCCCGGACGGCCACCGTCATCAGCGCTTCCACCATCCGCGCAACGGTGGGCGTGGCGAGCCGGAACACCTTGTTGCGTCCCTGTCGGGTCGAGCGGATCAACCGCGCCTGCTCCAGGCGCTTGAGGTGCACGGTGGCCGTCGCGGGGCTGACGCCGGTGCCGAAGGCCAGCTCCTTGGCGACGAGCGATCGCCCCTCCATGAGCAGCTCCAGCATCCGGATCCGCGTGGCATCCCCCACGGCCCCCGCCAGCGCGGTGAGGTCCGGCCCTGCATCCATCGTTCGTTCCATGACGAACCCTTTTCTAGCACGAAGGAGGTCCAGGAGGAGGAGAGTGTCCGGAGCGAGGAACGATGACACCGCCCACCAACCCGTATCAGGCCGTCACCCACGCCGACCCCTACCCCTACTACGCCGCCCTGTGCGCCCGGGGGGGCCTGCACCGCGTCCCGGACTTCGAGCCGTGGATCGCGGCGGACGCCGCCACGGTGCAAGCCGTGCTCACGAGCGAGCACTGCCGGGTGCGTCCCCCGTTGGAGCCGGTTCCGTCGCACCAGAGGGACACCGCCGCTGGGGCGCTCTTCGGACAGCTCGTGCGGCAGAACGACGCCGCGCCCTACCCTCGCGTGAAGCAGGCGCTGGCCGACGTGCTCCCCACGGTGATGCAGGCCGTGGCGACGGAAGGCCACCGCCAGGCCGCCCGGCTCTTCTCCAAACCCCTGCTGTCACGCCTGCCGGAGCGGACACTCCATTTCCCCGTATTCGTGCTCGGCTCGCTGTTGGGATTCCCGGAGGACACGCTGGAGGAGAGCGCGCAGGACGTGGAGGCGTACGTCCGTTCGGTCGCGAACCCAGCGGCGGTCCCGGAGGGGGCAGCGGCCACGGCACGACTCGTCGGACGCGCGACCGCCAGCCTTCAAGCAAGGCCTCGCGCTTCGTCCATGTTGGATGCGCTCGCCGAGCGGATGCAGCAGGTGGAAGCACCCATCGAGGCCTTGCTTCCCAACGCGGTGGGACTGCTCATCCAGGCCTATGAAGCCACCGCTGGCCTCGTGGGCGCGTCCCTGCTCGCGCTCGCGCGGATGCCCGACCTGGGGGAACAGCTTTCCCGGGGCGAGTGCTCCGTCGAGGACGTCGTGCGCGAGGCGGCCCGCCATGCGTCCCCGGTCCAGAACACCCGACGCTTCCTGCATTCGCGCGCGACGGTGGCGGGGCAGACCCTGGAAGCGGGCGCGACGGTGGTTGTGGTGCTCGCCGCCGCGAACCGCGATTCCCTCGTGAACCCCCAGCCCGACCTCTTCCTCCCGCGACGCGCCGCCCGCCGGACCTTCACCTTCGGTCTGGGGGCCCATGCCTGCCCGGGTCAAACGCTCGCGGTGACCATGGCCTCCGCGGCGGTGGAGCGCGTGCTCGCGAGCGGCCTGGATCTCACACCACTGTCCCGTTCCGTCACCTGGCGTCCATCCACCAACGCCCGCATCCTGGGAGGTCTGTCATGATCGCCGTCATCTTCGAAGTCCGGGCCCACGAAGAGCATCGCCAGCGGTATCTGGATCTCGCGGCGGCGCTGCGGCCGTTGTTGTCGGGCATCGATGGCTTCATCTCCATCGAGCGTTTCCAGAGTCTCAGCGAGCCGGGCAAGCTGCTGTCGCTGTCCTACTGGCGCGACGAGGCCTCGGTGGCGGAGTGGCGACGCCTGGAAGCCCACCGCGAAGCGCAGAGTGAAGGAAGGGAACACGTGTTCCGCGACTACCGCCTGTGCGTGGCCCATGTCGTCAGGGACTACGGAATGAAGGACCGGGCAGCCGTGCCCGCCGACAGTCGCACCGTGCACGGCTGAGCCGGAAGCCGGACGCCCGTCCTCCGCGAGGCCCTGCTTCCGCACGGCCCCGCGTGTGGTCCGCCCTCCAGTCGCATGCGGGCAATGACTCCCCCACCTTCTTTCCGGGGGTGCACGATGAAGGATGGGTTCAGGAGCGCTGGGGGCCTGGGGCTGGCTGCCTTGCTGCTTGGGTTTCCAGCGTTGGGACAGGCAACGGACCCGCCCGAGGGGTCGCCGCAGCTCTCCTGCTTCGAGGCGGTCCGGGAGGGGCAAGGCTCCGCGAGTGAAACCCTTGCGGCCCAACTCTGTCAGGGGGCGCGTTCCGACGCCCCGGCCCGGTGCTTCCGGCGCGTCCAGACCGGAGGCTTCCTTTCGGATCCGCAGGCACTCCAGCTCTGTCAGTACGCCACGCCGTCGGATGATCCCGCGTCATGCTTCCTCAAGGCACGCACCTCCTCGTTCCTGGACGAGACCGAACTCGTCCAGCTCTGCCGTCCGCCCATCTCGGAGATGCTGAAGCTGTGCCCCTACGGCCCCTGAGCCACCGGGCTCAACGGGAGCGGAGGAAATCCCGCAGGCTCTGCTGCTGGAGCTTCGCGGACTCGATGCACAGCCGGATGGACTCCAACGCCCGGGCCAGCGCCCTCGGTCCGCCCTCCACGCGCCCCACCCGGGGCGTGAGGAACACCTCCGCCTCCGCGAGTTGGGTCTCCTCACAGAGATTGCCCACCTGGTTGATGAGCCCACCCTGCTCATCCGAACGCAGCCGCTGGGCGAGCACGTCGAACTGCTCGCGGTAGAACTCCCAGGCCAGGGCCTGCGTCTCCGGCATGTTCAATGACATCTTGAGCATGCCCAGGGCATCCCGCGTGTCGAACTCCGACCCCACCACCAGGGCGAGCGCCCGCCGCTCCAGCTCCGGCTCGCGGAAGGAGCCCAGCGCCGTCAACAAGCGGGCGCGCTCGTTGCGATCCGACTCCTTCCTCGCGGCCGCCAACAACGCGTCGAAGAGCGCGGCATCCCCATGCGCCGCCGCCCGGGGCAGTGCACTGCCCAGCGCCTCGGGGTCCACGGACTTCCGGTCCGCGAGCCACGCGCGCACCAGGGGCAGGGCTTGCTTCACCAGCACCGGATCCTCCCCCACCCCTCCCGCCAGCCGCAGGTACAGCGAACGCGACTGCTTCGCGGCGTCATCGTCCCCCGGCTTCGACACCCACCCCAGGGCCCGCGCGCGAGGCCCGTAGAGCGACACCACCCACGCCCGGAAGCGCTTGCGCTCCTCCTCGGAGAGGCGCTCCAGCCGCACCTGCCAGAGCAGGGAGGCACCGCTCTCCAGCACGAGCCGCTCCGGCGAGCGCGCCGTGGCCGGCACGGCCTTCAGCGCCTCCCCGAGCGGAAGGTCTCCGCGCCCCACCGCCGCGTCCACGTCCGCCCAGAGGGCCAGCTGCTCCCCCGTCGTGAACGCCGAGGCCGGGGTCGCGAGCAGCTTCGTGAGCTGCTCGCGCGTGTAGCCGCCCCGGTAGTAGCCCGTGCCCCCCGCGTTGAGCAGGACCCACGCCGGGCACTGCTTCGTCGGCAGCGCCACCTCCATCGAGGGGCCCTGCAACATCGAACACACCCGGGACGACTGCGTCCCCGTCCCCGCCTTCAGACAGACGGGCACCTGCCATTGCTGCTGCGTGCTCGCCCGGGAGCCCACCGGCAGATACCGCTCCTGCGACAGCTTCACCGTCGGCGCGCCTCCCGCCGGGCACGTCACCTGGGCGGACACCCGGGGCGCCCCGCCCTTCTCGATGAAGCCTCCCATGGCGCTCGCCACCTCCGGGCCCGCCGCCTGGGACAGCTCCGCCAGGAAGTCCTCCGTCGTCACGGCGCCCCACGCGTGCTTCCGCACATGGCCTCGCATCACGTCTCGGAAACGCTCCGCGCCCAGCCACGCCTCGAACATGGCGAGGACGGATGAACCCTTGTCATACGTCGTCCCATTGTCGAACGAACCCACGATGTCGTCGTTGCTCGCCACCGGCTTGCGCACCGGCAGCGCGGCCTCCAGCGCATCCGACGCCAACGCCGACTTCGTCGCGGACATGGCCCGCTCCTGCTGGAAGCTCCAGGACGGCTCCAGCCGGTCCACCGTCTGACGGTCCAGCCACGCGGTGAAGGACTCGTTCAACCAGATGTCATTCCACCAGGCGTTGGTGACGACGGCGCTGAACCAGTAGTGCCCCAATTCATGGTTGGCGATGACCGTGTAGGAGCGGCGCCGGCCCAGCGTCTCCTCTCCGGGAGGAATCAGCGTCAGCGGCTGCCCGAGCGCCACGAGGCCCGGGTGCTCCATCGTGCCCCAGTAGCGGGGCACCACCGCCACATCCAGCTTCTCGTAGGGATACGTCTGGTCGAAGAAGTCCTCCAGGCCCTTCACGATGCGCGGCGTGACGCTCGCGGCGTAGCGCGTCTCCCCGCCCCGCCCCTTCGGCACGATGAAGCGCAGGGGCACGTTCGCGCGTCCCACCGTGCCCGCCTCCACCACGTCGAACGGCCCCACGACGAAGGCCACCAGGTAGCTGGGCATGGGCCGGCTCTCCGCGAACGTGACGCGCTCCAGCCCGTCCGCCACCGGCTCGCGCGAGACGACGGGGTGGTTGGCCAGCGCCACGTGTCCCGCCTTCACCGTCAGCCGCAGCCGCCAGGGCACCTTGAAGTTCGGCTCGTCGAAGCACGGGAAGGCCCGCCGCGCGTCGATGGGTTCGAAGAACGTGTAGAGGTAGGACTCGCCTCCCTCCGCCTGTCCATAGACGCCCTGGCTGCGCTCGCGGTCCACCTTGCCGGTGAAGTCCAGGGTGAGCGTCGCCTTGCCCGCGGGCAGTTCCTCCGGCAACAGCAATCCCAGGCGCCCCTCGCTCTCGGAGACAGGCTTCGCGTCGAAGGTGCGGCCTCCCACCGTCACCCGCGCCACCGTCACCGTCAGGTCCTGGCCATGCAGCCACACCTGCCGCACCGGCTCGCGCACCTCCACTTCGATGGCGACCGTGCCCGGATAGGTGGCCTCCGTGGGCAGCAGCTTCAGGTCCAATGCGTAGCGCAGGGGTCGCACCGTGTCCGGCAGGCGCAGCGCGGGCGGCTGCCGGACACGGTGCGACCCCTGCGCTACGCATTGGACCTGAAG
>SECN01000249.1 GCA_004173515.1 Myxococcaceae bacterium | reverse complement strand
CATGGCCGCTTACTTTACGGAGGTCGCGGGGGCGGTGCGGAGCGTGGACGTCGTCTTCCGGGGACAGGTACAGGGCGCGGTCCGGGTGGGCGCCGGGCACCTCGAAGGAAAGGGCCTCCGGTTCGAGGCCACGGGGACCACCCGGGAGCAGGAGGCCACCGCGTGCTCGCCCCTGGGCCCCTCGACCATGTCGGTCCAGCACCCACGTCCGGACGGTCCGGTCGGTCTCGTCCCGCCTCCAGGTGATCCGGTCGCGGTGGGGGTGCTCGTGGAGGCCCGGAGCGGAGGGACGCCAGCGCCCGCCCTGGTCCTCCGGGACAGCGTGTTCATGGGCCCCTATGCGCGAGGGGTGCGGCTTCGGGGTGGGGCCTCGGTCCGGCTGGAAGGAGTGTGCTTCCAGGGAGCCTGGGTGGCGCTGAGCCAGGAAGGGGGCGTGGCGGAGGTCGAGCGGGCAGCGGTCTCCAAGGGGGCGGGCCCGGCGTTCCTGTCGGTGGAGGGCACGCTGAAGCTGGTGGACGTGCGGGTCCAGGGGCACGAATACGGCCTGACGACGAACGGGGCCCGGGTGTCGGTGCGGGGCTTCACCTCGGAGCACGCCACGCGGGCGGGGCTGGGGCTCTCGAAGACGACCGGGCTGCTGGAGGACGTGGTGGTGAAGGACGCGGGCACCTACGGGGCCCTGCAGTTCACCCATTCGGACCTGGAGGTCCGGCGCTTCCGGCTGGAGGGTTCGCGCGAGTACGGCGTGGTGGCGGTGCAGGGGCGCCTGCGCCTGCGCGATGGGCGCATCCTGGGCGTGAGCACGGCGGACGGCATCGCGGGAGACGGGCTTCACCTGCGTCAGGTGGAGGCGGACGTGGACACCGTGACGGTCCAGGGCGCGAAGGGCACCTGCGTGCTGGCGGCGCAGCGGGCCCGGGTGGTGCTGCGCGATGCCCGGCTCCTGGCGTGCGAACTCGCGGCGTTGTCGGTGGACTCGAAGGCCACCGTGGAGGCCCGGAACATCGAGTCCCACGACGCCGGGGAGTCCGTCCTGCTGGCCATCGAAGAGGGGCAGTTGCGCGTGGACGTCCTCACCGCCAAGGGCGCCCGGGGCCCGCTGGTGTCCACCGACTGCGAGGGCCAGACGCGCGTCCGACTCACGCAGGTCGACGCAAACCACACGCGCGGCCTGGACGCTCCCTGCGTCCAACTCGAAGCCGGACCCCGGGCCCCCTGAGCCCCCACCTCACCCCTGGGGCGGCGCGGGCTCCGGGGACATGGGCGTGGCGCGCTTCTCCAGCCACTCGCGGATGACGGGATAGACCTCCGTCGGCGCACCGGTGCCGAAGATGAGGTCGCCGTGGCCGTAGTCCATCTTGTCGCCGCGGTCGCGACCGAAGACGTGCAGGGTGCGGTCGGGCGACGTGAGCAGCGCGTACTGCGCCTCCACGTTGGCCGCGGTGGCCAGCCGGTCCGCGCTGCCGCCCATCACCAGCACGGGCTGCTGGAGCTTCGCGATGCCCGCGCGCCAGTCCGTCTTGCGGTCGTACGAGCGGAACACGTCGTGGGCAATCCAGTCCTGGAACTGGAGCAGCACCTTGCGGCTCATCGCCGCCATCATGTTGACGGACAATTGCCGCAGGACGCGCGGCGAGATGTGCCGGGGATTCACCACGATGTCCGACAGGGGCAGGGCCAGGTAGCCCAGGAAGGGCGCGACGCTGGCGCTCATCCACGCCTGCCGGATGCTCCCCGGCCACGCGGCGCGCACCCCGATGGAGATGAGCGCGCGCAGGAAGGGCGCCGACTTGAGGTGCACCGGCGCCCCCAGCTCCAGCAGGCCCGCGAGCTTCCCGCCCTCGGGGCCCTGGGCCACGCCGTAGCCCACCAGCCCCCCCAGCGAGTGGCCCAGCCAGAAGGCCTGCTTCGCGCCCGTCTCCTTCAGCGCCAGCTCCAGGACGGCCGGCCCGTCCTGGGTGATGTGGTCATCGACGGTGAAGTCCGTGGGCCTCCGGCCCCGGGGCGGACGGCGCGAGTGCCCGGTGCCGCGCCATTCCACGCTGAAGCAGTCGAAGCCGGCCTCGGTGAGGTAGTGGGCCACGGAGTAGGGGGGCTCGAAGTCGAAGGTGTAGCGGTTGGCCGCCAGCCCGTGGCACAGCAGCACCGGCTCGGCGAAGCGGCGGACGGGCGCCCGCCGGGCGTGCACGGCCAGCTCCCACCCGTCGGCGCAGCGCACCCGCAGCATCTCCGGAAGGCCTCGCCGTTTCTGCCGCATGGGCAGCCGACCACCAGGGGAAGTCGAGGGAACGATGAAGCTACGGAAACTGATGTTCGTGCTCCCGAACCTCTTCACCGTCACCTCCATCTTCTGTGGCTTTTACGCCATCACCCTGTGTTCGGGGGAAGCGGAGCCGGTGCATCTGTACCAGGCGGCCCTGGCCATCCTCTTCGCCATGTTCTTCGACGGGTTCGACGGACGGGTGGCCCGGCTGACGAAGACGCAGAGCGACTTCGGCATGCAGCTCGACAGCTTGGCGGACGTGATGTCCTTCGGCGTCGCGCCGGCGCTGCTCGTCTACAAGTGGGCGTTGGCGCCCATGGGCTTCTGGGGCCTGTTCATCTCCTTCGCGTTCATGGCGTGCGGCGCCATGCGGCTGGCGCGCTTCAACGTGCTGGCCATGCGCAACCCGCACGGCGGCGGTGGAGGCTTCTTCGTGGGCCTGCCCATCCCGCTGGCCGCGGGCGTGCTGGTGTCGCTCATCATCTCCCATCACGTGGCCTCGGAGGGCCAGGTGCTGGAGGACGGGGCCCGCATGCCGGTGGCGGTGGCGGTGGGTGCGCTGTCGCTGCTGATGGTGTCCACGGTGCGCTACCGCACCTTCAAGGACGCGCGGCCCGGCCTGAAGACGGGCCTGGTCTTCCTGGTCCTGGCGCTCACGGGTGGGTTCATTGCCCGTCAGTTCCATCCGGCCTGGGTGCTGGTGACGTACTTCTTCGCCTACCTGGTCATGGGGCTGGTGGAGTCCGCGGTCTCGGTGCGCAGCCGGCTGGCGTCGCGCAAGGTCGGCGCGGGTTCCGTCGCGGCCGTGGCGGTGGCCACCGTGCTCGACGAGGACGAAGACGAGGACTCCGAGCCGAACGCCACCGACGACGGCCCCGCGTACCTCTGAGCGGCCGAGCAGGGGAAGGCGGACGCGGACCGTGCCCTCCCGGCCCGGGACCGCTAGGATGCGCGGCCCATGCGCGTCGAGCTGCTGTGCACCGGTGACGAGCTCGTCACCGGCCTCATCACGGACACCAACAGCACCTATCTGGAAGGCCGCCTCTTCGACCTGGGCGTGAAGGTCGAGCGGGTGACGGTGGTAGGGGACGTGCGTCCGGACATCACGGGCGCGCTGCTGGAGGCCTCGGCGCGCGCGGACGTGGTCATCGTCTCGGGGGGCCTGGGTCCCACGGCGGACGACTTCACGCTGGAGTGCGCCGCCGCCGCGGCCGGCGTGGCCCTGGAAGAAGACGCGCGGGTGCTGGGCTGGCTCCAGGAGCGCTACGCCGCGCGCGGCATGGCCATCAACCCGGGAGCCCTGCGGATGGCGCGGATCCCCGCGGGCGCCGAACCGGTGCGCAACCCCCAGGGCTCGGCGCCGCTGGTCATCCAGAAGCTCGGCCGCGCGCGGTTGTTCTTCCTGCCGGGCGTCCCGCGCGAATACCGCGCCCTGGTGGACGGCGAAGTGCTGCCGCGCGTCCGGAGCGAGCTTGCCTCCGAACTCCACCGCACCTTCCGGGCCTTCCGCCTGCTGCGCACGGTGCGCCTGCCCGAATCGGTGTTGAACCAGCAGGTGATGCCCCTGGCCCCGAGCCATCCCCGCGTGGTGTTCGGCTTCCGCACGCACGCCCCGGAGAACCACCTGAAGCTGATGGCCGAGGCGCCCACCCAGGCGGAGGCCGACGCCGCGCTCGCCGCCGCGGAGGCCGCGTGTCGCGTTGTGCTGGGCACGCATGTGTACGGTGCGGATGCCAGCGAGTACGCCCCGGTCCTCCTGGAGCTGCTTTCGCGCGCGGGCCATACGCTGGCGGTCGCGGAGAGCTGCACGGGTGGCCTCATCGCCCAGGAACTCACGGCCGTTCCGGGTGCCAGCCAGGTGTTCCTGGGGGGCGCGGTCGTCTACTCGGAGAAGATGAAGTCCGCCTGGGTGGGCGTTCCCCCCGAAGTCCTGGAACGGCACAGCGCGGTGTCCCGGCAGACGGCCCTCGCGATGGCCGAGGGGGTTCGCACCGCCTGCGGCGCGACCTTCGGCCTGTCGGTGACGGGCTACGCCGGTCCCGGAGGCGGGACGCCCGAGGATCCGGTGGGCACCGTCTACTGCGCGCTGGCCGGGCCCGGCTTCGAGTCCCGCTGTGAGCGCATCTCGCTCGCTGGTGACCGGGACCGCGTGCGTCTGTTCGCCGCATCCCACGTGCTGGAAATGTTGAGGTTGCACCTGCTCGCCGCCCCCGTGTCTCCATGAGTCGCTCCAAATCAAAGCGTTCCCGTCCTTCCACGCCGGACGCGCCGTCCCCGGCCCCTTCCTCCGGTTCCACTTCGGCCGTGGATGCTCCCGTGGCCTCCGCTCCGCCCGAACAGGCGTCCCTGGCCACGCCAGTGGAAACCGCGGGGACCTCCACGGTGCCCGCCGTGACGGGCGGCCATCCGGTGCGCCATGCGGTGCGCTTGTGGCTGTCGGCCTACCGGGTGGAGGTGGCGCTGTTCCTGGTGGCGTTCGCGGTGCTGTCCAGCTTCAGCTCGCAGCGCTTCCTCCGGCAGAGCGCCGCGCCGCATTTCATCTACCAGGCGCAGTCCTGGCTGGACGGGCGGCTGGACGTGGATCCGCAGGTGTTGCCCAACCTGGAGGACTGGGCCTGTGTGCGGCTGGTGGAGGGGCAGAAGGTGCGGTGCGAAGGCCGTCCGCTCCGGGATGACCGCTGGTTCGTCAGCTTCCCGTCGTTCCCCGCCGTGGTGATGCTCCCCTTCGTCGCGTTGCACGGCTATCAGTTCAACGACACGTCCTTCGGCGTCTTCGTGGGCGCGCTCGCGGTGGCGCTCTTCTATTCGCTGCTGCGCTTCCTCGCGCAGGAGGGGGAGACGGAGCGCAACCGCGATGACAATGTGGTGCTGTCGCTCGTGCTCGCCTTCGGCACGTTGTTCTTCTACTGCGCCATCCGGGGCGAGGTCTGGTTCAGCGCCCAGGTGATGGGCGTGGCGCTCACGTGCCTGTACGTGCGCAACGCCACGCGGGCCCGACGCCCCCTGCTCGCCGGTCTTTTCTTCTCCATGGCCGTGCTCACCCGCACGCCGCTCGTCTTCGCCGGCCTCTTCTTCGTCCTGGAGGCGCTCTGCCCGGGACCGGACCGGCTGGCCCAGCTCAAGGCGCTCTCCACCACGTGGAAGCCCGCGCTCCGCAAGCTCGTGCTCTTCGGTCTGGGGGCCGCGCCCCTGGCCGTGCTCGCCGCCGCGTACAACGTCTACCGCTTCGGCAGATTGGGCGAATTCGGCCACTCGTACCTGTTCAACAACCGCGTGAACGTGGACATCGATCGCTTCGGGCTCTTCAACCTTGAGTACCTGTCGCGCAACCTCCAGGCTGCGTTCCTCAAGTTGCCCCAGGTGTCGCTGTCGCCGCCCCGGCTGTCGTACGACCCGCATGGGCTGACGCTGCTGCTCACGCTGCCCCTGCTGGTGTTCCTGCTGGTGCCCCGCACGCGTCCCCGGCTGCACTGGTCCCTGTGGCTGACCGTGGCGGTGTGCGCGCTGCCCGGCCTTTTCTACCAGAACACCGGCTACATGCAGTTCGGCTTCCGGTTCAGCCTGGACTACACGCCCTACCTCTTGTTGCTCTTCGCCGTGGGCGGATGGTCCCTGCGCAACCGCGCGGTGGTGGCCGTGCTGGCGCTTGGCGTGCTGGTGAACTTCTGGGGCGCCGTGGCCTTCCGCGGTTACACGGAGTACGTCCGGAACTGGTAGGCCTTCGGGGCCCGGCGGCTTGTCTTCGCCGGGTTCCGCGCGCAGATAAGAGGCGACATGCAACCTCCCTCCGGTCAGCCCCCTCCTGACAAGCGTTGGCACACCCGTGAGGACAGCGGCATCCGCCTGGATGCCACGTTGCGCTGGTGGCACGACGACGAACCCGTCGAGCACCCGAAGATCATCGAGCTCTTCAACGCCTCCCTGTTCCTGGATGACGATGGGCGCTACCAGCTCCGGATCGCTTCGGACTGGTGCTACGTCCAGGTAGAGGACGCGGCCTACGAGGTCCGCACCGTGGACATCACGCCCGACGAGCGCGTGTCCCTCCGCTTGAGCGACCGGACGGCGGAGGCCCTGGACCCGGCCACGCTTCAGCTTTCGCCCGAGGGCGTCCTGACCTGCCGGGTGAAGCAGGGCAGGGCAAAGGCGCGCTTCTCGCGCGATGCGCAGTACCAGTTCGGCGAGCTGCTTGAGGAAAGCCCGGAAGGGCAGCTGATGCTGCGGGCGGGTCAGCGGCAACTGGAGGTCCCCCTCTCGCTGGATGCGTTCCAACCGGCGTCCTAGGCCGCCTCGACGGACGCCTGCGTCACGGGAGGCGCGACAGCGCCCGCCAGCTCGCGAGCGAGCGACTCCAGGACTTCCGGATGTTCGCGCAGCCATTCGGACGCCCGCTCGCGCCCCTGTCCGATGCGCTCGCCACGCAGGCTGAAGTGGCTGCCGGACTTCTCCACCATGCCGGCGCTCACGGCCAGGTCCAGCACCTCGGCGGTGCGGTGGATGCCCGTGCCGTAGAGCACGTCGAACTCGGCCTCCTGGAACGGAGGCGCCATCTTGTTCTTCACCACCTTCACGCGGGCCCGTGAGCCCACCACCGCATCGCCCTCCTTGAGGTTGCCGGTGCGGCGGATCTCCATCCGCACGGACGAATAGAACTTCAACGCGTTGCCGCCCGTCGTCGTCTCCGGGTTGCCGAACATCACGCCAATCTTCATGCGGATCTGGTTGATGAAGATGATGCACGTGCCGGAGCGACTCACCGCACCGGTGAGCTTGCGCAGGGCCTGACTCATCAGCCGCGCCTGGACGCCCATGTGCGCGTCCCCCATCTCCCCTTCGATTTCCGCGCGGGGCACCAGCGCCGCCACCGAGTCCACCACGATGAGGTCCACGGCCCCCGAGCGCACGAGCTGCTCGGTGATCTCCAGCGCCTGCTCCCCGGTATCGGGTTGAGCCACCAGCAACTCCGCGGTGCGCACCCCCAGCTTGCGCGCGTAGGACAGGTCCAGCGCGTGCTCCGCGTCGATGAAGGCCGCCACGCCGCCCACGGCCTGCACCTGCGCGATGGCGTGCAGGGTCAGCGTCGTCTTGCCGGAGGACTCATTGCCAAACAGCTCCACCACGCGTCCTCGCGGATAGCCGCCCACGCCGAGCGCCCGGTCCAGTCCCACCGAGCCCGTGGGGATGACCGCGACCTTCTGCTCCGGCGCATCCGCGCCGAGCGTCATCACGGCGCCCTTGCCGAACTGCTTCTCGATGGATGCCACCGCCGCCGCCACTGCCTTCAACTTCTCCGTCAGCTTGCTCATTGGGTCCGACTCCCTCGCCGCCCTGCGGGCTGGATGCCTCGGGCGGGTGGGACAGCAACGGACATGCCGCGGGAACTCCCAGGCGAAGGCGGTCTGGGGGCGTCCAGGTGGGTGGGCGCCGTCCCGCGCCGCGGAGCGGCGCGGCTGTCTCCCAGGCGCTGAGAAGGCCTTCGGGAGGGCGGGTCCGCATAAGCGGGCATGGGGGGCACGGGACAGGCCATCTATGTCAGACATCGCGTCTTGCGTTGAATCCCGGGGGCCACGGCATGACGTTGGTCGCGTGAAAGCGACCCGTGAGAACCTTCCCCATGTGGTCATCCTCGGAGGCGGCTTCGGCGGCCTCTACGCGGCCCGGTACCTGCGAAATGCAGGGGTGCGCGTCACGATGGTGGACCGTCACAACCACCACCTCTTCCAGCCGCTGCTGTACCAGGTGGCCACGGCCACGCTCAGCCCGAGCGACATCGCCGCGCCGCTGCGGGCGATGCTCGGACGCAATCAGGTCCAGGTCCTGCTCGCGGAGGTGACCGGGGTTGACACCGCGAACAAGCGCGTCCTCCTGGCGGATGGCGAGCTGGCGTATGACTTCCTCATCGTGGCCACCGGGGCGACGCATTCGTACTTCGGCAACGATGCGTGGTCGCGACACTCGATGGGGCTGAAGACGGTCGAGGACGCCCTGGAGATCCGCCGCCGCGTGCTGCTCGCCTTCGAGCAGGCCGAACGCGAGCCGGATCCCGAGCGCCGCCGGGCATTGCTCACCTTCGCCATCATCGGTGCGGGCCCCACCGGGGTGGAGTTGGCGGGAGCCCTGGCGGAGATCAGCCGCAATTCATTGTCGGGTGACTTCCAGAACATCGACCCCCGGGATGCGCGCGTCATCCTCATCGAGGGCATGGACCGGGTGCTGCCCACCTATCCCGAGAACCTCTCGGGCGACGCCCGCCAGGTGCTGGAAAAGCTGGGCGTGGAAATCCGCACGGGCACCCGGGTGACGAACATCGACGCCACGGGCGTGGACATGGGGCCTGAACATCTGTCGGCCCGCACGGTGCTCTGGGCCGCGGGCGTGGAGGCCTCTCCGGTGGCCCGCTCGCTCGGCGTGGAGCTGGACAGGGCAGGGCGCGTCCCGGTGACGCCCGAGCTGACCGTGCCCGGCCATCCGGACATCTTCGTCGTGGGAGATCTGGCGCTCGTCAAACAGGACGATGGCAGCACCGTCCCGGGTCTGGCGCCCGCGGCGATGCAGGAGGGCAAGCACGCGGTGCTCAACCTCCGTCGCCAGCTTGCGGGCCAGCCGATGCAGGCCTTCCACTACTGGGACCGGGGCAGCTACGCCGTCATCGGCAGGGGGCACGCCGTAGGCGTGGCCTTCCGTCGCTTCCAGCAATCCGGCTTCATCGCATGGCTGGCGTGGCTCTTCATCCACATTACCTTCCTCATCGGCTTCCGCAGCAAGCTGGCCGTGCTGCTCAACTGGGCCTACGCGTACCTGACCTTCGGCAGGTCGGCGCGCATCATCACCGGCCCCGCGCCACGGCTCGAGGCCCGTGGCGCGGCCAGCTTGTCCGCGGAGTCGCGGGGAGCTGCTTCGTCGGTGGTCGCGGAGCCGCCCTCCGTCCGCGATGCCGCAACCCCTGCGATCGTCCCGTACTGACGTTCGCGGATCCGGGCCTCAGTGCTTGTCTCCTGGATCCGTTTTCCAGGAAGGGGAGGCGGGGCGTGAAGCATCCGTCGCCCCCTGGGTGTTGGCATGCAGCCATCCCCGGCGGTCCAGCATCCGGCAGTCGACCGCGAGCTGCATGTCGACATCCTCGATGCGCCCATGTCCTTCCAGGTCCGCGCGTGTCAGGGCCAGTTTGAGGATCCGGTCATGCGCGCGGGCGGACAGCCCATGCCGGCTGACCGCGAGTTCCAGCATCTTCTCCGCGCGGGGAGACATCACGCAGTAGCGGCGCAGCAGGTGCGAAGGCATCTGGGCGTTGCAGTGCACGTCCGGCGCATCGTGGAACCGGGCGCGCTGCCGCTCCCGGGCGGCCTCCACCCGCTGACGGTAGTACTGGCTGGGCAGCTCCTGCGTTTTCGCCGCGAGCTGGTGGTACTCCACGGCCCGCGTCTGCACGGTGATGTCGATGCGGTCCAGCAGCGGGCCGCTGACGCGAGCGTGGTAGTCGAAGACGCGGTGCTCCGCGCAGGTGCACTTGTGCCCCGGCACGTTGAAGTAGCCGCACGGGCAGGGATTCATCGCCGCCACCAACATCACCCGGCAGGGATAGGTGATGTGCTGGCTGGCCCGCGCCAGGTGGATGGCCCCTTCCTCCAGGGGCTGGCGCAGCACCTCCAGCACGTTCTTGCGGAACTCTGGGAGCTCATCGAGGAACAGCACTCCATGGTGGGCCAGGGACAGCTCTCCCGGCCGCGCCGCGGGCCCTCCGCCCACGAGCCCCGCGTCGGACAGCGTGTGATGGGGCGCGCGGAACGGGCGCTCCCGCATCAAGGCCTGCTCGTCTCCCAGCAGTCCCTGGATGGAGTAGACCTTCGTCACCTCCAGGGCTTCGTTGAAGGTCATCTCGGGAAGGATGCCGGGCAGCCGTCGCGCCAGCATCGTCTTGCCCGAGCCGGGAGGACCCGCCATCAGGATGTTGTGGCCGCCCGCCGCCGCGAGCTCCAGGGCCAGCTTGAGCTCCGGCTGGCCCCGCACATCGGCCATGTCCGCGGCCGCCTTGCGCGGGCCGACTCCCGGCGTGGCTTCGCGCATCAGCGGCGTCAGCGGGGCACTGCCGGTGAGATGCCCCACGGCTTCGCGCAGGTGGGCCACGGGCAATACCTGGAGCCCCTCCACGAGCGCCGCCTCCGCCGCGTTGGCGGCCGGCACCATCACTCCCCGGAAGCCCCCGGCCCGGGCCGCCACGGCCAATGGAAGCACCCCCTTGATGGGCTTGATGGAGCCATCCAGCGAAAGCTCCCCGCCAAAGAGGTAGTGCCCCAGCGGCTCCTCCTCCATCAGCCGTGCCGCGGCCAGGACCCCCAGCGCGATGGGCAGCTCGAAGGCCGCTCCCTCTTTTCGAATGTCCGCCGGCGCCAGATTGACGGTGATCCGCTTCTGCGGAAGGTCGAAGCCGGTGTTCTTCAGCGCGGAGACGACCCGCACCTTCGACTCCCGGGCCGCCCCTTCCGGCAACCCCACGACGTTGAAGTAGGGAAGCCCGAGCGCCATGTCGACCTCGCACTCCACCACCACCGCGTCGATGCCCATCAACGCCCCCGACCGCACCCGAGCCAGCATCGTTTCCCCCTCCACCCGCACCGGTGAGGGGTACAGCAAGGCCCATACCGGAGGCTCTGCCCGCGGAGGGAGGTCCGGGCTCCATCCGCCGCGCCAGACGTCCCGTCCCATGCGAGGACCCGGGCCACGAAAAGCGAAAAGCCCGCTGGCGTTGGGAAGGGTCCCAGCCAGCGAGCTTCTCGTTGAACCCTGCGACCGCTGAAGCGGTATCAGCCCTGGATCAGGGCGTCGGCGCCGGAGCGGGCGGAGCACCCTCGGGCGTCGTCTGCGTGCCCTGGATGACCGCGTTCTGGGGCAGCTCGGTGGCCATGCCCAGGATCTTCGCACCTGCGGCGCGCGCGCCGTCGAGCGCCACGACGAGCTTGCCGTAGTTCGCCGCGTCATCCGCCATGAAGAAGACGACCTTCTCGTCCGGCTTCTTGGAGTTCAGCATCCGCTTGAGGCGGGTGACGTAGTCAGCGGCGGGGATCTGCTCCGTGTTGATGGAGTAGACGCCATCCTTGTCCACCTGCACGACGATCTGCTGATCATCGGGCTCCGGCGGCGGCTGGTTCTCCTCGACCTCCGTCTCCGGGACGCGGACGAGGATGTCCTTCTCCAGGAGGGGGGTCACCACCATGAAGATGATGAGGAGCACCAGCACCACGTCCACGAGGGGCGTGACGTTGATCTCCGAGTTGGGCGCGGATGAGGGCTTGACCCACTGACGCTGCTTGTGTCCTCGGGACATTACTTCTTCTCCTCGACACCCAGGGCGATCTGCTTCGCCTTCGCCTTGCGCGCCGTGTCCAGCACCTTGCGCACGTCACCCACGTTCAGGGTGTTGTCACCCTTCAGCAGGATCTTCTTGCCCGGATCCTTCACCAGCTCCGCGGCGATCTTCTCCTGGAGGCCCTGTTCGTTGACCTCGTCGTTCTCCACGAACACCTTCTTGTCCGTGGTGATGGAGAGGACCAACGGGTCGGCGTCCTTGCCGCCTTCCTTCTCGATCTCCGTGGCCTTGGGCAGCTCCACGGACTTTCCGCGCTGGAGCATGGGCGTCACGACCATGAAGATGATGAGGAGCACCAGCACCACGTCCACGAGAGGCGTGACGTTGATCTCGCTCTTGATGCCCCCTTTGGGGCCTGCTGACATTCCCATGCGTGCACCTGTGTCCGGGAAGGGAGTCCCACCCCGGGGCAGCTCGGCCGTTTCCAGCCAAGCGGCCCTCGAGAAGGCGTTCACGATGCCCATCGTGGTGCCCAGCAGGCCCACGAACGGCGCCGTCGAACCCACCGTGGCCAGCACGGTCAGACCGCGCTTGAGGCTCTGCACCTCACGCTGCGCCTGGCGCTCGAGCGCCCGGGCCACGGATTCCACCGCGAGGTCCTTGTTGCCCGGGTTGATGCGGTACGCCGTCAGACCGGAGTTGATGACGCGGCCCAGGTGGCCCACGTCCTTGCCCAGGTTGGTGTTCGCGGCGGTGGCCAGGTCGCCCTTGGCGAGGATGGCGCCCATCTTCGCGGCGAAATTGCGGCTGTCCGACCGCGTCTTGCGGAAGACGATGATCCGCTCCGCCATCACGACCAGCGACGCCACCGACATGATGGCGAGGGTGAAGATGATCATGCGGGCGAACAGGCCCGTGTGATTCCAGATATCGGCAAGTGTGAATTGCATGGCTATGGAGCGCTCCTCCTCACGAGCGCGGGGTAGATTCGGCTGACTTCTCAGCGGGGCGCTGGATCAGCGCGGCAGCTTCAGGTTGAAGTTGAAGGTGTACTGGACCTCGACAGGCCGGCCCTGGAACGTGACGGGCTTGTAGCGTGAGGCGGCCAGTACGTCCATCACGGCCTGCTCCATGTGGGGGAGCGGCTTGATGACGCGGCAGCGCTCGACCTTCCCCTCGGTCGTGATGACGCACTTCACGATCATCAGACCCTGCACGCGCGCCTCGATGGCCTCACGCGTGTATGACACCTCGGGACCACCAATCTTCTCCGGGCGCGTCATACCCTGACCGAACGACAGCACGTCCGTGCCCGTTCCGCCCAGTTGCCCGCCCACCACGCCGCCAATCACACCCCCGAC
>SECN01000248.1 GCA_004173515.1 Myxococcaceae bacterium | reverse complement strand
CTGTCCGGCGGCACATCCGTCTTGAAAACGTCTCCCTTCAGCACCCTCTCGCGGCCCCTCAAGTCGGCGGGGCGCCTTCCTTCAGCTTCTCCACCGCCACCAGGGTGATGGCCTTCACCAGGGCCCGCGCGCGGCGGCCCGCGGACGTCTCCCCGTGCGGATCCACCTCCACCGCGTTGGCGATGTCCGTGAAGCCCTGCCGCTCCCCGCGGCGCAGGTGCAGCTCGCCCCGGCCCGTCAGCGCCACGGGGTTGCGCGGATCCCTCGTCAGCGCGTGCGTGTACTCGGTGAGCGCGTCCTCCACCCCATGGCGGCTCTCACGCGCTGCGCAGGTTGGAGATGGCCGTCTTCGCCATCTCGTTGAACTTCGACGACATGTTGCTCATCAGGTCGAACATGGCCTTGCGCTTCTCCATCAGCGTCTGGAGGCGCAGCTCCAGCTCCTGCATGCTGGTGTCCAGCTTCGCGCCGCGCGCCTTGTCCGAATCGCTGGTGCCCAGCGTCGCGCGCTCCTCGCGGGCGCTGGCCATCTCGTTCATCACGTCCAGCAGCTCCGCGTCGGTGTCCTCGGTGATGCCCATGAGCAGCGCCTGGACCTTCTGCTCGATGCTCATGTTCGGGTTGTCCACGATGTCCCGCGCCCGCGTGCCCCCCGTGTTCGGGCGGTTCGGGGACGTGCCCGGCACCTCCGGCAGCTTCGCCACCACGGCCAGCTCCGCGTTCAGGTCCTGCCGGCTGGCGACGCCGTCCTTGAGCCCGCTGCCCGCCGCCATCTCCAGCCGGTTGAAGTACTCCGGGTTGTCCTTGAAGAACTGCGCGGCGCGCTTGAGCGTGGGCGACGCCGCCGGACTGCCGAGCAGCGCCTCCATGTTCGCCATCGAAAGCTTGCCGTCCTTCGCACCCACCGCCGTGTCGAAGGTGTCCCAGTTCTGGTCCAGCACCCGGAGCGCATCGCGATAGCCGGCGAGGTTCGGATCCAACGAACCCGGGTTGCTGCTCCCGCTCCCCGGCCGCCCCGTACCACCCGGCCCTTGCGAGCCATGATCCGACGAACCGCCCGTGCCACCGCCCGGACGCCCCGCGCCTCCCGTGCCACCGCCCGGACGCCCTGCCCCGCTGCCAGGGCCGGGGCCAGAGCCCCCTCCCGTGGCGGGCGGCGGGCAGTCCGACGGCACCGGGTCGCAGTCCGACGGCGTGGGCGAGGGACGGCCCGGGCGCTCCGGTCCTGCGCGATGCGCTGGAGGTCCCCGTGCGACAGCGTGCCGTCCTTGCGGCCGTCCATCAGGTCCAGGTAGCCGAAGTTCGCCTCCAGCGTGCGCAGCGAGTCCGCGTAGTCCAGCAGCTTCGGATCCAGGGGACTCCGGCTTCCGGCGGCGCCAGCCCCGGCCTGCGAAGAGCCCCCGTTCGCGGCGGGCGCGTAGCCCGCTCCCGCCTTCGCCGCGTCCTGGGGCGCGCAGTACTCCGTCTTCGCCGGGGGGTTCTTCTTCAGTTCGTCCGCGACGCCCAACGCGCCGCTGGCCGCCATCATCACGTTGCCGGTCATCACCCCGGCGGCCGTCTTGATGGATTGGGTGAGGACCGGGGGCAGACCCAGGGCGTTTCCCGCCAGGTCGACCACGGCGGTCATCGGACCGCCGAGCAGGTTCGCCACGCCTTTGAGGATGTCGAGCATCGAAACTCCCGCGCGACGGGTTGAAGTGGGTGCTGCCAGAGGACCGCGCGCCGTCTCTTCGGACGGGACCCGGTCATTGCAGCGGCGATGCCGGCCGCGGCACGGCGTGATGCGAGCCATATCCAGGGGTTGGGCGCGCGCAGGGCGGGCGTGCGTCCCCAGGCACGGACGGGTCGGTCCGCCACGGGGGATTGCGGTTAGAGTCCGCCGCGCATGCGCACCTTCGGGCTCGACTACGGCACCAAGACCATCGGGGTGGCCGTCTCCGACGGGTTGGGACTCACCGCCCAGACCGTCACCACCGTGCGACGCGCGTCGCTCAAGGCCGACCTCGCGGAGCTGTCCCGGCTCGTGAAGGAGCACGAGGTCACCCGCATCGTCCTGGGCCTGCCCCTCAACATGAACGGGTCGGAGGGTCCGCGCGCGGAGGCCTCACGCAGGTTCGCGGACGTGCTCGGCCAGTCGCTCGGACTGCCCGTGGAGCTGTGGGACGAGCGGCTGTCCACCGTGGCCGCCCAGCGCACCCTGCTGGAGGCGGACGTCAGCCGCGCGAAGCGGCGCGAGGTCATCGACCAGCTCGCCGCGCAGTTCATCCTCCAGGGCTGGTTGGACGCGCACCGCGCCCCGGTGGAAGAGGGCTACGACCCCGAGGACTACGACCCCGAGGCCTGAAGCAGGCTCCGGGGCCCGGCTCCGGGGCCCACCAGCGCGCTACGGCTGGCGGCGGTACACGTGCAGCGGCGCCTGGAAGCCGTCCTGCTCCACGTACGCCACGCCGTCGAGCGTCAGCGTCCGCCCGTCCAGCTTCACGCCCGGGTCCTTCAGCAGATTCCCCTGGTCGAAGCGCACCAGCACGTCCGGCTTCGCGTCCTGGAGCCGCTGGCGGAAGGTGTCCCAGCGCACGCGCGCCATGCGCAGCTCCGGCAGGTTGGAGAAGAAGGCCAACTGCAGATCCATGTAGCGCGGGTCGTCGTCGATGGCCGCCGCGCCGCCCCGGGCCGCCACCTCCTCCTTGAGGAAGCGCGCAACCTGCATCACCGCCACCGGGTTGGTGGAGGTGGGGCTCACCGGGCGCAGGGAGTCATGCAGCCCGCCCTCCACGCGGAACGTGTAGAAGCCCAGCACCACCGGCATCACCACCACAAGCGCCGCGCTCACGCCCACCACCGCGCGGCGCACGAAGGCGCTCCGGCCCGCCACCACCGCCGCGAAGCCCGGCGCCAGGAACACGGGCAGCAGCACCAGCTGCGTCACCGTGAAGCGCGCCAGCGGCACGAAGCTCAGCATCACCGCCGCGCGGAAGGTGAAGTACAGCGCGGGCACCACCGCCGCCGCCACCAGCCAGCGCGTCTCCGGGTGCTGCTTCCACGCCTTCACCATGCCCACCGCGCCCAGCAGCGCCACGCCGGGCGTCAGCGTGAACAGCGCCACCGCGGGCCAGAACCCCAGTTGCTGCAACCGCCACCCCAGCGAGCCGCCGGACCCGCCTGAGTCCACCACCCACTGCCGGTGGAAGTCGTCCACCGCCTTCAGGGGGAAGAACGGATCGCCGTGCGCCAGCTCGTTGCCCTGCATCCACAACAGCGGGAACGGCAGGCACACCAGCCCGAAGCCCACCGCGCGCGTGAGCGACGCGATCCGGTCCTCGGTGCTGAACACCAGCGCCGCCGTGAGCAGCGGGATGTACATCCACGCGTCGTAGCGCAGCGCGCACGCGAAGTTCAGCAGCACCGCGCCCCAGAACAGCGGCTGGAAGCGGTTCTCCTCCACCCCTTCCGCCACCAGCGCGAACACCCCCAGCATGAAGCACAGCGACACCGCCTCGCTGCCCGCCGTGGTGGAGAACTGCAGGTGCATGCCCCACGCGCTGAAGACCAGCCCCGCCGCCACGCCCGCGCGCCAGCCGAACAACCGCCGCGTCAGCGCGAACAACGGCACCACCGACAGCACGCCGAACACCAGGCTCACCAGCCGGCCCGCCACGTCCCGGTCGAACACCGCCAGCAACGGCCCCACCAGGTACAGGTGCAGGGGGCCGAACTGGAACGTCCCATCCTTGTAGGAGGTGATGACGTGCGGCGCATCCCACCACCGCTGCGCCAGCTCCGTGCGCACCACCGCGTCGCCGTAGAGGTTCTCGTTGATGAAGAACACACCCAACCGGGGCAGGAGCGCCGCCAGGAGCAACAGCCCCACCAACCACCGCATCGACGGCTCGGGCGCGGGCGCGGGCACCGCGGACAGGCCGGGCACTGCGGAGGGAGAGGCTGCGGCGGCGGGACTCGAGGCGGGAACCATGGCGCGCGCGAGGATACGCAGGCAGGGCTCAAAGCCAAGCCGGCGACCCTCCCTCCTGCCCGATGCCCGCCCGCCTGCCGCCTGTCCGCGACGACGCCACTTCCCCGGGCAGCGCGGGATTCGCGCCGTTACGCACCCTTCCGGGCGGGACGGAATGCAGCGCGGGCCATCACGCCGACATGTGGAGCGGACGGAGACGCCGCCCCACAGTGGGGGTTTCCCTGGACGGGGTGTCCTCCAGCAGCATCCCAATCGTCGGGAAGTGCGCGGTTGGGCGCCGTGGGACCTGACATCTCGCACCGGGGGGGCTCCTCCCAGCGCGGGCCAGGGTCCTTATAATCGAATTGCCTTTTCACCCCGTGAAGGAGAGCGCTTTCTCTCCGACACGAGCTGACGCGCGGTCCCACTCCGCGGCGGGGTCCCGAAGGGGCGAGAGCTTCACGATTGTCGTCGCCTGGGACCTCATCGGGGTGGGTGTGGAATGGCCTTCCAGACCTCCAGGTTCACCATGCTGGCTTCTCCGAAAAGGACGCGAGCGTTCGCGTCCCACCGGGTGGCTTCGAGGGAGAGACATGAAGGACGCTGAGAAGGGCTCGTGGGTCTCCAGAATCGCCGCGTTCCAGGATGTGAAGACCTACGCGGAACTCAATTGGGACGGCTCGTTCGAGGACTACCTCGAAATCGTCCGCAAGAACCCCAAGGTCACCCGCACCGCCTTCCAGAGGATCTACGACATGATCCTCAGTCACGGGAAGTCGGAGTACATCGACAACAAGAAGAAGCTGACGCGCTACCACTTCTTCAGTGACGAGCGCTTCGGTGGCCGCGACGCCATCTTCGGCCTGGACGTCCCGCTGATGAAGCTGGTGAACGTCTTCAAGTCCGCCGCCCAGGGCTACGGCACGGAGAAGCGCGTCATCCTCCTGCACGGGCCCGTGGGTTCGTCCAAGTCCACCATCGCCCGCCTGCTCAAGAAGGGCATGGAGGAGTACTCCAAGGTCCCGGAGGGCGCCGCCTACACCTTCTCCTGGCTCACCGACAAGAAGCAGCCCGACGGCACGGTGACCAAGGAGAAGATGAAGTGCCCCATGAACGAGGAGCCGCTCAACCTCATCCCCCGGGAGTGGCGCCCGAAGATCCTCGCGGAGCTGTCCCCGCCGGAGTCCGGCTACACCATCCCCATGGGCTGCGAGCTGTGCCCCGCGTGCCGCTTCGTCTTCAAGGAGCTGATGACCGAATACAAGGGCGACTTCGCCCAGGTCATGAACCACGTGCACGTCAACCGGCTCATCTTCAGTGAGAAGGACCGCGTCGGCATCGGCACGTTCCAGCCCAAGGATGAGAAGAACCAGGACTCCACCGAACTGACCGGCGACATCAACTACCGGAAGATCGCCGAGTACGGCTCCGACTCCGATCCGCGCGCCTTCAACTTCGACGGCGAGTTCAACATCGCCAACCGCGGCATCATCGAATTCGTCGAAGTGCTCAAGCTGGACGTCGCCTTCCTCTACGACCTGCTCGGCGCGTCGCAGGAGCACAAGATCAAGCCGAAGAAGTTCCCGCAGACGGACATCGACGAAGTCATCATCGGGCACACCAACGAGCCTGAGTACAAGAAGCTCGAAAGCAACGAGTTCATGGAGGCGCTGCGTGACCGTACGGTGAAGATCGACATCCCGTACATCACCAAGCTCACGGAGGAGGTGAAGATCTACGAGAAGGACTTCAACTCCCGCGCCATCAAGGGCAAGCACATCGCGCCGCACACGCTGGAGATGGCCGCCATGTGGGCCGTCCTCACGCGCCTGGAGGAGCCCAAGAAGCACAACCTGTCGCTCCTGCAGAAGCTCAAGCTCTACAACGGCAAGACGCTGCCCAACTTCACCGAGGACAACATCAAGGAGCTGCGCAAGGAGTCCGTGCGCGAGGGCCTGGAGGGCATCAGCGCCCGCTACATCCAGGATAAAATCTCCAACGCCCTGGTGAGCGACAAGGGCGAGGGCTGCATCAACCCCTTCATGGTGCTCAACGAGTTGGAAGCCGGCTTGAAGACGCACTCCCTCATCAACAACGAGGACGCGCGCAAGCGGATGAAGGAGCTGCTCACCACGGTGAAGCAGGAGTACGAGGACATCGTCAAGAACGAGGTCCAGCGCGCCATCAGCGCCGACGAGGACGCCATCGGCAAGCTGTGCGGCAACTACATCGACAACATCAAGGCCTTCACCCAGAAGGAGAAGGTCCGCAACAAGTACACCGGCATCTACGAAGTCCCCGACGAGCGCCTCATGCGCTCCATTGAAGAGAAGATCGACATCCCGGAGAGCCGCAAGGACGACTTCCGCGGGGAGATCATGAACTACATCGGCGCGCTCGCCGTGGAGGGCAAGACCTTCAACTACCGGACCAATGAGCGGCTGCACAAGGCGCTGGAGCTGAAGCTGTTCGAAGACCAGAAGGACAGCATCAAGCTCAAGAACCTGGTGTCCTCCGTCGTGGACAAGGAGACGCAGGAGAAGATCGATCTGGTGAAGGACCGGATGATGAAGAACTACGGGTACTGCGAGATCTGCTCCACGGACGTCCTCAACTTCGTGGCCAGCATCTTCGCCCGTGGTGACGCGAAGGAGTAGCTCCGGACACCACACAGGGGAGACGTGCCGCCGTGACCTTGAAGATCCACCAGGACCACTCCCGCTTCAAACAGATCGTCCGCGGGAAGATCAAAGCCAACCTGCGCAAGTACGTGCAGAAGGGCGAGATGCTGGGCAAGAAGGGCAAGGATGCCATCAGCATCCCCATCCCCTTCATCGACATCCCGCGCTTCAAGTACGGCCACAAGGAGCAGGGCGGCGTCGGACAGGGAGACGGCGAGGTGGGTCAGCAGCTCGGCCCCGGGGCGGTGGAGCCCGGGGACGGGCATCAGGCTGGCCAGGGCGAGGGAGACCACGCCCTGGAGGTGGACGTCACCCTGGAGGAGCTGGCGCAGATACTGGGCGAGGAGCTCCAGCTGCCGCGCATCGAGCGGCGGCAGAGCGAGCGCATCGTCACGCAGAAGGTGAAGTACACGGGCGTCAACACCACCGGCCCGGAGTCGCTGCGTCACTTCAAGCGCACCTTCAAGCAGGCCCTGAAGCGGCAGATCGCCACCGGCACCTACAACCCGAAGATGCCGGTCATCATCCCCACGCGCGAGGACCGGCGCTACCGCAGCTACAAGCTGCAGGAGCTGCCGGACACCAATGCAGTCATCATCTACATGATGGACGTGTCGGGTTCGATGGGCGACGAGCAGAAGGAGATCGTCCGCATCGAGAGCTTCTGGCTCGATACGTGGCTCAAGCACCAGTACAAGGGCCTGGAGTCGCGCTACATCATCCACGACGCGGTCGCCCGCGAAGTGGACCGCGACACGTTCTTCCACACCCGTGAATCCGGCGGGACGATGATCTCCAGCGCCTACAAGCTGTGCCGGGAGATCATCCAGGCGGACTACCCGAAGAGCGCGTGGAACATCTACCCGTTCCACTTCAGCGACGGTGACAACTGGAGCGCGGACGACACGCGCCAGTGCATTGAAATGCTGCGCACGGACATCCTCCCGCAGGTGAACCAGTTCGCCTACGGCCAGGTCGAGTCCCCCTACGGCAGCGGGCAGTTCATCAAGGACCTGCGCGAGGCGGTGGGTGACACGAACAATGTCTCGTTGAGCGAGATCGCGGACAAGGACGCCATCTACGCGTCCATCAAGGACTTCCTCGGCAAGGGCCGCTGAAGCGGTCGTTCAATCCAATCGGAGCAACCTTCAGCGGAGCACCCGTCCGATGCCCAAGAGCCTGACACCCCGCCTCGCGTCGCTGCGGGACGAAATCCACGGCTATGCCAAGGAATTCGGCCTGGATTTCTTCGACACCGTCTTCGAGATGGTCAGCTACGACGAGATGAACATGGTCGCCGCCTACGGCGGCTTCCCCACCCGCTACCCCCACTGGCGCTGGGGCATGGAGTACGAGCAGTTGGCGAAGGGGTACGAGTACGGGCTCTCCAAAATCTACGAGCTCGTCATCAACAACGACCCTTGCTACGCCTACTTGATGGAGAGCAACCCGGAGGTGGACCAGAAGCTGGTCATGTCCCACGTCTACGGGCACTGCGACTTCTTCAAGAACAACTTCTCCTTCCGGCACACCAACCGCCGGATGATCGACGACATGGCCAACCACGCCACCCGCGTCCGGCGCTGGGTGGACAAGATTGGCGTGGAGAAGGTGGAGGACTTCATCGACCGGACGCTGTCGCTGGAGAACCTCATCGACCAGCACGCGCCGCACATCCGCCGGAACCCCGACCCGCAGCGCGCGGAGGAAGAGCTCAAGTCCAACGAGCGCGTGGAGGGCTTCAAGGTCGACCGCGAGTACATGCGCGGCTACATCAACCCTTCGGAGTTCCTGGACTCGCAGCGCAAGCACTCCGAGGACGAGAAGGCGCAGCGCAAGCGCTTCCCGGAGCGCCCCCAGCGCGACGTGCTGTACTTCCTCTTGGAGCACGCGCCGCTGGAGCCGTGGGAGGTGGACATCCTCTCCATCCTGCGCGACGAGGCGTACTACTTCGCGCCCCAGGGCCAGACGAAGATCATGAACGAGGGGTGGGCCAGCTACTGGCACTCCACCATCATGACCCGCAGGGCGCTGCGCGATGAGGAGATCATCGACTACGCGGACCACCACTCCGGCACCATGGGCGTGCGCCCCGGCGCCATCAACCCGTACAAGCTGGGCATCGAGCTGTGGCGGGACATCGAGGACCGGTGGAACAAGGGCAAGTTCGGCAAGGAGTGGGACGAGTGCGACGACCTGCGCGCCCGCCAGTCCTGGGACAAGAAGCTGGGCGCGGGCCGTGAGAAGATCTTCGAGGTCCGCAAGCACTACAACGACATCACCTTCATCGACACGTTCCTCACCGCCGAGTTCGCCCTCCAGCAGAAGCTGTTCGTGTATGGCTTCAACGAGAAGCGCAACTCGTGGGAGATCCTGGACCGCGAGTTCCGCAAGGTGAAGAACAAGCTGCTCACGTCGCTCACCAACTTCGGGCAGCCCATCATCGAGGTGGTGGACGGCAACTACGAGAACCGCTCGGAGCTGCTGCTCGCGCACAAGCACGACGGGCAGGACCTGAAGGGCGACTACGCGCGGGAGACGCTGCGCAACCTCCAGAGCCTGTGGCGCCGGCCGGTGAACATCATCACCCGCTACGACGGCAAGGGTTCCCTGCTGCGCTTCGACGGGCAGCACCACTCGGAGAAGAAGGTGGAATTGTAGGTCCGGGTGCACCAGCAGGCAGGCGGACAGGCGACGTGCGGTCAGGAGTTGGGCGGAGGTGCAACAGTCCTCTACACTCCTGTCCGCCCTCATGAAGACCGCCTCCCTCCTGTGCCTCGCCGCCCTCGGGGTGGCTTCGACGTCGGAAGCCGCCACCCAGTTCGAAATCAAGAACCGCCGCATCGAGCCGCGTCAGACGCTGGCGGGTGCGCTGCACGAAGCGGCGCTGCCCGACGCGCAGGTGGAAGCGGTCATCGCGGCGCTGGAGGGCGTGTTCGACTTCCGCCGCTCCCGCGTGGGCGACCAGTTCCGGCTGGTGATGCGCAACGGCGAGCTGGACTTCTTCGACTACCGCCAGAGCACCGTGGACGAGTGGCAGGTGCGCCGCGACGGGGAGAAGTACGTCGGCAGCAAGCGCTCCATCGAGGTGGAGAAGCAGGTGTCGCTCGTCTCGCTGGAGATCAGCACGTCGCTGTATGACGCGACGCTGGCGGCCGGCGAGGACCCGTCCATCGGCCTGGTGCTGTCGGACGTGTTCGCGTGGGACATCGACTTCTACCGGGACGTGCGCAAGGGCGACAAGGCGAAGGCCCTGGTGGAGAAGTTCGTCTCCAAGGGCCGCGTGCTGCGCTACGGCGAGGTGCTGGCCGCCACGTACGAAGGCGGCCTCGTCGGCAACAAGCGCGTGTTCCGCTACGTGCTGCCCAACGGTGAGGCGAACTTCTTCCAGGAGGACGGCGCCAGCGCCAAGAAGACCTTCCTCAAGAGCCCGCTGAAGTACGCGCACGTCACCAGCAGCTTCGGGTCGCGCTTCCACCCGGTGCTCCAGTACGTGAAGAACCACAACGGCGTGGACTACGGCACGCCCATTGGCACCCCGGTGTGGGCCGTGGCCGACGGCACCGTGGTGTCGGCGGGCAACGCGGGCGCCGCGGGCAACATGGTGGTGCTGCGCCACGCCAACGGCATGGAGACGCAGTACATGCACCTGTCGCGCTTCGGGGACGGCGTGCGCTCCGGCACCCGCATCCGGCAGAAGCAGGTGATTGCCTATTCGGGCAACACCGGCCGCTCCACCGGCCCGCACCTGCACTTCGGCCTGAAGCGCAACGGCGCCTACGCCAACCCGCTCACGCAGAAGTTCCCCCGCGCGGATCCGCTGCCCAAGGAGCTGACGGGCGACTTCCTCGCCAAGGCGCACGACATGGCCCAGCAGCTGGACGCTGTCTCCGTGGCCGCCGTCGCGGGCAAGGCGGCGCCTCCTCCGGCGGGCGGCGCGAAGTAGCCTTCCGCTCAAGCCTTGCATCCCCCCGGGCCCCTCTTCCTTCACCGGAAGGGCGGGCCCGACGTGTTTCTTCAGGCCCACTCGATGAGGTATTCGGATTCGCCCAGGGACAGCTCGGTGCCGCGCACCTGGCCCTCGCGCTGGAGGGCGGTGAGGGCGCCCCCGAGGATGCCCTCGTGCACCTGCACCGGCAGCAGGTCGTCCCGGAAGAGCAGCCGCACGCGCTTGTCTCCCAGGGGCTGGTATTCGCGCTGCCCGTAGCTCACCGCGGTGGCGTACGACGTGGGCGCGTTGCTGTAGATGCGCTTGGGGTCGTTGCCCAGGGTGAGGCGCAGCAGCGTCTGCCCCACCGTGGACTCGAAGAACGTCCCGCAGATGGCGCCGCCACACGCGCGCAGGGCCGCGTCGTGCGTGCCGAACTCCGGCTGGAGCGCCTCCGCCGCGAAGGACAACAGGCGCAGGAAGTCCACCGCCGGATAGGAGAAGAAGTCCACCGGGTTGCGCTGCATCAGCGGCGCGCGCAGGCGCTCCGCGGTGTCGCGCCCCAGGTGCGTGCGCGTCAGGTGCAGCACCGCCGCGAAGCTCAGCCCCCGCACCGTGTCCCCTGGACGGGTCAGGGCGATTCTCTGGTCCAGGTCGCTCAGGGGGGAGGCCATTCACTCCCGTTCTACCCCAACTTCCCGTGCTTCCAGGGCCCCTCGCGAGGGTGGCTCGCACGTCCGCCCTGCCTGGGTTCGGCCCGCATCACGGCGGGTCCCCGGGCACCTTCCTTCCCGGTGGGGCGAGCGACCGACCCGGGGGTGGGCTGAGGCTTTCCTGTCCCTGGGATGGCCCGACGCGATACCCTTGGACGCGATGCGCCTTCGTCCCAACGATGGCGTCAGAAGTACCCACCCTTTCGCGACC